>CALGEH010000103.1 GCA_937881735.1 uncultured Shimia sp.
CTCAGGTGATCGGCGCCGTGGTCGACGTTCAGTTCGGCGACCACCTGCCCGAAATTTTGAATGCTCTGACCACCGACAACAACGGCAAGACGCTGGTGCTCGAAGTGGCGCAGCACCTTGGCGAAAACACCGTGCGCACCATTGCGATGGATGCGACCGAGGGCCTTGTGCGCGGTCAGGACGTGACCGACACCGACGGACCCATCACCGTTCCCGTGGGCAACGCCACGCTCGGCCGCATCCTCAACGTCGTGGGCGAAGCGATCGATGAGGCCGGCGATATCAGCATGGAAGAGACCCGCTCGATCCACCAAGATGCGCCCGACTTCGCGGCGCAATCGACTACATCCGAGATCCTTGAGACAGGTATCAAGGTTGTGGACCTGCTCGCCCCTTATGCCAAGGGCGGCAAAATTGGCCTCTTCGGCGGTGCGGGCGTCGGCAAGACGGTTCTGATCATGGAGCTGATCAACAATATCGCGCGCGTGCACTCGGGCCTGTCGGTTTTTGCCGGTGTGGGTGAGCGGACACGCGAAGGCAACGACCTTTACCACGAGATGATCGAATCGGGCGTTATCGTCCCCGGCAAGCTTGAAGATTCCAAAGTGGCGCTGGTCTATGGCCAGATGAATGAGCCTCCCGGTGCGCGTATGCGCGTTGCCCTGACCGGCCTTACACTGGCCGAGCAGTTCCGCGATCAGTCCGGCGCAGACGTTTTGTTCTTTGTGGATAACATCTTCCGGTTTACCCAAGCGGGCTCCGAAGTGTCCGCCCTTCTGGGCCGCATCCCCTCCGCCGTGGGCTATCAGCCGACACTGGCCACCGATATGGGCCAGATGCAGGAGCGGATCACCTCGACCAAAGCGGGCTCCATCACCTCCGTGCAGGCCGTCTACGTGCCTGCCGATGACCTTACCGACCCGGCCCCGGCCACATCCTTTGCGCACCTTGATGCAACGACAGTTCTGTCGCGCGCCATCTCCGAGCTGGGCATCTACCCCGCCGTGGACCCGCTCGACAGCACCTCTCGTCTCATGGACCCCACCGTCGTGGGCGAAGAGCATTACCAGGTTGCCCGTGACGTGCAGGGTATCCTTCAGCGCTACAAATCGTTGCAAGATATCATCGCGATCCTCGGCATGGACGAGCTCTCAGAGGAGGATAAGCTGACCGTTTCGCGCGCGCGCAAAATCCAGCGGTTCCTCAGCCAGCCCTTCGACGTCGCCAAGGTCTTCACCGGCTCTGACGGCATTCAGGTGCCGCTCGCCGACACTGTCGCGTCGTTCAAGGCGGTTGTGGCAGGTGAGTACGATCACCTCCCCGAAGGTGCCTTCTACATGGTCGGCGGCATTGAAGACGTGAAGGCGAAAGCCGAGCGTATGGCAGCCGATGCAGCCTGATCACAGGCGATAAAGACAGGCTCGGGGTGCGCATCTGTGCCCCGAGACGACGAAATGACAGGAGGCCTTGATGGCTGGAACAGTGCAATTCGATCTGGTGTCGCCCGAGCGGCTTTTGCTGTCGGTTCAGGCCGCTGAGGTGCATATCCCCGGTGCGGACGGCGATCTGACCGCCATGGCGGATCACATGCCCCTGATCACCACCCTGCGCCCAGGCGTGCTGAAGGTCGCAGGACCCGAGGGCGACAAGGAATTCGTGGTCACGGGCGGATTTGCCGAGATCAATCCCGAGGGCGTCTCGGTTCTGGCCGAGCGGGCGATCCCGCGCGCCGACATGACCCAAGAAGTGTTCAAGGAGCTGGTGGATCACGCGACTGACCACCTCGCCAAGGCGCAAGAGACGTTCAAGAACGAGCCCGGCCCGGTGGATGACGCGGCCAAGCTTTTGTCCGATATGGTGGCGATTGGCGATCACATCGGCCTGAGCGCGAGCTGACCCTGCCGCGATCCGGTGACTGACAAAAGGCCTGCCAACAGCGGGCCTTTTTTCTTTTAGACCTCATTTTTGCTGAATTGCGCAATTACGAGATGCGCAGGCGATAAACGGAATGTGCATGAAACGGTTCGATAATAGATTGATTGGTATCGATCAGGGCGAAATTGTCCTGTTTTCCGATTATGAATTCGACGGCGAGATGTGGGCCGGAGGCGGCGACCGCAGCCGCAGGCATTCCATCCGCTTTACCGAGCGCTATCGCGACCCGCCTTTCGTGCAATGCGCGCTGTCCATGTGGGACATTGACAGCTCGACAAACTCGCGGGTCGAGGTGAATGCCGAAAACATCTCCGAGACAGGGTTCGAGGTGGTGTTCCGGACGTGGTCCGACACCCATGTGGCGCGCGCACGGGTGCGTTGGCTCTCCATCGGTGAGGTCTTGGCCGAGGATGACTGGGAGCTTTACTGAAGCCCCCACCACTCGCGTCAGTTGCCGAACTGTCCCTCATAGACAGGCTCAAGCGTGGGTGTCTCGAAGAGAGATGACACGGACGTCCCATTCCAGATATTCAGGATCGCCTGCGCAAAAACGGGCGCGGTCGGGATGATGCGGATATTGGGCGTGGCCCGAACCGCCTCAGTAGGCGCGATCGTGTCGGTGATCACCATGGATTTCAGGACAGAATTCGTGATCCGCTCCACCGCCGGGCCCGACAGGACGCCGTGCGTGGTATAGGCATGCACCTCGGATGCGCCGCCCTCCAGAAGGACCTCGGCCGCCTTGCAAAGCGTGCCGGCCGTGTCGCACATATCGTCCACGATGATGCAGCGTTTGCCCGTCACATCGCCGATCACCGTCATCTCGGCCACTTCGCCTGCATGCTCGCGGCGCTTGTCCACGATGGCCAGAGGCGCCCCGATCCGCTTGGCAAGCTCGCGCGCGCGGGTCACGCCGCCCACATCGGGAGAGACGACCATCAGTTCGTCGATATGGCCCTTGAACTGCGTCAGTATATCCAGCGCAAAGACGGGCGAGGCGTAAAGGTTGTCCACCGGGATATCGAAGAACCCCTGAATTTGCGCCGCGTGCAGGTCCATTGTCAGAACCCGCTCGATCCCCGCCTCGACCAGCATGTTTGCCACCAGCTTGGCCGAGATCGGCGTGCGCGCCTTGGAGCGGCGATCTTGCCGCGCATATCCAAAATAGGGGATGACGGCGGTGATACGCTTGGCCGAGGAACGGCGCAGCGCGTCGGCCATGATCAAAAGCTCCATCAGGTTATCATTGGCCGGGTTCGACGTGCTTTGAATGATGAACATATCCTCGCCGCGGACATTCTCGAACACTTCTACGAATATCTCGCCATCGTTGAACCGCTCGACCCGCGCCTCCACGAGTTCGACGGATATTCCGCGATGCATCGACATACGTCGTGCCACAGCTTTGGCCAATGGCATGTTGGCATTGCCCGAGATCAGTTTCGGTTCCGGTGTGGATGGCATGTGTGGGGTCCCCGCAGGTGGTCTGAATGACAGATTCGTCACGTTGACACCCCTTAGCATGGGCGTAGGGTCTGGCAAAGCTGCACAGCCGGAAGGAACCGCAAAATGGCTCATATCGACTATTTTTTCTCGACATTGTCACCTTTCACCTACCTTTCGGGCAAATCAGTGGACGAGATTGTGGCGCGCACCGGGGCAAGCGTGACCTACAGGCCGATGGACATAATGGCGCTTTTTGCGCGCACCGGGGGCCTTCCGCCCAAGGATCGCCACCCCGCGCGACAGGCTTACCGGCTTCAGGATATGGCGCGGCGCGCGAAACTGACGGGACTGCCGCTCAACCTCAAGCCCGCGCATTGGCCGACGAACTCCGCGCCCTCGTCCTATGCGATTATCGCGGCGCAGGCGGCGGGTGGCGGTGATCTGGGCGCTCTGGTTCATGCGTTTGGCCGCGCCATATGGTCCGAGGACCGCGATATTGCCGAGGATGATGTTGTGAAGGCCTGTCTGAGCGAAACTGGGTTTGACGCAGGCCTCGCCGATAGTGGCCTCTTGCAAGGGGCCGAGGCCTATGCCGCCAATCTGGAGGAGGCCGTGCGCCGCGATGTGTTCGGGGCGCCCTTCTTTGCCGTGGATACGGGGCAGAATTTCTGGGGACAGGACCGGCTGGCCGATCTGGAACTGCATCTCGCGGGCAAGCTGTGATCGATGCCGCGCGGGCTTAAAGGCGGCTTTCCCACCTATTGGACCACGTTTGGTCAAGGGCCTGAGCCCGCGCTGTTGATACATTGCAGCCTCGCGCAATCGGGCGTCTGGGGTGGCCTTGCGCAACATTTGTCGGGCGCTTTGACCATGACTGCCTTTGATTTGCCCGGACACGGGCGCAGCGGCGAATGGGACGGGGTGGCCGAGATTCAGGGGCTTTGCGCGCGTATGGCCGCCGATTGCGCGGGCGAGGGTCCGGTCGATGTCATCGGCCATTCGTTCGGGGCCACGGTGGCGCTGCGCGTGGCGCATCTCTTTCCCGCCCGCGTTCGGCGGATGGTTCTGATCGAGCCCGTGTTTTTCACAGCCGTCCTTGGAGGGGATGCGCGTCTCCGGGTGCTTCACGCGGCGGAGACGGCGGCGTTTGAGGATGCGATGGAGCGTGAGGAGCATGAGGCCGCCGCAAAGGCGTTTCTCGGGCTTTGGGGCGATGGCACGCCTTGGGCGCGCATTCCCGAAGAGCAACGCGCTCGGCTGGCCGCACAGATGCCTCTGATCGCGGCGGCAGGCCCGGCGCTTTACGCTGATGTGGGCGGGCTTTTGGCGCCGGGTGTGTTGGAGGCGTTGCCGGGGCCCAGCCTCTTGATTGAAGGAAGCCGGTCACCGGAGATCATCGGCGCGATAAACACCGTGCTGGCGTCCCGCCTGCCCGGGGCGGAGCGGTCTATCATCGGCGGTGCGGGCCACATGTCTCCGAGCACTCATCCCCATGCGGTCAGCACCGAGATTTTGCGGTTCTTGCGGCGGTAGCACCCCGCGGCGCGATTGCGCTATTTAAGCCCGCGTGCGAGGTCGAGAAAGTCGTCGATCATCGCGTGCGGCATGGACCAGTCGCAGACCATCCGCATCATGAGGCGCTCATCCGGATCGCCCTCAAGATCGCCCCAAAGCCCGTATTGCGCGCCGCCTGCTTTCAGCGTCTGGTGCGCGTGGCGGGGCAGGGTGGCAAAGATCATGTTGGCCTCGGGTTCTTCCACAAACTCAAGGCCCGTTACACCTCGAAGCCCTTGGACCAGCCGTGCCGCATTGGCATTGGCCTGAGCGCTCGCCTTGAGCCATGTGCCCTCGGCGAGGTAACCCTGCATCTGAGCCGAAAGGTAGCGATGTTTGGAGAAAAGATGCGCACCGCGTTTGCGACGCAGCTCAAATTCCCACGCGTGTTCTGGCTCGAAAAACACCACGGCCTCGACGCCCGCACAGCCGTTCTTCGTGCCGCCAAAGCTGAGCGCGTCGATGCCGGCCTCTACGGTCATCTCGCGCGCGGTGCAGCCCAGAGCGGCCACAGCATTTGCAAAACGCGCGCCATCCATGAAGCTGCGCAACCCATATCTGCGCGCCACGCTCGTCAGTGCCTTTAGCTCTTCCAGCGTATAAAGCCGTCCCATTTCAGTCACTTGCGTGATCTGCATCGGCCCGCGTTGCGAGGTGTGTACATCGCCCTTACCCCAGCTGAGAATCTTTTTCTCCAGCGCATCGGGCGTCATCTTGTCGCCCGGCCCTACCAGCGAAAGCTTCGCACCCCCGGTATAAAACTCGGGCGCGTGGCATTCATCCACGTTGATATGGGCCAGCGGCGTGCAGAACACCGTCTCCCACGGCTTGGTGATCGTGGCGAGGCCCAGAGCGTTGGCCGCGGTGCCCGTGGCCACCAGATAGACGGATGCGTCGGGCGTGCCAAAGAGGTCGCGAATCTGCCCGCGCACCACGTCCATGATCGGATCGTCGCCATAGGAGGGCATGAAGCCTTCGTCGGCGGCAAGGACGGCGGCGCGCACATTCGGGTGCATCGGCCCGCAATTGTCGGAGGTGAAAAACATCAGAGTGGCTCCTCTATGATATGATCTTCCCAATCGTCCTCGGAGACCTCGAATTCGGCCACCGTGCGCTGCTGCATCGACACGCCTGCGGCGTGGACACTCTCGGGTGTCCCCGAGATCAGCGGATGCCACGGGTAGAGCGGCTTGCCCTGCCACAAAAGCTTGTAGGCGCAGGTCTCTGGCATCCAATAGAGGTTCGCGTCCATATTGGTAGGCTTCAGGACGATACATTCGGGCACGAATTGGTGCCGGATGGGATATTGCGCGCACTGGCAGGTCGTGTCGTCGAAAAGGCGGCAGGCCACGCGGGTCAGTGCGACCTCGCCCGTATCCTCATCCTCCAGCTTGTTCATGCAGCATTTGCCACAGCCGTCGCAGAGCGCTTCCCATTCGTCGCGCGTCATTTTCTTGAGCGGAACCGTTTCCCAAAACCGCTCTCTCATAGCGCGGCCAAGAGGCGGCGGGCCTCTGCGCAATCGGCGTCCATTTGGGCTATGAAGGCCTCAAGGCTGTCGAACGTGGCCTCGGGGCGGAGGTAGTCCACGAGGGCAATGGACAACTCGGCTCCGTAAAGATCGCCCGAGAAATCAAAGATGAACGTCTCCAGATTTGGCACCTCACCGGCAAATTGCGGACGCACGCCAAGCGAGGCGGCCCCACCATAGCTGCCCTTATGCGGGCCGGTGAGCACGTCCACCTCCACGGCATAGACCCCGAATTTCGGCTGGTGCAGCCCTTCGATGGACATGTTCGCGGTGGGATACCCAAGCTCGCGGCCACGCTGCTCGCCGCCGATCACGACACCCTCGATCCGGTGCCAATGGCCAAGCATCGCGGCGGCCTCGCGCGGGTGGCCTTCGCTCAGCGCCGCGCGGATGGCGGTGGAGGACACCTCACCGCTTTGACCCTCCAGAAGGGTAGCGATGCTAACGCCAAAGCCCATCTCGGCCCCGAACCGCTGCAAATCCGCTGCCGTCCCGGCACGTCCCGCGCCAAAGCAGAAATCAGCGCCCACAACGATATGGCGCAGGCCAAGGCCCTCCGCGATGACCTGCCGCGCGAATTGCTCCGGCGTAAGCGCGCTGAGGCCCGCGTTGAAATTGATCTCGTAGAGCCGATCCACGCCCAGCTTGGCCAGACGGCTTGCGCGTGCGGCAGAGCTCATCAGGCGGAAGGGGGGGGCATCCGGTGCAAAAAACTCGCGTGGATGCGGCTCGAATGTCAAAACGCCCAGAGGTGCACCAATCTTGGCGCCGGCTTGCCTCGCGATGTCGATCACGGATTGGTGGCCTATATGCACACCGTCGAAATTGCCGATGGCCGCACTCGCGCCCCGGCTGCTTTTATCAACGAAAGTGTAGTCCCGGATGATACGCATGGCGCAGGGGTAGCGTCACATCGCAGAGGCCGCAAGAGCGCGGCCAGTCTGCGCCTAGTCGAACTTGCCAGAAGGAGCCAGAACGGTGGCTTCACCCACCAGAACCTTCTTGCCATTGACCATGCAGCGGCAATCGAGCTGCACCCGGCGTTTGCCATGATCTATCCCGATCACCTCGACCTCGGCGCGCACCATGTCGCCGGGGCGCACAGGGGCCAGAAACTTCAGGCTCTGGCCCATATAGACCGTGCCATGCCCAGGAAGCTGCTCGCCGATCACCGCCGAGATCAGCCCAGCTGTCAGCATACCATGGGCAATCCGCCCCTCGAAAATCGTGTCGCGGGCATAATCATCATCCAGATGCACCGGGTTCCGGTCGGTCGAGATTTCGGCGAACATCTCGATATCCTCATCCGTCACCACCTTTTGCAGATAGCGCATCATGCCCATTTCGATTTCTTCGATGGTGATGGTGCCGCGCGGTAAATTGTCCAACATGATGTCCCTCTTGGTAGAGTGGTGCGTAATATTAGGACGCTAACGCGGCCCATCTTGGCAACTTAATTACTTCGCAGACGCAGAAACGCAAGCTTTATTTTGCTAGCGCAGGTGCCCCATGGCAAAGGTCGGGCTGGACATTTCTTTTTGAAGATAGGCCCTTAGCGCATCTGGATCAGGCTGTCCGTTGGTTTTTGTCTCGGCCGCCGCAAGCCCGCCGGAGATAAAGAGCGAATCGATATCCTCACCCATCGCGCCGGCTACATCCGTCGCGACACCGTCCCCGATTGCCAGAATGGCGCTTTCGCCGATGTCTTTGCCAAGCGCGGTGAGCCGCCGCCGCGCCAGATCATAGATAGGCGGATAG
This sequence comes from uncultured Shimia sp., assembly GCA_937881735.1. Classification (GTDB taxonomy): domain Bacteria; phylum Pseudomonadota; class Alphaproteobacteria; order Rhodobacterales; family Rhodobacteraceae; genus Roseovarius. Next base: position 8,225 of record CALGEH010000103.1, read on the forward strand.
GGCTTGCCGAAGTAGAGGCTCTCGCCGCCCATTTCCGTATAAAGCCGCGCCAGCGCGCCCGCGCACCATTCGCGCGTCTCGCCCCGGTCCACCACCAAATCGGGGTTTGCACACAGAAGCTTCATCCCCATTTGCTTGGCATAGAGAAAATCCGCGCGGTTCACATCTGGGTCGGCCATCGGATCGAAGGGGCCGCAACACACGATTCCCTCCGCTTCCTTCAAAGGCACACGGGTGATCTCCACGGGAGCCTCGACCACGCTGATTGGGTCGAAAAACCCGGCGTC
>CALGEH010000104.1 GCA_937881735.1 uncultured Shimia sp.
GCGATTGCGCCCCCACCCCTCGTCCCCAGCCTCCGCCCTTGCTCACCGCGCGCCGCGCTATGCGGCGATGGCGCCCTGGGGCGTGTCGGTGCGCGCCGATGAGATGGCCGCGGTCCATGACGCCGCAAGCTTTGAGGCGCTGATCGCCACGGCCATTGAACGCCGCTTGGCGGAGGCGTAGAAAGACCCTTCGCAGCCGGAAAAGAGAACAATGCCCATCAAAATTCCCGCCAAACTGCCTGCCTACGCCGTGCTGACGCGCGAGGGCGTGAGCGTGCTCGACGAGGATCTGGCCGCGCGCCAAGATATCCGCCCGCTGCGCATTGGCCTCTTGAACCTCATGCCCAAGAAAATCCAGACGGAGACGCAGTTTGCACGGCTGATCGGGGCCACACCCTTGCAGATCGAGTTGAGCCTTATCCGCATGTCCGAGCATCAGACCCGCAACACTGCCGCCGCCCATATGGAGAGCTTTTACCGCCCCTTCACGGAGGTGACGCAGAGCGATGAGAAATTCGACGGGCTGATCATCACGGGCGCACCAATCGAGCATCTGGACTTCGGCGAGGTGACCTATTGGGACGAGCTGGCCCGCGTGTTTGACTGGACCCAGACCCATGTGCACTCCACACTCGGCGTCTGCTGGGGCGGTATGGCGATGATCAATTATTTCCACGGCGTGCCCAAACATCTACTGGATGCCAAGGCGTTCGGCTGTTTCCGGCATCGCAACATGGCGCCCGCCTCGCCGTTTCTGAATGGCTTTTCCGATGACTGCGTGATCCCCGTCAGCCGCTGGACCGAAATGCGCCAGAGCGAGATTGACGCGGCGGGTGGGCTGACCACGCTCTTGCACTCCGATGAGGTGGGCCCCTGTCTGGTCGAAGATCCTGCACACCGCGCACTCTATATCTTCAACCATCTGGAATATGACAGCGATACTCTGAAACAGGAATATGATCGCGACGTGGCCGAGGGCACGCCCATCAACGTGCCCTGCAACTACTATCCCGGCGATGATCCCGCCCGCGCGCCGCAGAACCGCTGGCGCAGCCATGCACATCTGCTCTACGGCAACTGGATCAACCAGATCTATCAATCCACGCCCTTTGACATGGACCAGATCGGCCTACCTACTGGCTGAGCTGGATTGAAAAGAGGTCTGATATGGCGCGCAAGATGACATGGGCCGCCCTGGGTGCGTTGGCATTTGTCGCCAGCTGCGCCGGGCTGGCTGAGAAGCGCGAGCGCGAGGCGCGCGCCACCTACCCTCCCATCGGACAGCTTCTGGATGTGAATGGCACGCAGGTCCATGCGTGGACCCAAGGCACCGGTCCCGATCTGATCCTGTTGCACGGCGCCAGCGGCAATCTGCGTGACTTCACCTTTGATCTGGCCGGGCGTCTGTCGGAGCGTTACCGCGTCATCGCGTTTGATCGCCCCGGCCTCGGCTATACGGACCGCCTGCCCGGCTATGGCGGCTATGGCAGCACGCGCGGCGAGCCACCGCTGGAGCAAGCCGCCCTCTTGCAGGCCGCCGCCGCACAGCTTGGCGTGGAGCGGCCCATCGTGCTGGGGCATAGCTTCGGTGGCGCGGTGGCGCTGGCATGGGGGCTGAGCGCACAGGAGGAGACGGCGGCGCTGGTCCTGCTGGCCGGCGTGGCGCTCCCGTGGCCCGGCGATCTGGGCACGTTCTACGACCTTACAGGCACGGCGCTGGGTGGGGCGACGGCGGTGCCGTTGATCACGGCGCTGGTGCCGCAACGCCGGATCGACAAGGGTCTCGCGCAGATATTCCCGCCCCAAAGCCCGCCCGATGGCTACGGCGCCTATGTCGGCGCCGGCCTCACGATCCAACGCAGCGCGCTGCGCGCGAATGGCCAACAGGTGCTCGGTTTGCGGCCCCATATTGTCGAAATGTCAGAGCGTTACGCGGCAGAGCTCACCATGCCGATCGAGATTATCCACGGCGCCGACGACACGACCGTGCCGCTCTCGATCCACTCCGGCCCCTTCGCAGAGCGGGTTAGCACCGCCAATCTGACCGTGCTGGAGGGCGTCGGCCACATGCCCCATCACGCCGACCCAGACGCCGCCTTAGCCGCCATTGATCGCGCCGCCACCCGTGCGGGCCTGCGCCCCTGATTGCACGCGGACGGCGCGCGGGCCATACTCCATCAAAACAAAGGACACCGCCATGGACCTGCCCTTCGACGGCGCGATCAGCACGTTTTTCAAACACGAAGCCTCGGACGAGATTCGCAACGCGATCCGCCGCGCCGACAAGAACG
>CALGEH010000105.1 GCA_937881735.1 uncultured Shimia sp.
TCACAAGTTGATCCACCTTAACTACTGGTCCGAAATCCTGCGACCACCTCTCAACATCCGCTACGCGACCGACAGCACGAATATGCAGCTTTGGAACACGCACAACCCGTTCCGCGCAGTTTTTCTGACCGCTGACGGGCATATGATCATCTGGGATTACAAGAACTCGCCCTTCCTGAGCGAATTCAACCCATTGGTGATGGAACAGCGCACGGGTGCTTCGATCTTCTATTTCTCTTGCGGGGATAAGACACGCCAGAGCGCATCAACCTTTGCCGCCGAGGTGGCCGAGGTGATCCGCGAGCGCTGCGGCGGAAATATGCGGCTGGCCGTGGACAAGATCATGCTGCCGGGCGCACGCGCGCTTGAGGCGCAGGGGATCGAGATCATGGAGGGCGAGGAGGTGACTGAGAAGGCCCGCTCCGTCAAAGGCCCCGATGAGATTTTGGCCATGCGCTGCGCGTCCCATGCCTGCGAAACATCGCTGGGCCTCATGGAGGCGTTCATGCGCGAAAACGTGCCCGGCGGAGGCGTCTCCGAGGATGATATCTGGGCCGTTCTGCATGCCGAGAACATCCGCCGCGGGGGCGAATGGATCGAGACCCGCCTCTTGGCCAGCGGACCACGCACCAACCCGTGGTTTCAGGAATGTGGCCCCCGCATCGTGCAAAATAACGAGATTGTGGGCTGCGATACCGATCTGGTGGGCAGCTACGGCATCTGCACCGATATCAGCCGCACATGGTGGGTGGGCGACGCCAAACCGCGCCCCGATATGGTCTATGCGATGCAGCACGCACATGAGCATATGATGACCAACATGCAGATGCTCAAACCCGGTGTGATGATCCCCGAGCTTACCGCCAGAACCCATGTGTTGGACGCCAAGTTTCAGGAGCAGAAATACGGCTGCCTGATGCATGGTGTAGGGCTTTGTGATGAGTGGCCGCTTGTCGCCTATCCTGACCAGGCCGTGGAGGGCGCGTTCGATCATCCGCTGGAGGCGGGCATGGTGCTTTGCGTCGAGGCGTTGGTCGGCGAGGTGGGGGGCGATTTCTCCATCAAGCTCGAAGATCAGGTGTTGATCACGGAAGATGGGTTCGAGAACCTCACCAAATATCCCTTTGATTCGGGGTTGATGGGCGGCTGAGCGCCCGCCTTTATGATTCTGTATCTTTTAACCTGCACGGCCCTGTCACCATCGCGTGACGCGGCTGACACATCGCTGGTATGGGCGCGTGCGGCCCCATATTCATTGTAAGGAACACGAGCAAAAGGGGGCCGAAATGGTCACAGAGCGCCTTACATTTACCGGCCATGACGGGTCCGAGCTGTCCACGCGGCTGGACATGCCCGACGGCGCGCATATGGCGACTGCGCTTTTTGCGCATTGCTTCACCTGCTCCAAGGATATTCCGGCGGCGCGGCGCATCTCCGCGCGGCTGGCGGGGGCGGGCATCGCCGTTCTGAGGTTCGATTTCACCGGGCTTGGCCATTCGGGCGGAGAGTTCGCCAACACCACCTTCACCTCCAATGTCGAGGATATCAAGCTGGCCGCCGCTGCCCTCACGGCCCGCGGCATGGCCCCTGCGCTGCTCATCGGCCACTCATTGGGCGGTGCCGCCGTGCTGCGCGCCGCGCGTCTGATTGACAGCGTGCAGGCCGTGGCCACTATCGGCGCGCCCTTCGATCCCGGCCACGTCACGCATAATTTTGGCGGCGCGCTGGACGAGATCGCAGCCCATGGCAGCGCCGAGGTTCAGCTTGGCGGCCGCCCGATCCGCATCGGGCAAAGTTTCGTCGAGGATGTGAGCGCCACCGCCCTTGCGGATGACATCGCCCATCTGGGCCGTGCCCTTCTGGTTCTGCACGCGCCCCGCGACGAGACAGTGGGCATCGAGAACGCCAGCCGGATCTTTGGCGCCGCCAAACACCCCAAGAGCTTTGTCACACTCGACGAGGCCGACCACCTGATCACAGCGCCCAAAGACGCCGAGTACGCCGCCGAAGTGATCGCCGCATGGGCGGCGCGCTACCTCACGCTCACGCCCCCCGCCCCGCCCCCCGGCGCGCCCGAAGGCATCATACGCGTGAGCGAGGCGGACCCCGATGGCTTCTTGCAGGACGTGAACGCTGGCCCCCGCCACCACGCGCTGGCCGATGAACCGCTGGCCTACGGCGGGACCGACAAGGGCATGTCGCCCTACGGCTTTCTCGCGGCGGGCCTCGGCGCCTGCACGTCGATGACCATCCGCATGTATGCGCGGCGCAAGGGGTGGCCCCTCACCCATATCCGCGTGGAGGTCAGCCATGACAAGGTCCATGCGCAAGACGCCGATTGCGGGCGGCTGGGCAAGGCCGACACATTCATCCGCACGGTCTTTCTTGACGGTGATCTGGACGAAGCCCAGCGTGCCCGGCTGCTGCAGATTGCCGATAAATGCCCCGTTCACCGCACGCTTGAGGCGAGCGCGCATATCGTGACCCAAATGGGCTGAAATGCGCCCGTCTGGCTTTTTCTTGGCCCAAATATCCAAAAAACCTCGCGCATCACGGGGCCAAACGCCTCAGATAAGACCGCCCGCCTTGCTGCGCGCGCCTCAAAGGCATAAACCGCGCCCAACGCTCATACAGCAAAGGCCCAGCA
>CALGEH010000106.1 GCA_937881735.1 uncultured Shimia sp.
GGCGCCACGCCAGAAGAGGCCGCGCGCCGGACGATTGCACAGCTTGAAGGGGCCTATGCGCTCTGTTTCCTCTTTGACGGTGAGGATGATCTGCTGATCGCCGCGCGGCAGGGCAGCCCGCTTGCCATCGGCCACGGGGATGGTGAGATGTTCGTGGGCTCCGACGCCATCGCGCTGGCCCCGCTGACGGATCGCATCACCTATCTTGAAGAGGGCGATTGCGCGGTGCTCACCCGCACCAGCCTTAAGATCACAGATGCGACAGGCGCGCCCGTTACACGGCCTATGCGCCAGATCCGCATCGACAGCGCCCGCGTGGACAAGGGCGGGCATAAGCACTTCATGGCAAAGGAAATCGCCGAGCAACCCACGGTGATCTCCGAGGCCTTGGCGGCCTATCTTGACGGCGAGACCGGCGGCATCACCCTGCCCGACGGTGGCATCAACTTTGCAGGGCTTGAACGGATCACCATGGTCGCCTGTGGCACCGCGTATTTTGCCTGTGTGACCGCCAAATACTGGTTCGAACAGCTTGCCCGCTTGCCCGTCGAAGTGGATGTGGCCTCCGAGTTCCGCTACCGCGAGCCCCCCATCACCGAAGGCACGGCCGCGCTTTTCGTCAGCCAATCGGGTGAAACGGCCGATACGCTGGCCGCCCTGCGCTATTGCGAGGGCAAGGCGGAGATCATCCTGTCGGTGGTCAATGTGGACGAAAGTTCCATCGCCCGCGAAAGCGATCTGGCCCTGCGGATCCATGCCGGCACCGAGATCGGCGTTGCCTCCAGCAAAGCATTTACCTGCCAGTTGACCGTGCTCTTACTTCTGGCGCTCAAAGCAGCCCATGCGCGCGGGCATCTGAACGATGATGGCCTGCGCAAACATATCGCCGGGATGCGCAGTCTGCCGGGGATGCTGAACGAAGCGCTGGGGATCGAAGAGACCGTGCGCAGCCTTAGCCAAGAGCTATCGAAAGCGACAGATGTGCTCTTTCTGGGGCGTGGAGTGATGTATCCTCTCGCTATGGAAGGTGCATTAAAGCTAAAAGAGATCAGCTATATACACGCCGAAGCTTATGCATCGGGTGAGCTGAAACACGGTCCCATCGCGCTCATTGACGAGAAGATGCCCGTCGTGGTCATGGCGCCGAAATACGCACTTTTCGACAAAACGGTATCCAACATGCAGGAGGTCATGGCGCGCGGCGGCAAGATCATCCTGATCACCGATGCGGAGGGCGCGAAGGATGCGGGCGACGGGACGTGGCATACCATCATCATGCCCACGATCGACCCTGTTCTCGCCCCCATCCTCTATGCCGTCCCGGCGCAGCTTCTGGCCTATCACACCGCCGTGGCCAAAGGCACGGATGTGGACCAGCCCCGCAACCTCGCCAAATCGGTGACAGTGGAGTAACGGCGCAAAGCCTCAGCGCATCTTGAAAACCTGCATCTCCGGCAGCCCGGTCAGCGGCGCTTCGACGAGACGAAGGGCCGCCAGTGACATCTGACTGCCCGCCGTTGCAGGCCCGTCCAGCGGAATGAGATCGACGCTCACCGACTTGCCGTTGGCCATATAAACCGGCCGCCCCTTTGCAGGTGCATCCACTAAGGGCGTTTTCATCCAGAACCCTGGCTCCGTCGCCGCCCCGAGCGACGCAATCGTCCGCCCGATTTCGACGCCACCCGCGCTGTCTTGCGCCTTTGCCCGGTCCGATGCGGAAGTGGTGTCCAACGCCTCGGGCGTCTGCGGCGTGCCCACCGGCACGACCACCTGCTCGGGCGCCACAGAGGCGTCCAGCGGTGCGGGACCCAGCTCGGGTTCTTTAGCCGCGGGAAACATATCCGGCAGACCAAGCCGCGCACAGCCGCCAAGCGCCAATGCGGCGGTCAGGGGCAATGTCAAAAGCAACACAGGTTTCATAAAGCGCAGCCTAAGCCGCCAAATCGCCCCTCGCAATCCCAAGATCCCCCTTGCGGGACTGTCCACGCCCGCATAGTTTCAATGACATGACAGTTCCTTTGATTGATCCATTTCAGCGCGCGATCAATTATCTGCGCGTCTCCGTAACGGATCGCTGCGATTTTCGCTGCGTCTACTGCATGTCCGAGAACATGACGTTCCTTCCGAAAAAGGAATTGCTGACGCTGGAGGAACTCGACCGCATGTGCAGCACGTTCGTCGGCTTAGGCGTGGAAAAGCTGCGCATTACCGGCGGCGAGCCTCTTGTGCGGCGCGAGATCATGACCTTTTTCAACGCTATGTCGCGGCATCTGGAAAGCGGCGCCCTGAAAGAGTTGACCCTGACCACCAATGGCAGTCAGCTTGAGCGATTTGCAGACGATCTCTACGCTGCGGGTGTGCGCCGGATCAACGTCTCGCTAGACACGCTGGATGAGCAGAAATTTGCGGATATCACCCGCTGGGGGCGCCTGCCACAGGTGCTGCGCGGGATCGATGCGGCACAAAAAGCCGGAATGCGGGTCAAGATCAACGCGGTGGCCCTCAAGGATTTCAACGAGGCCGAGCTTTTCACCATCACTGAATGGTGCGCCAAGCGCGATATGGACCTCACTTGGATCGAAGTCATGCCGATGGGCGATATAGGCAACGAGGACCGCCTGGATCAGTACTGGCGGCTGTCCGACCTGCGCCGCACGCTGGGCGAACACTATACTCTCACCGACCTGCCCGAGCGCACGGGGGGCCCCGCACGTTATGTCCGGCTGGAAGAGACGGGGCAGAAGATCGGCTTCATCACGCCGCTCACCCATAATTTCTGTGAAAGCTGCAACCGCGTGCGCCTGACCTGCACTGGCGAGCTTTTCATGTGCCTCGGACAAGAGGATATGGCGGACCTCCGCGCGCCCCTGCGCAACTATCCCGACACAGAGGCACCCTTGCAGGACGCGATCCGCGAGGCGATCTCACGCAAGCCCAAGGGCCATGATTTCGACTATTCGCGGCAGACGGTCGATGGCCGCGTCACCCGCCATATGAGCCATACAGGCGGCTGATGCCCGCCCTCACGCGGCCGACGTTTTTGCTGCGCCTTTATGGCGGACTGGCCACGGTGCTTTGTCCTTTGGCCTATGCCCGCGTAAAGGCGAAGTTACGCCTCCATAACATTGATCCAAAACGGTTTTCTGAACGAATGGGCTATGCCAGCTTGCCGCGCTCCGAGGGGCGTGTGATCTGGTTTCATGCAGCCTCCGTCGGCGAAAGCTTGTCGGTGTTGCGCCTCATCGAGGAGATGGGGAGCGCCCTGCCGGACGCGCATTTCCTGCTGACCTCGGGCACCGCGACCTCCGCTGAGATTGTCGCGCGCCGCCTGCCGCCGCGCACGCAGCATCAGTTTGCGCCGCTCGATAGCGCGCGCGCCGTGGCGCGGTTTCTGGACCATTGGCGCCCCGATGCCGGGGTGTTCGTCGAGAGCGAGCTTTGGCCCAACATGCTGCGCGGTGCGGCGGCGCGTGGCGTGCCACTCGCGCTGATAAATGCGCGGATTTCGGACCGCTCTGCACAGAATTGGACGCGGGCAGCAGGCACAGCGCGCAACATCATGGGCCTTTTCCGGGTGATCCATACCCAAGACGCCCGAACGGAGCGGCATTTGCGCGGTTTGGGCCTGAAACACGCCAAAATGGGTCACAACCTCAAATCCTTCGCTGCTCCTCTTCCGGTGGACGAGGATGCCCTGCGCGCCATGCAAGGCGCGTTCTTGGATCGCCCCCTTTGGGTGTTCAGCTCGTCCCACCCCGGCGAGGAGGAGATCGCGCTGCGCGCCCATGCCGCCCTCTTGGCCAGTCATCCGGATCTCCTGCTGATCCTCGTGCCGCGCCACCCCGAGCGGGGGGCCGATATCGCCCGATTGATCACGGCACGCGGCATGAGCCTGGCTCGGCGCAGCCTTGGCGGCATGCCGGGGAAGGATGAGACCGTGTTTCTGGCCGACACTCTGGGCGAGACGGGGCTGTGGTATCGGCTGAGCCCGATTGTCTGCTTGGGCGGCTCGTTCACGCCCGTAGGTGGGCACAATCCTTATGAGCCGGCCCATTGCAGTGCGGCCATCCTGCATGGACCACTTTATTCTAATTTCATAGGGGTTTACGCGGAATTGCACAGGGCAAAGGCGGCATT
>CALGEH010000107.1 GCA_937881735.1 uncultured Shimia sp.
TAGGCTCATCGAGCAGCAGGACATTGCCGCCCGCTCGCAGCAGACGGGCCATGTGGACGCGGTTGCGTTCGCCGCCAGACAGCAGCGAGACCTTCTTCTGCTGGTCGCCGCCTTTGAAATTGAACGCGGAGCAATAGGCGCGGGCATTCACCTCGGCGTCGCCCAGCTTGATGATATCCTGCCCGTCGGCGATAGCCTCCCAGACGTTCTCATCTGCTTTGAGATCGTCGCGGGACTGATCCACATAGCTGAGGTCGACTGTGTCACCGAACTCAATCGTGCCGGCATCCGGCGTTTCCTGCCCGGTCAGCATCTTGAACAGCGTGGATTTACCCGCGCCGTTGGGACCGATCACACCGACGATGCCGCCGGGTGGGAGCGAGAAGCTGAGGTCTTCGATCAGGAGTTTGTCACCCATGGCTTTCTTCAGACCCTCGACCTCGATCACCTTGTCGCCGAGGCGGGGCCCGTTGGGGATCACGATCTGCGCGCGCGTAAGTTTTTCGCGCTCGGACTGCCCGGCCATGTCGTTATAGGCGTTGATCCGGGCCTTGGATTTGGCCTGCCGGGCCTTGGCCCCCTGACGCATCCATTCCAATTCGCGCTCTAGTGTTTTCTGGCGCGATTTATCCTCGCGGGATTCCTGCGCGAGGCGTTTTGCCTTCTGCTCCAGCCATGCGGAATAATTCCCCTCGTAGGGGATGCCGCGGCCACGGTCCAATTCGAGGATCCAGCCGGTGATATCGTCAAGGAAATAACGGTCATGGGTGACGCAGAGGATGGTGCCCTTATAGGCGATGAGGTGTTGCTGCAGCCATGCGATCGTCTCGGCGTCGAGGTGGTTGGTCGGCTCGTCCAAAAGCAGCATATCGGGTGCTTCGAGCAGAAGTTTACAAAGCGCTACGCGACGCCGCTCCCCACCGGAGAGGCTTGCCACATCGGCGTCATCGGGGGGGCATCGCAGCGCCTCCATTGATACGTCGATCTGCGCGTCGAGGTCCCAGAGGTTGTCGGCGTCGATCTGATCCTGAAGGGCCGCCATTTCATCGGCGGTCTCATCGGAATAGTTCATCGCAAGCTCGTTGAACCGGTCGAGAATAGCCTTCTTGGGGGCCACACCCAACATCACGTTTTCGCGGACATTCAGCGTCTCATCGAGATGCGGCTCTTGCGGCAGGTAGCCCACGGTTGCGCCTTCAGCCGCCCATGCCTCGCCGGTGAATTCGGTATCGGCGCCGGTCATGATGCGCATCAAGGTGGATTTACCCGCGCCGTTCACTCCGACGACGCCGATTTTCACACCCGGCAGAAAGCTCAGGTGAATGTTTTCGAAGCATTTCTTGCCGCCGGGGTAGGTCTTCGAGACGCCCTGCATGTGGTAGACATATTGGTTCGCAGCCATGGACCCGCCCTTCGTTTTGAAATCAAAATCTTGCGCATGGATGTAACGGTGCGGCGGGCGGATTTCAAACGCTGTTATCGCGGCGGTGTGCGAGGGGAATGAGTGCGGCGTGTTTGGCCGGCTCAGGGGGCACCGTGCGGGGCAGGGGGGTGTTGGCGTGCAGCCAGGTAATGATATCTGGGGTGGGCATGGGGTGAGCGAGGGCGTAGCCCTGTGCGCGTGGGCATCTGGCGCGCCGCAGGATATCGAGTTGTCCTTGCGTCTCGACCCCTTCGGCCACCACGTCCATACCCAAAAGGGCGCAAAGCCGGATGAGGGCGCGGGTGATCACGCGCGTGCGCGGATCGCTCTCCAACCGCCTGACCAAGCAGCAATCCAGTTTGATCTGGTCCACTTTCAGCAGCGACATCTGTGCAAGCCCTGCATACCCTGTGCCAAAGTCATCAAGCGCCACGCGCACGCCAATCCGGCGCAGGTGTTCCACCCGTGCGACCACGTCCGGTTCGGGCTGGTTCAGGATACTGGTTTCTAGAATTTCAACACAGACGCTGCTTTGGGGCAGGTCGCGGGATTGCAGGGCCCAATCCAGCAGGCCGGGATAATTGGCATCCGCGAGGATCGAAGAAGAGACATTGATCGCCATGGTCATGTCCTCAAACCCGCGTCGCGCAGATTGCAAAGCGCGTCGAGGGCCGCGTTCATCGATAGGTAATCGATCTGGGTCTGAAGCTGGGCCTGCTCGGCGGCGTCAAGAAAAATCGCGGGGGCGAGCACGCCGCGCTCGGGGTGGTGCCAGCGTAGCAGGGCCTCACAGCCTGTGATCTGGTCTGTCGCGAGGTCCATGATGGGTTGCAGATGCACCTTGAACTGCTCTTTATCGATTGCGTTGTGTAAATCGCGGGTCAATTGACTTTGGGCGTTATAGCGACGCCCGAGACGCTCACTGTAGAGGGTCACACGCCCGCGGCCGCGGCTTTTGGATATGTAGAGCGCCTGATCCGCCTTTTTGATCAGGGTCTGGCCATTCGTAGTGCCGCAGGTGCTGAGCGTGGCGCCGATGGATACGCCCACGCGCATTGGCTGCTCTTTCCAATATATGGGCGCGCTGGCCGCATGCAGTATCAGCTCGGCCCGCGCCAGAAGGACATCAGGGTTATGGATTCCAAGGCAAATCAACAAAAATTCATCGCCGCCCATCCGACAGCCCAAATCGCCGGGATGCTCCTGCGCGGCCACCGCCCCCGCGACGTGGCGCAGCACGGCGTCACCCGCATCATGGCCCAGCGTGTCGTTGATGTCCTTGAACTTATCAAGGTCGAGTTGCAGCACCCCGACATGCCCTGCCTTGAGGTGCTTGCGAACGCGTGGTGAGGCGAGAAAGTCAGCGAGCTTCTTGCGATTGCCCAGCCCGGTCAGATTGTCATGGCCTGCGGCATGCTCAAGCTCGATCCGGATCTCTTCCAGCGCGTCGTGAGTGCGGACCTGCTCGGTGATATCGCGGCAGGTCGCGACGACCATTTTTTGGGAGGGGTCCGGGCCCAGATCGATCAAGGCGTGGCTTTGTTGGTTCCAGAATAGCGCGCCATCGCGGCGCATATGCTGGGTGATGCGGTAGCCTTGGAAAAGGGAGCTTTCGGGCCGGTATTGAAACTCATTAAGCTGCGCCTTGGTCGGGCGTAATTCCGAGGGCAAGATATAGGCCTGCGGGTTGTCACCCTTCACCTCGCTGAGCTTCCAACCAGTCATCCGTTCCATCGCGGGGTTCATCCACAATACCCGCCCCCGCATATCCATCAGGACCACGCCATCGGTTACATGATCGAGGATCAGCCCGGGCAGCGATGTCAAAACGCCCGGAACATCCGGCGACAGTCCGGCGGCGTTTTTTGATTTTGGCCTGTTGCTCACACTACCGCTCACGCTTTCGCATTGCCTCATTCGGCACAGTGCCCCGGCGCCCTTAATATCAGGTGGCAGCGGCCTCGTTTTGTGGGTAAAAAACCCTTCAAATTGAATGGAGATCGCGCCGATGCACCCACCGATATTGCCAGCCTGTCGGCCCGGCCGCACGGTGGGACTGCTCGGTGGCTCGTTTGATCCGCCTCATGCAGGCCATGCCCATATCACGCGCGAGGCGCTGAAGCGGTTTGACCTAAATGCCGTGTGGTGGTTGGTCAGCCCCGGAAATCCCCTCAAGGCGCGTGGCCCGGCCCCCATGGCTCGGCGGATGGCGGCGGCCGAGGTCGTGATGGACCACCCGCGTGTCAAGATCAGTGATTTCGAGGCCGAAATCGGTGCGCATTACACGGCGGAGACGTTGCGCAGTCTGCGTGCGGCCCGGCCCGGCGCGCGGTTCGTTTGGCTGATGGGGGCGGATAACCTCACGCAGTTCCATCTCTGGCAGGATTGGCAGGAGATCATGGAAACGGTCCCGATCGGCGTGCTGGCCCGCCCCGGCGCGCGGCTGGCCGCGCGCAGCTCCAAGGCGGCGCGGATCTACAAGGACTACCGTTTGCCCTGTCGCCAAAGCCAGCGCCTTGCTCACATGCACGCGCCAGCGTGGTGTTTTGTGAACGTGCCGATGGTCGCGATGTCGTCCACCGGGCTACGCGCCGATGGCGCATGGCCTGTGCAAGACTGAGCAAATCGTGATCGTCTTTGGGTAAATAGCCAATTGTCTCAGGCCGGGAACCGGGGTTAACCTCCGGCAATGACATTGGGAATTTCACGACGGTATTTTCTGAGCGTTGCGGCGGGTGCGCTTTTGGCGGGCCCGGCAGTGGCGGGTGCGCCTTCGGTATCCTTGCGGCCTCAAGCGCGGCCTGCGGGCGGGCAAGCGCGTGCCGCGCGCGTGCCGGACGCGCAGGCGCTCATCGATGCGGCGCAATTGGGCGGTGCGGTGGGCTATGCCGTGGTGGACGTGCGCACGGGCAGTGTGTTGGAGATGCGTAACGGCAGCCAAGGGTTCGCCCCCGCTAGCGTCACCAAGGCGATCACGGCCCTTTACGCTATCCGCTCGTTGGGTGCGACATACAGATTCCGCACGCGGCTGATTGCGGCGGGCGCGATTGAGAATGGTGTGATCAAGGGTGATCTGATCCTTGCAGGGGGCGGTGATCCGACGCTGGACACAGACGCGCTTGCGGGTATGGCCGCAGACCTCAAGGCGGCGGGCATCCGTGCGGTCGATGGCGCGTTTCACGTCTATGGTGGCGCGCTGCCCTTTACCCGTGTGATCGACGCGGATCAGCCTGATCATGTGAGCTACAACCCAACCCTTTCGGGGCTGAACCTGAATTTCAACCGTGTGCATTTCGCGTGGCAGCGTGGCTCGGGTGGCTACACGGTCATGATGGATGCGCGTTCGGGGAGATACCGCCCCGAGGTGCGTGTGGCCCGGATGCGCGTGGCGAACCGGCAAAGCCCGCTCTACACCTACACTGATGGTGGCGATCATGACGCGTGGACCGTGGCGCAGGGCGCTCTTGGCAATAGCGGCACACGCTGGCTTCCGGTGCGGCGCCCGGCGGACTATGCGGGCGAGGTCTTCGCGGGCTTTGCGCGCAGCCAAGGGATCGAACTGAAGTTGGGGGGATCGATCAACCGCCTGCCGCGTGGCACGGCCCTCGTCGTGCACCAAAGTGCGGCGCTCAGCATCATCGTGCGCGATATGCTGAAATATTCCAATAACCTCACG
>CALGEH010000108.1 GCA_937881735.1 uncultured Shimia sp.
TGCGTGGAGCTGACATAGGCATAGCGGCGGTCCCATTTGATCAGGGGGATTTTGCCCATGGTCGGCGCGCGGCGCGGCTCCTTGGCAAAGAAGGCGCGCGCGCGCGGGCCGCCTTGGATCCAGAGGTTTTGCAGGTCTTTTTTATTTTGGATCATATAGTTGCCCGCGTCGAACCATTGCAGCGTCTTCGCCGGATCATGGCCCGCCTCATAGGGTGCCTCGGTCAGCCGCCCGCGCGGATACATGTCCAGCATCAGCGCGCCAAACGAGGGCAGACCTTTTATATCGAGCCACTCGGTGAGGGCGGGCAGAGGCCGTGTGTCGTGGAATGGGTAGATCAGGATCTCATCCGCATCCAGGGTCAGGCACCAATGGCCGTGCCCATGCTGGATTTGCAGCCATGTCAGCCAATCGACACCAAAACGGCTCAATCGGTAGCTGTGGGAGGTGCTCCAGACAGAGCAATCAGGTTGCTTCGACAGCATCTCGGCGGTGCCATCGGTGCTGCCATTGTCCACGAATAGGAAATGATCGACACCCAGCGCGCGGTGATGATCGAGGAAGTAGGGCAGGCGGATCGCCTCGTTGCGCACGGTGGAAAAGCACAGAATCGCACCCTGTGTGATTGCCTCGGTTCGGTCTGTGACCGCGCGAAGCTGGTGCCGCTTGCGCAGGGCGCGCAGAAGAAGCCTGCGCCGTTTCCAGCGGAGGCGGTAGGCGAGCCGCGTCTCGCCGATTTGGTCCCAGAGAGTGGCCTTGCCCGTCATCTGCACCCCTTAGCCAGCCCGTCATTTCGCGCGGGCCGCTCAGGCGGAAGGATTGCCGCTATTTCGCAAAATGTCCAGATTGATGCCAGCGCCACGCATCGCCGATCATCTGCGCCATGGAAGACCGCGTGGGCGTCCAGCCCAGTTCGGCCTCTGCGCGGGTGGAGCCGGAGACGAGCTTGGTGCAATCGCCCTCGCGGCGCGGCCCTTCGATCACGGGCACATCGCGGTTGGTGACGTGGCCCGCCTGCGCGATTACCTCTCGCACGGAAAACCCATCCCCGGTGCCGAGGTTGAAGACACGGCTCACCTTGCCATCCTCCAGCCATTTGAGGCCAAGGATATGGGCGTCCACCAGATCGCAGACATGCACGTAGTCGCGGATGCAGGTGCCATCGGGCGTGTCGTAATCTGTGCCGAAAATGGTGAGCGCCCCTCGCGTGCCGTCGATCGCATCGAGCATCAGAGGGACGAGATGCGTCTCGGGCTGGTGCTGCTCGCCCACCTCGGCGTCCGGATCGGCGCCGGCCACGTTGAAATAGCGAAAGATCACGTGGCGCAGCCCGTGGGCCGCCTCAAAGTCGCGCAGCATGTCTTCGATGGCGCGTTTTGACGACGCATAGGGGTTGATCGGCATTTGCGGGCAGGTCTCATCGAGCACCACATTGTCCTGATCGCCGTAGGTGGCACAGGTGGAGCTGAACACGAAATCAAGGCAACCCGCGGTCACGGCGGCCTGCATCAGCGTCAGTGATCCGCCCACATTGGTCTGCCAATAGGTCTCGGGGATGCGGGTGCTTTCGCCCACCTGGCTGAGGCCTGCGAAATGCATCACGGCGGCGGGCTGATAGGCGGCGAAGACCTGATCGAGCCGCTCACGGTCGTTGAGATCGCCCTGCTCGAACGGGCCGAACTTCACCGCATCGGCCCAGCCCGTGATCAGGTTATCATAGGTAACAGGCGTATATCCGGCGGCCTTGAGCGCCTTGCAGGCGTGACTTCCAATATAGCCCGCGCCACCAGTTACGAGGATGTTGGTCAAACGAAATCTGCCTTTAGTCTTTCAGAACTATTGCGCAGCCTTATCAGCGTTGAGCGTGTCGTAAAGGAAGTTCTGCAAATCATCGCGCAGATCGTCACGCGCGAGAGCAAAGGACACTGTTGCTTGCAAGAAGCCCGCTTTGGAGCCGCAATCGAACCGCTGCCCCCGGAAGCGAAAGCCGTAAACCTCTTCGCCCTCGTTGCGGGCATCAGAAATAGCGTCAGTCAGCTGAATCTCACCACCTGCGCCGGGCTTTTTCTTGTTGAGCATCTTGAGCACGGTGGGCGTCAGGATATAGCGGCCGATAACGGCGAGGTTTGAGGGTGCCGTGCCGGGGGCGGGCTTTTCGACCATTCCTTTGGTGGAGACGAGCGCACCCATGTCTTCCTTGATGTCCAGCATCCCGTAGGCCGACGCCTTGTCGTCGGGCACTTCCATAGCGGCCACGATGTTCCCTTGGGTTTCCTCAAACGCCTCGACCATTTGCTGCAAGCAGGGCTTTTCGGCGGCGATCACATCGTCGGGCAGGATCACGGCAAACGGCTCATTCCCGATCAGGCGACGCGCGCACCAGACCGCATGGCCGAGGCCGAGGGGTTTGTGCTGGCGCATATAGGCGATTTCACCCGAATCCATATTGGTGGATTTGAGGATCTCCAGAAGCTCCGTCTTGCCCTTGCGGCGCAGCTCTTGCTCAAGCTGGGGGGCGTTGTCGAAGTAATCCTCAAGCGCGCCCTTGCCGCGCGATGTGACGAAGATGAATTCCTTGATCCCTGCCGCGCGCGCCTCGTCAATCGCGTATTGCACGAGGGGGCGGTCCACGAGGGTCATGATTTCTTTGGGCACCGATTTGGTCGCTGGGAGAAAGCGCGTTCCCATACCCGCAACCGGAAAGATAGCCTTGGTGACTTTGCTGCGCATAGTATTGTTCCTCAACTCGTATTCTTTTTTACAAGGGAGCTTACACAACATGCCAAGGAAAGTCTGATCAACGGCCTCGGCTGCGCCGATATTGCCGCTTGAGGGCACT
>CALGEH010000109.1 GCA_937881735.1 uncultured Shimia sp.
GAGACGCTGGTGACGGGTAAGCTCTTTGAGGATATCCGCGAGAGCGTCCATGCGATGGCGGACCCTGAAAAGTTCGATTGTATCGTTGTGACCAACCTTTGTGTGCCCACGGCCTCCGGTGTGCCTTTGCGGCTTTTGCCCAAGGAAATCAATGGTGTGCGGATCGTGGGAATTGATGTTCCGGGGTTTGGTATTCCCACACATGCGGAGGCGAAAGACGTGCTTGCCGGTGCGATGCTCAACTATGCGCGCGCCGAAGTGGCAGCAGGCCCCGTGCCTGCGCCCGTCGGTGGCAAGTCTGACCGCCCAACCGTGAGCCTTCTGGGCGAGATGTTCCCCGCCGATCCGATGATGATCGGCGCGATGCTGGCCCCGATGGGTCTGGCAGCGGGTCCTGTTGTTCCGTGCCGCGAGTGGCGCGAGCTTTACGCGGCCCTCGATTGTGGCGCAGTGGCCGCGATCCATCCCTTCTACACCGCCGCCGTGCGGGAGTTTCAGGCCGCAGGCCGGCCCATTGTCGGCTCTGCGCCCGTTGGTCGTGACGGCACCGCCGCGTGGCTTTCCGGGATTGGCAATGCGTTCGGCATTGCCGCCGACAAAGTGGCCGCCGCGCAGAACGCATTTTTGCCTACAATCTCTACCGCTCTGGAAGGTGCGCCCATCAAGGGCACGATCACCCTTTCGGGCTATGAAGGCTCCGAGCTTTTGGTCGCGCGTCTGCTCATCGAGAGCGGCGCGAATGTGCCATATGTCGGCACCGCGTGCCCGAAGACACCTTGGAGTGCAACGGACGCCGATTGGCTTGAAGCGAAGGGCGTGAAGATCAAGTATCGCGCCAGCCTTGAGGATGATTGCGCCGCTATGGAGGCGATCAAGCCGGATCTCGCCATTGGCACAACGCCCGTTGTCCAAAAGGGTAAAGAGCTCGGAATTCCATCGCTTTACTTCACGAACCTTATTTCCGCGCGGCCCCTCATGGGACCGGCGGGTGCGGGATCCCTGGCCGAGGTGGTGAATGCCGCCATGGGCAACAAGGAGCGCATGGGTACGATGAAAGCCTTCTTCGAGGGCGTTGGCCATGGCGACACGGCGGGCGTTTGGGAGGGATCTCCCAACCTTCAGCCGCGCTTCCGCGAGATCAACGCCAAGAAGATTGAAAAGCAAGCCCGCGCGGCCAAAGCGGCGGAGATGATATGACGGTGAAAAATACATATTTTTCGCCGGGTGCGGGAAAGCGATTGGCGCAGCCAATGGCGGCCGCACGTGGTTGTTATGTGGCACCCAGCCGCACACGCCAAAATCGCACCAAAGGGGAGGCATTCACATGCTGATCCAGGACCATGATCGTGCGGGCGGATATTGGGGGGCGGTCTATGCTTTCTGCGCCGTCAAGGGATTGCAGGTTGTCATCGACGGCCCCGTAGGCTGCGAGAACCTGCCCGTGACGTCCGTCTTGCATTACACAGACGCGCTTCCGCCACATGAGCTTCCCATCGTTGTCACCGGTCTCGCCGAGGACGAAATGGGCAAAGGCACCGAAGAGGCGATGGAGCGGGCGTGGAAAACGCTTGATCCGGCCCTGCCTGCGGTGGTCGTCACTGGCTCCATCGCCGAGATGATCGGCGGCGGCGTGACGCCAATGGGGACGAATATTCAGCGCTTCTTGCCACGCACCATCGACGAAGACCAATGGCAAAGCGCTGACCGCGCGATGACGTGGATCTTTACCGAGTTTGGCATGACCAAGGGCCGGATGCCCAAGGAAACCAAGCGCGAGGAGGGCGACGCACCGCGCGTCAATATCCTCGGGCCGATGTATGGCACGTTCAATATGCCCTCGGACCTGCACGAGATGCGCCGCCTCATTGAGGGGATCGGCGCAGAGGTGAACATGGTGATGCCTTTGGGCGCGCATGTGGCCGAGATGCGCAATCTCGTGAACGCGGATGTGAATGTCTGCATGTACCGCGAGTTTGGCCGGGGGCTTTGCGAAGTTCTGGGCAAGCCTTATCTGCAAGCGCCCATCGGCGTGGACAGCACCACGAAATTCCTGCGCCAGCTGGGCGATATGCTGGGTCTCGACCCGGAGCCGTTCATCGCGCAGGAGAAACACTCGACGCTCAAACCCGTCTGGGATCTGTGGCGCTCGGTCACGCAGGATTTCTTTGCCACCGCGAGCTTCGGCATCGTGGCCAATGAGACCTATGCTCGGGGTATCCGCAACTACCTTGAGAATGATCTGGGCCTGCCATGTGCGTTCGCTGTCGCGCGGACGGCAGGCAAGAAGACCGACAATGACGAAGTGCGTGCCATGATCGGGGCCAAACGGCCCCTGATCCTGATGGGTTCGATCAACGAAAAAATGTATCTGGCCGAGCTTAAATCCGGCCACGGCCCGGCGCCTACGTTCATTCCCGCCAGCTTCCCTGGGGCCGCCATTCGGCGCGCGACGGGCACGCCCTTCATGGGATATGCGGGTGCCACTTACATGTTGCAAGAGGTCTGCAACGGGCTTTTTGATGCGCTGTTCCACATCCTGCCTTTGGGCACGGAAATGGATGCGGCCGAGGCCACACCAACGACCCTGCGCCGCGATTTCCCCTGGGATACCGATGCGCAGCGCCTGCTGGACGAAATCGTCGCCCAGCACCCTATTCTCACCCGCATCTCTGCGGCCAAATCCCTGAGAGACGAGGCCGAAAAGGTCGCGCTCAGCCAGGGTGAGGACCGTGTTGTGCGTGAGACCGTCGCGGGGCTGAGCCCTGCATTTCAAGACCAGAATTCGGGAGGACAGACATGACACATGCTGACACGAACGCACCGGCGCGATCCCGGAAGAAACTTGCGCCCCGGCGCACGGAATACACCGCTTATTTTGCCGTGATCTTCATGACCGCCGTTCCTTTTGCCCTTGTGGCATGGGCGCTGGCGCAGGTCGGGATCATGGACACGCCTGAGCACGGGCCGATCAAATCGGCATGGTCTCAGGCCAGCATCATCACCCCCAAGATCTTTTGGGCCTGATGCATTTGGAATTCGCCGCTTCGCTTGCGGAGCCGTGAAATAGGGCAGGGGATGAGCCTCTGTCGTATCCCGGCCGCGGGGAATTCGCGGTGTCGGTATATTTTTTCCTGGAGGAAAAAACATGGCTGATAAAACTGATCTGTCTTTCACAGGTCTCACAGACGAGCAGGCCCAGGAGCTGCACTCAGTCTATATGAGCGGTTTAACCATCTTCGCGATGGTAGCAGTCGTCGCTCACATTCTGACGTACATCAAGCTTCCTTGGTTTGCTTGGTAATAGGAGACTGACAAATGGCACAGTTCTACAAAATCTGGCTGATCTTTGACCCGCGGCGTGTGTTCGTGGCCCAAGGCGTCTTTTTGTTCCTGCTCGCAGCGATGATTCACCTCGTCCTGCTCAGCAACGCTGAGACAAACTGGTTCGACCGCGCGTTCGGTTCGGAGATGGCAGCAGAGTAATCGGACGCAACGTTCGGTTCTAAAATCAGCCGCGGGCGGGGGCATCTTCTTGTGCCTCGCCCGCGGTAACCAGAACAAGATATCGCAACATCGGGTACGCCCTCTCTTTTTCGGGTTTATCTGCAAGGAGTTAGACGATGGCACAGCTCAGCTTCGAGAGAAAATATCGCGTCCGTGGTGGGACGCTGGTGGGCGGCGATCTTTTCGATTTCTGGGTTGGTCCGTTCTATGTAGGGTTTTTTGGGGTGACGACGTTCTTCTTCGCCGCCTTGGGAACAATCCTCATTTTTTACGGCGCGGCCCTGGGAGACACGTGGAATCCGTGGCTCATTTCGATTGACCCGCCAAGCCTTGAATACGGCCTCGGCTTCGCGCCTCTGGCAGAGGGAGGGCTGTGGCAGTTGATTACCATCTGTGCCACCGGGGCTTTCCTGAGTTGGATGATGCGTGAGGTTGAAATCTGCCGCAAACTTGGGATCGGGTATCACGTACCCTTTGCCTTTGGTGTGGCAATCTTCGCCTATGTGACGCTGGTGGTGTTCCGCCCGGTCTTCATGGGTGCCTGGGGGCATGGTTTTCCCTACGGGATCTTCAGCCACCTCGATTGGGTGAATAATGTGGGATATGCTTACGGCAACTTCCATTACAACCCCGCTCACATGGTGGCTATCAGCTTCTTCTGGATCACCGCCGTAGCGCTTGCGCTGCACGGGTCCCTGGTTCTTTCGGCGGTCAACCCTGCCAAAGGTCAAGAAGTGAAGAGCCCCGATCACGAAGACACCTACTTCCGCGATCTGATCGGCTATTCGATCGGGCCGCTCGGTATTCACCGGCTGGGTCTCTTCCTCGCGCTGAGCGCTGGTTTCTGGAGTGCGATCTGTATCGTGATTTCCGGCACCATCTGGTTCGAGGAGTGGATCGTCTGGTGGGATTGGTGGCTTGAATTGCCCTGGTGGGCGGACCTTTAAGGAGATATGAAAAATGGCTGAATATCAGAACATTTTCACCCAAGTGCAGGTCCAAGGCCCTGCCGAGATGGGGGTCGCTGCCAACGCGGATACAGACCGCGAACGCACCAAGGGTACCACGTTTTCGACACTGGCGGGCCTGTTTGGCAACGCACAGATCGGCCCCGTGCACCTTGGGTCCTTCGGGATGCTGGCGGTGATTGGCTTTGCTTCGTGGTTCTTCATTATCGGGATGAACTTCTGGGCGCAGGCCGGCTACTCGCCCGGCATCTTCTTCCGGGATCTCTTCTGGCTCTCGCTTGAGCCTCCGGGACCGGAATACGGGCTGGGCTTCGCTCCGCTGGCCGAAGGTGGCTGGTGGTTGATCGCAAGCTTCATGTTCGCGGTTGGCTGTGTCGCCTGGTGGGTTCGCACCTACCGTCGTGCAGAAGCGCTCGGGATGGGCAAACACGTCGCTTGGGCCTTTCTTGCCCTGCTGTGGCTCATCTTCGTGCTCAACTTCTTCCGCCCGATCCTTATGGGCAGCTGGTCAGAGGGCGTGCCTTACGGCATCTTCTCACACCTTGACTGGACGAACCTCTTCTCGATCACTTACGGGAACCTCTTCTACAACCCGTTCCACGCACTCTCGATTGCCTTCCTCTATGGCTCGGCCCTGCTCTTTGCGATGCACGGCGCGACCATTCTGGCAGTCAGCCGCTTCGGCGGTGAGCGTGAGATCGAACAAATCGTGGACCGCGGCACAGCCTCGGAACGTGCGGCGCTCTTCTGGCGCTGGACCATGGGCTTCAACGCCACGATGGAAGGGATTCACCGCTGGGCCTGGTGGTTCGCCGTGCTGACACCGCTGACAGGCGGGATCGGTATCCTGCTGACCGGCACTGTGGTCGACAACTGGTTTGTCTGGGCACAGGACCACGGCTACGCGCCGCTGAACTGAGGAGAGAAACGATGAGTAACGACAACGATATCCTTCGAACTTCGGACAGCAGCTTTCGTTTGCGCGCTGACGCCTTGGCCCTGATGCTGAAAGGGGGCGGCTATGCAGCCCTCTTTTGCGGAGCGCTCCTGGTGATCTGGTTCGTGCTGGTGGGCATTGGTGCCCTCCTGCCGTCAGAGTCGAAAGAAGCAGCTGACCCGACACCCGACTTTTCGATGATGGTGACGGTTACCGAACATACGTTCGGATAAGAGATCAGATGGCGGGCCGCATACCCGCCGTCTGTTACGGTGCAGGATCTTTTCACGCGTTTAGATCCTGCGCCTTCGGGGCTTCCAAGCCTCGGTTCCCTTCCTGTTGGCTACAGGAGCGTGGCGTCGCGAGGGGGTAACTCAGCGCGGCGCCATTTGCCTTCCACCGGTGGCTAAACCGGTGAAATATGTCCAGAGCACAAGGAAGCATATCATGAATACATCGATCACACCAATCCTTGATCGTATCGCCTCTCCGGCGGATCTGCGCCGTCTCAGCGATGGGGCGCTTGCGCAGCTTTCGGATGAGCTGCGCTCTGAGGTTGTCTCGGCCGTATCCGAGACCGGCGGGCATCTGGGATCGTCCTTGGGTGTGGTGGAGATGACGGTGGCGATCCATGCCGTGTTTGACACCCCCCATGACAAGCTGATCTGGGACGTGGGCCACCAATGCTATCCGCACAAGATTTTGACGGGACGCCGGGACCGGATGCGCAGTTTGCGTCAGGAGGGCGGCCTCAGCGGTTTCACCAAACGCGCCGAGAGCGAGTATGATCCCTTTGGTGCCGCGCATAGTTCCACCTCGATCAGCGCCGCTTTGGGCTTTGCCGTGGGACGCGACATGGGGCAGGCAACGGGTGATGCGATCGCCGTCATTGGCGATGGCTCGATCAGCGCGGGGATGGCCTATGAGGCGTTGAATAATGCAGGCGCGGAGGGGCGGCGTCTCTTCGTGATCCTCAACGACAATGAGATGTCCATCGCCCCGCCCGTGGGCGCGATGTCGAGCTATCTCAGCTCCATCGGGGGCACGCCCATCGGCCAGATGGCCGAGGATTTCGAGAAAGCACTGCCCGGCCCCCTGCGCGATCACGCGCGCCGCGCACGGCAGCTTGTGACCGGGCAAATGAGCCAAGGTCGCGGCACGATGTTCGAGGATCTGGGTTTTCAGTATTACGGCCCCATCGACGGGCACGACATGGGCCAGCTTCTGGCCGTTCTGCGCTCGGCCCATACGCGGGCCACGGGGCCGGTTCTGATCCATTGCTGCACCGTGAAGGGCAAGGGATATGCGCCCGCCGAGGATGCGGCGGACAAATATCACGGCGTGGCCAAATTCAACGTGGAGACTGGCGCGCAGGCCAAGAAGCTGCCCAACGCGCCCAGCTATACGCGGGTCTTTGGTGACGCTCTGCTGCAAGAGGCGCGGGCCGATAGCCGGGTTGTGGCTGTGACGGCGGCGATGCCGTCGGGCACGGGGGTGAATATCCTCGCCGATGCGTTTCCGGGCCGGGTTTTTGACGTAGGGATTGCCGAGCAGCATGGCGTGACCTTTGCCGCCGGGATGGCGGCCTCGGGGCTCAAGCCGTTCTGCGCGATCTACTCAACATTCCTGCAACGTGGCTATGATCAGGTTGTGCATGACGTGGCGCTTCAGAACCTGCCGGTGCGGTTCGCGATTGATCGCGCGGGTCTTGTGGGCGCGGACGGGCCGACCCATGCGGGTGCGTTCGATATTTCCTATATGACGGCGCTGCCCAATATGACCGTGATGGCCGCGGCCGATGAGGCGGAGCTTATGCATATGGTGGCCACCGCCGCCGCCCATGACAGTGGCCCGATTGCGTTCCGCTTTCCGCGCGGGGAGGGGACGGGCACGCCCCTGCCGGAGCGCGGCGAGGTTTTGGAGATCGGCAAAGGCCGGGTGATCCGCGAAGGTACGGACGTGGCGCTTTTGTCCTTTGGCGCGCACCTGGGCGAGGTTGAGAAGGCCGCCGCCATGATGGCCGAGCAGGGGGTCGAGGCCACCGTGGCGGATGCCCGCTTTGCCAAGCCGCTCGACATGGATCTCATCCGACAGCTTGCGCGCAACCACAAGGCGCTCATCACGGTCGAGCAAGGCTCAAAAGGCGGCTTTGGCGCGATGGTGCTGCATGCGCTGGCCAATGAGGGCTGGCTCGACGGGAGCCTCGCGGTGCGCACGATGACGCTGCCTGACCGGTTCATTGATCAGGCGGCCCCCGACGCCATGTATGCGGATGCGGGCCTGACGGCGGGTGATATTGCCGCCAGCGCGATGCAGGCCTTGGGCCGCACGCGGATGGCCAAGGGCGGCGTGATGCCCCGCTAAGGTATCGCACTGCACCAGACATAAAAAACGCCGCGCGAGTAAGACCCGCGCGGCGTTTTTTTGTCCTGGCGTTATCCGCTTAGGCGATCTTGAGGGCAGGGCGATCGAAAATGGCGCTGTGGTAATTCTCAAGATAGATGCGCAGCCATGGTGTGAAGAGCT
>CALGEH010000110.1 GCA_937881735.1 uncultured Shimia sp.
GGAAATTCCCGAAATCAAAGGACATGGCGGAGGCGGATACGGAGATGCCGCGATCCTTCTCCATCTGCATGAAATCCGAGCGTGTGCGCCGAGCTTCTCCCTTGGCCCGCACCTGTCCCGCCATCTGAATCGCGCCGCCAAAGAGGAGGAACTTTTCCGTCAGCGTGGTCTTGCCCGCATCGGGATGCGAGATAATCGCAAAGGTGCGGCGCCGCGCGATTTCGGGCGGCAGAGCGGGGCGGTTTGAGATATCATTGGGCATGGCTCGGCGTATAGGCCGCGCGCCAGGCCATGGCAAGATGGTGCGGCGCTGCCCAGAGTGGTCTGGCCGAGGCGTTTAGCGCGTAGAGGCGCGGCGCAGGAGGGCGGCCGCATCGGGATGGCTCAAAAGCGCTTCGCCCACCTCGAATTTCATGTGGCGGCGCCCCTCATGGCCCGGAAGGGTCTGGGCCAGCTTCGCGTTAAGCTCTGCCGGCAGGGCGGCGCGGGTGCGGGTGTCCACCAAAAGCGTCTCGGCGGCGATGCCTTCTGCATAGATGATTTGATGGTCGTCAAAGAGCAGTTGGAAGTAATCCACAAACCCGCCGGGCTCTTGCACGATTGTGTCGCCATTGACGAGATGACGTGCGCGCACCAGAACCTCATGGCGGCCCGCGCCAAGCGCGTCCGAGCGTTGATAGATGAAAAGCCTGTGATCGGGGCTCACGTAAAGATCGCCCTCGTTGTGCAGCGCGCCCGCCTTGATGCAGATGGGCGCGAAATCCCCGACCGCCCGTGCGGTGGATCGGCCAACCCATGTGACGGCGCGCGGTCCGTCATCGCGGGTCAGCACCATATCGCCGTGCTGCAATTCCTCAACGGGTTTCTGCGCGCCGGAGGCCATGGTGATCCGTGTTCCGCGTGTGAACGACACACAGGCCACTTCGGCAAACCGGGTCCGTGCGCGCTCGACCTCGATACCCACAAGGGTGTAATCTGTGCGCGGCGTCATCACGGCGAGGGGCAGAGCATAAACCGCCTCCACATCGCCGTTTGCGTCCACCTCGACCAGCACCACAATCTCCGTCGTGCCGCCCATCGGCGTCATCAGGGTCAGGCAGCTATCGATATGGATCGTGTGCCCGGCGCGGCCGAGCGTGGTCGCAGGGGCCGCGATCAGCGTTCCGCCTGGTCCCGCCGTCACCGTCAGCCGCTCGGAACGGGCGGTTTGGTGCAGCTCATAGGTATCATCCAGATCAAGCTCCGCCCCGAAGGACAGCGCATCGCCCAAGTTGGCGCCATTGATCACCGTCAACGCGTTGGCACGGTAAACATGCAGGGTCTGAACATGGGGCGGATTTTCGGATCTGAGGGTCATCTTTTGCTCTTTTGGTCTGCAAGGGGCTGGCATAGGTTTTTGGGTAGAGGCGAATTGTGGCAGCAGCGTGCCACCAGCTTGCAAGTTTCAAGGTATTGTGGCCGCTCTTTCGGGCAAGGTCACGGGGAAAGACGAAAGGGGCGCGGCATGGATATGGGTTTGAAGGGGAAACGGGCGCTTGTGTGTGCCTCGTCCAAGGGGCTTGGGCTAGGCTGTGCGCGGGCCTTGGCGGCCGAAGGTGTGCATCTGGTGATGAATGCGCGCGGGGCGCAGGCGCTTGAGGCGTCGGCTGCTGCGATCCGGACGGAATTCGGCGTCGAGGTCACCACTGTGGCCGCGGATGTGAGCACGCCCGAGGGGCAGGCCGCTCTGATTTCGGCGGCGGGGGACGTGGATATCCTTGTAAATAACGCAGGCGGGCCACCCCCCGGTATGTGGTCCGATTGGGACCGGGATGATTTTATAGCAGCGCTCGATGCCAACATGCTGGCGCCCATTGCTCTGATCAAGGCGCTGGTGCCGGGCATGATGGCGCGTGGATGGGGGCGGGTCGTCAACATCACCTCGCAATCGGTCAAGGCACCCATCGCCGTTCTGGGCCTCAGCAATGCGGCGCGCGCAGGGCTCACGGGCTATGTCGCGGGCACGTCGCGACAGGTAGCGGGCCAGGGGGTCACGATCAACAACCTGTTGCCGGGCATTCATGCGACGGACCGGGCCGTGGCCCTCGATACCGGCGTGACCAAAGCGCAAGGCATCACGATGGACGAGGCCAAGGCACAACGTTGCGCCACGATCCCCGCAGGCCGCTACGGCACGGCGGAGGAGTTCGGCGCGACCTGTGCGTTTCTGTGCTCCCAACATGCGGGCTTCATCATTGGACAGAATATTATTCTCGATGGGGGCGGGGTGAACGCGACGCTGTAGCGCCACCTCGCGCAAGATCACATCTGCGTGGAGTGCGGCATCCACCCATTGGCGACAGGTCAGCCAAGCTGCTAAGCGACGGGGCTGATTAAATATTGCCAAGGATTCGCCCATGCAAACCGCCGTGTTGATTGCCATTTTCGCCGCCATCGTTTTGGCCAGCCTGATCGCAGCCCCGCGCCGCGCCACGGTCGATGGGTTCTTTGGAGGGGCCTCGGTGGACGGGCGCGCACCGGGTCTCTGGATGCTGGTGCTGAGCCAAGTCACCACGTGGATATTCGCCCGCTCGTTGATGAATGCCGCGATTTTGGGCTATTTCTACGGCATCTGGGGCACGCTGGCTTATGACGCCTATTACGGTTCTTTCCTCACAGGCGGCTTCATCGTCGGGCGGTTGCGCGAGGGCGGAGCAGGCTCGGTTCAGGATTGGGTTGGTGCGCGGTTCGGAGCGGCGGGCACGGGCTGCTACAATCTGGTGATCGCGCTCAGGCTTCTGTCCGAGGTGTTTGCCAATCGCCTCGTCGTCGGGTTGATTTTTGCTGCCGTGCTGCCCGAGGTCGGGCTTGCGCGTGAGGTGTCGATCGTGGCTGTGGCGATACTTGGGCTTGGCTATAGCGCGTGGGGCGGCTTGAGTGCGGCGCTGCGTACGGATGTGCTTCAGATGAGCGTCTTTCTCGTGGTCTTTGCCGCGGCCTTCGCAGCCTTGCTGCTCAGCCCCGGTTTTTCCATGAGCGCGGTTCTCACGGCGCCCGGCACGTCTGGGGCGTGGAACGGGCAGGTGCTTTTGCTGGTCGCTCTCCTTCAGGTGTTCTCCTACCCGGCGCATGATCCAGTGATGATGGATCGCGGCTTTCTGGCGGATCGCGACACCACGCGGCGGTCTTTTCTCCATGCATTTTGGATTTCGACGCTCTGCATCATCGCCTTTGGCATGTTCGGCATCCAAGCAAGCCTGATCGGAGCGGAGTATCAGGGGGAACTGTTGGGCACATGGGCAAACATGTTCCCGCCTTGGCTTTACGTGGCGCTTTTGGTCTCGCTTCTGGTCGCCGCGCTCAGCACGCTTGATTCGGCACTGGCCAGTGCTGCGCGGTTGGTGGTGGAGGAACTTCGGATCGGTGCGCGCAGCCTCGCATCGGGGCGGATTGCCATGACTGTGTTCATGGTGCTGGGGGCCGCGCTGACGCTGTGGGGGAACCAGACACTCTTTGACGCGGTCGCAGTCAGCGAGACCGCCAGCATGTTCCTCACACCCATTCTGATCGTCGGGCTGGTCATGGGGCGGCGCATCGCGCTTTGGTCTTATCTCGTGGCTTATGGCGCGGCCATGCTGGGCGCGCTGGCTTATTTTGCGCGCGATTGGGCGGTTTTTGCAGCGATCCTGCCTGAGGGGCACAAGTATGAGCAGCTTTTGGTGATCTGTATCGGAGTTCTCATGGCAGGATTCGCAGCCACGCTTGCCGGTGCGCGCCGGGCCTGATCCACGCCTCATATGGTCCGCTTGGCTTGCGCCGCGCCGCATGGCTTGCTATCTGCGGCTCAGCAATTCCGACAGGTTCGGTCGGAAACATATGGAAGACCGCATTTGCCGCCCACGCCGCCGCGCCTTGAGATTAAAAACGTAACGCGCAGCTATGACGGGCGGCGCGTGGTCGATGATGTGTCGCTGAGCGTGCGGGCAGGGCAGGTGACGTGCCTTCTGGGTCCTTCGGGTTGCGGGAAATCCACGGCGCTGCGGATTATCGCCGGTGTGGAGATGCAAGACAGCGGCGAGATATACGTGGATGGCGTGCTGATCTGCGACACCAAGTTCCGCATCCCGCCTGAGCAGCGCAATATTGGTCTGATGTTTCAGGATTTCGCGCTTTTCCCGCATCTGACAGTCGGCGACAACGTGCGTTTTGGTTTGCCGGGGGATCGTGGCCGCACAGCGGGGCGTGTGCGCGAATTGCTCGACCGTGTGGGCCTCGGGCGCTATGCGAAAAGCTATCCCCACGAGCTTTCGGGCGGCGAGCAGCAGCGCGTGGCGCTGGCCCGTGCGCTTGCACCGCGTCCGCGCATCATGCTGATGGATGAGCCGTTTTCCGGCCTCGATAACCGACTGCGCGACGGTATCCGCGACGAGACGCTGGAGATTTTACGCGAACAGGACACGGCCGTCTTGCTGGTAACCCATGAGCCTGAGGAGGCGATGCGGATGGCCGATGACATTGCCCTGATGCGCGGCGGGCAGATCGTGCAGCAAGGCGCGCCCTACAATCTCTATAACGCGCCCGTGGATCGTGATGCAGTGGCATTTTTCAGCGATATCAACGTGATCCGGGGCGAAGTGAATGGGGCGCTCACGCCCACGCCATTCGGCAATTTCCTTGCCCCCGGCGTGCCCGATGGGACGAAGGTGGATATCGTGATCCGCCCGCAGCATATCAAGATTGACTTTGACCGCGCGGGCCGTGGGCCCAACCCGACGCCCGGTGACGGCACACCTGCGCGCGGCGTGGTGCAGCGCGCGCGATTCATGGGCTCGGAAAGCCTCGTGGAGTTTCGGATGGACCATGACGGCTCAATCCTAAAGGCTACGGTTCCCAACGTTTTTCTGCCCAAACCGGGCATGGCGCTTTGGCTGATGATCCGGCGGGATCGGTGCTTCGTCTTTCCGGCGCGTCCTTAGTAGCCACGTATGGGCAGTGTTTTTTGCCAAATTCCAGCATCTACGCGCATTGCGTCTTTTATCCCGCTCTCATAGTCTTTAGATAATGTGAGTGAAATTTCCGGGGCGGCGTGGATGCCCCCCTGCGGATGGGAGAAACTAAACATGCTTAACAATATCGGTCTTCCCGGCATTTTGCTGATTGCGGTCGTCGTGCTGGTGCTCTTTGGGCGCGGCAAGATCTCATCGCTGATGGGCGAAGTGGGCAAGGGCATTACATCCTTCAAGAAGGGCATCAACGACAGCAGCAAGGAGCTTGACGATGAGATGGCTGCTGCCATCGATGAAGCCAAGGACGTGACGCCCGAGCACGACAAAGACAAGGTCTGAGCCCCAGATGCTGGATCTCGGCTGGTCGGAACTGCTGGTGATTGGCGTGGTTGCGCTGATTGTGGTGGGCCCCAAGGATCTTCCCGGCATGTTCCGAACCGTTGGGCGGTTCGTGGGCAAGGCCAAAGGTATGGCGCGTGAATTCTCGAAGGCTATGAATGACGCGGCCGATGATGCTGGTGTCACCGACCTTCAAAAGACGTTGAAATCCGCGACCAATCCGGTCGGCAGCGCCATGGACGAGGTCCGCAAGACCGCCACCAGCTTCACCCAATCCACTCAGGATGCGGGCAAACCCGAGACGTCGCGCATGTCGCCTGAACGGCAAGCGCAGACAGATGCGATCCGCAAGAAATATGCCGAGGGCGAGGCGGCCCGCAAGGCGGCAGAGGCGGCTGAGGCGGCGCCCAAGCCCACCGCGAAGCCGGCGATCAAGCCTGCCGCTAAGCCCGCTGCAAAAAAGCCTGCAGCCAAAGCGGCGCCAAAAACTGCTTCCAAAACTGCGGCGAAACCGGCCGCAAAGGCCAAGGCCGCGAAGCCTGCAGCCAAAAAGCCCGCCAAGAAGCCCGCGTCTGAGGGCAAGGCATGACCGACACGAACGAGCTTGAAGACAGCAGCGCGCCGCTGATCGAGCACCTCACAGAACTGCGCTCGCGGTTGATCAAATCTGCGATGGCGTTTCTCGTGGGCATGATCATCTGCTTTACGGTCGCCACGCCGATCTTCAACTTTCTCACCGATCCTCTGTGCAAAGTCCTCGCCGATCGGGGGCAGGATTGCGATTTGATCTTCATCTCGCCGCAAGAGGGTTTCTTCGTTGCGATCAAGGTCTCGTTTCTTGGCGGCTTCATCTTGGGCTTTCCCTACATCGCCAATCAGATGTGGCGCTTCGTGGCGCCCGGTCTTTACAAGAACGAGCAGGGCGCGTTCTTGCCATTTCTGATCGCGTCGCCCTTCATGTTTGTCCTTGGGGCAAGCTTTGCCTTCTATGTCGTCACACCGCTTGCCTATGATTTCTTCCTTGGGTTCCAGCAGTTTGGCACGGGCGGAGAAGCAGTCGATGGTGGTCAGAACGCGGCCCCTCTCAGTGTCGTGTTCCAAGGCTCCGCGCAGGAATACCTGAACCTTACCATCAAGTTCATCGTGGCCTTTGGCCTGTGTTTCCAGCTTCCCGTGTTGCTGACCCTGATGGGCAAGGCAGGGCTTGTCAGCTCCGATGGCCTGCGCACGGTGCGCAAATATGCGGTGGTGGGTATCTTGGTGCTGGCCGCACTTGTCACGCCGCCCGATGTGATCACGCAAGGCATCCTGTTTGTCGTCGTCTATGGCCTCTACGAGATTTCCATTCTCCTCGTGAAGCGGGTGGAGCGGAAACGCGAAGCCAAGCTGCGCGCCGAAGGGCTTTGGTTCGAGGATGACGATGATGAGGACGAGGCGCGCGACAAATGAGTGATCCGCTAGAGCGGATCGCTGCCGCATTGGAGCGGATCAGCCCGCCCCCTGCCAAGGCCCTCGATATGAGCGCCGCCGATGCGTTTGTCTGGCACGTCTCGCCGGACCGGCTCAGCCCCGTGCGCGATGTCTCGCGAGTCGAGATGGAGCTGCTGGTGGGTATCGACCGTTCCCGAGACACGCTTTTGGAAAATACTCGCCAATTCGCGCGCGGCCTGGCCGCGAATAACGCGCTTCTCTGGGGCGCGCGGGGGATGGGTAAATCGAGCCTGGTGAAGGCCGTGCACGCCGCTGTGCGTGCCGAGGGGGCCGATCTGAAGATTGTGGAGTTGCAGCGCGAGGACCTGACGAGCGTCACTCGGCTTCTGGCGCTTTTGCGCGCGTCGCCTGCGCGGTTCATCCTCTTTTGCGACGATCTGAGCTTCAGCCATGATGACCAGCATTACAAATCGCTCAAGGCGGTTCTGGATGGCGGGATC
>CALGEH010000111.1 GCA_937881735.1 uncultured Shimia sp.
CAGAGCGCTCATAACGCTTTGGTTGCGGGTTCAAGTCCTGCCGGGCCTACCAAACATCCTATTTTATCCTTTTATTTTAGGGTACTAGATGGGTTTCTGACGAACCTTTCAGGGTGGTTCGTCAAGTTTTGTTCCGCTTTCGTGCCAGAAAGTCGCGAAAATGCTGAATCAGCCATGTCCCGCCGCCCAAACGTCTCACAGTACTTTTGAGCCATTGCCAGCGTGACGTGCCCGCTGACCGCCATGATTTCATAGGGTGTGCCACCCGCCTCGGCGATACGGCGGCAGATTGCTTTTCTGAGGCCATGTGAGGAACACAGCGGCAAGCCCGCTTTGTCACACCACTTGCGCATGGATGTTCCAAGGCCCTTGCGAGAGCGCGCCTTGTTATAGCCCGTCTCGAGGTAAGTGAACGTCACGGGCCTTGACTCCAAAGCTGCTGCCAAGGCTGGATGGATTGGTAAGCTGATCAGCACCCCGCTTGGGTTCTTGCTGGTCTTCTGACGGCGATATTCGATCCGCCCGTCTTTGACGTTCGCTGGCCCCATCTTCACCGCATCGACTTTGCTGCACCCGTGTAGAGCATCAGCGTCATGCAAATATGCGCAGGTGATCCCAGTGGATGAACCTTATAGAAACGGGCGATTTCGCCCTCATCCCATGAATGATAGCCCTCTGACGTGGTCGCATACTTGTCGACACCAACAACCGGATTGGCCTCAACCCACTCCATCTTAACCGCAAGGTCCATCATCTGAGACAGCCGTTTAAGCATTTTGTTGGCCTGCATCGGCGTCTCGTGCATTTCCGCCTTGATAGCCATGACGTGCCGGATTTTCATATGCGCAACGCGCTTCTTGCCGTGTTTGAGCCGTAAAGGCTCGATTGACGGCTCCGTTGATCCAGCGAGACAGTTGGTTCAGATTGCCGCCGACACGGGCAACGGCAACGGTCAAAAGCGGATCGACACGCGGCACGGGCTTGCGCCGCCGCGCTTGGACCAGCCCCAAGGCCTCGCGCATCAGCGTGGCGTTGGGCAGGCCAGCGGCATCCGCCTTGGCGACAAGCGCGGCCTTCTCTGCGACGGTGCATCGAAAGATCACAGTCTCGGAAAGGCCTTCTTTGACGCGCTCGCCGCGCGTCTGGTTGGGGATTGAAGTGGAGGCACGCCGCCTCTCACAAGTCCCGCCGATGTAATCGGTGGGTAACCTTGCTGTTTGCTCTGTGGTCGGATCGGTAGCGGTCATGTTCTGAGGCCTACGGCTTGGATTTGGGCCTGTGTCACCAGTTTTGAGGCAAGCAACGCCGTGACCTGTGGAGCTGTGATATGTTTGCACATCGGGCTGCGGTCGCTGATCCAGCAGGCCAGCCGCGCATGGTGATCAGCCTGCAACGCTGCCGACTTTTCTCGGTCTTCCGCCTGCTTCTCAAAATAGGCCAGCCAGCGCCGCGACTGAAACCAGTTGTCAGAAAAACAGATCTTGGAGCGAGTGAAACCTGCGCTGTCGGTGGCGTAGGCTTGGACAGCCTGCCGCAAGTCCTCCGATGCAATCCCTTCCTTCATGGCATCTTCGATCTGGGCAAGGCAGGCCGCTTTGCCTCGCAATCGGTCGGGTGGGTAGGCTGCCAAAACTTTCTCGGCCTCTCCCGCCTCGCGCTCGCGCGAAGGAGGTTCTCTTACAGGTTCAATGGTAAGGTTACTGTCCCGATTTGGGACTACCCCCGTCTCACCCTTGAGACTTTTCCCCCACATTTTTGAGACGTTTCCCCCCGTCTCATTTTGAGACTCAACCCCGTTGGGACCGCTACTGCCACCCTTCGGACGCGAACTGGGACCAAGGGTGATATCAAGGTGCAACTCATATTGATTGGCCCCCCGCCCGCCATCGCCATCGCCCCGGGCGTAGCGTGTGACAAGGCCGCATTGCTCCAAGGTCGTCATGTGCCGAAACAGCGTCGCGCGACCCATCTCGCATTCGTCTGCCAACCGCTGTGCGCTTGGATTGCACTGGCCGGTTTCTTTGTTGTGAAAGTCCGCCAGTTGGATCAGCACAATCTTGGCGGCTGGTTTAAGACCTTTGACGTTCGCGGCCCAGATCAACGCCATGCCGCTCATAACGCAACCTGCCCTGCCAGAGACGGGTCGTTGAGGTAAGTGCCAGCTCCCTCACCGGGTTTTCTTTTTGAACCGCCAAGCATGTGCGAAAATTGGTTCGTCACTTGCCAAATTATCGTAACGATTTCAAAGGCCGTATTTTTGCGGTTCGTCAGACTTACATGTTGTTGTCGCTGACTTGTGATTTGCCTGCCGGGCCTACCAACCGCCCCTACTCCGCCGCATCCTTCAGAGAAAACGTCAGCCCGAAGCTGATGATGGCATCCGTGGTGGTCCCATCGCTGGGAAACACCTGCACGAAGGCGTTGCCATAGCGCGCCCGGATGCCACCCAAAGGCACCACATCGCCCGCGCGCACGGTAAAGCGCCGCCCGTCGCCTGGATAAACCGCAAGCCCTGCGGTGAGGGCGATCTGGGCCGCCCCGCGCTCATATATGGGCAAACCCAGCATCACCGCCGCCGACGCCCCGCCATAGCTGTTGCGAAACCCGCCCACGGTCCAATCCACGCGCGCGCTCCCATGTCAGGAACGCGCCCGGATTGAACTCCTCAAAGTCAAAGCTGGCATTGACGTGATGCGAGCCCAGAAGGATCGACACCCGGTCCTGCGCAGCACCAGGACTGGCGGTGCATAGAACCACCGCCAGTGCCGTGGCCAAGCGCCCTAGGCGTCTCACTCAGGCAGCGAGGTGATGACGTAGAGCTTGCGCATATGCGAATGCAGCACCCACTCCCCGGTCCAGCCCTGCGGCAGCACCAGAAGATCACCGGGACCGATATCGCGGCTGCCCGAGCCGTCAGAATTGGTAACGGTCGCGGTGCCCGAAATGATGTGGCAATACTCGCCGCCCTTGGTGCGGTCTCCCGTAAAACGGCCCGGCGTGCATTCCCACACACCGATATTCACCCGCCCATCGGGCGAGGACCAAAGACCCACGGCGGCCTCTTCCTGCCCCTCGGTGAGGGTGGTGGGCTTGGGTGCAAACGCCCCCGTGTCAACCTTTGCCAAATCGCCAAATGTATCCAGACTGATCATATCCACTTTTCCTTTGTTCTACTCCGCATCACCTTAGCGCGACCCGCCGATCTATGCGACCAAGAAAGCCCGCCTGGGACAGCGGAGTTTTCTCTCTTCCCGGACTGGACACACCTGTCTAGTATTCCCTTCAGAATCAGATTTCAACGCAGGGAGAGAGCCATGAAATCGCACTACCGTGTCGTCGTGATCGGGGGCGGCGTTGTCGGCGCATCCGTTCTCTATCACTTGGCCAAGATGGGCTGGACCGATGTGGCTTTGGTCGAACGCTCGGTGCTGACGGCAGGCAGCAGCTGGCACGCGGCAGGCGGGTTTCACGCGCTCAACGCAGATCCGAATATTGCGGCCCTACAGGGTTATACCATTGATCTTCTCAGCGAAATCGAGGCCGAATCCGGCCAGTCCGTGGGCATGCACATGACGGGTGGGATGACGCTCGCGGGCACGCCGGATCGCTGGGACTGGCTCCAATCGGCCTACCGCGTCTTCCAATCCATTGGGATTGAGGACGTCCGACTGATCACGCCGGAAGAGGCGAAAGCGGCCTGCCCCCTCATCTCCACCGACGGCATCCTGGGCGGCATGTGGGCCGATCGCGAGGGCTATATCGACACCACAGGCACCGTCCACGCCTATGCGGGTGCCGCCAAGAAGCGCGGCGCGGAAATCATTGAGCATAACCGTGTTCTGTCGCTCACCCAGACCGCAGATGGCTGGGACGTGGTGACCGAGAAGGGCACCATCCGGGCCGAGCATGTCGTGAACGCCGCAGGCCTCTGGGCCAAGCAGGTGGGCCGCATGGCGGGGATCGAGCTGCCCGTGTCGCCGCTCAACCACCACTACCTGATTACTGGCAGCATGCCCGAGGTTGAGGCGCTGGAGCGCGAGATGCCCCTCGTCGTGGATCTGGAGGGCTTCACCTATATGCGGCAAGACCAGAACGGCATGCTTCTGGGCATTTACGAGGTTGACCACCAGCATTGGATGATGGATGGCGCGCCTTGGGACTACGGGTTCGAGCTTCAGCAGGAAGACACCGACCGGATTGAGCGCGAGCTGACACTGGGGTTTGAGCGCTACCCCGCCCTGCAACACACGGGCGTCAAGACATGGGTCAACGGCGCGTTCACCTTCTCGCCCGATGGCAACCCTCTGGTCGGGCCGGTGCCGGGCAAGCGCGGCTACTGGTGCGCCTGCGCGGTGATGGCGGGCTTCTTGCAGGGCGGCGGCGTGGGCAAATCCCTCGCCGAATGGATCACCCAAGGCGAGCCCGAGGCGGACGTCTACGGCATGGACGTGGCCCGCTACGGCAGCTTCGCCAACAACAAGGAATATATCCGCCAGACCACGGGGCAATTCTATTCCCGCCGCTTCGTGATGACCTACCCGAACGAGCAACTCCCCGTAGGCCGTCCGCTCAAAATGGCCCCGGCCTATGACGCGATGACTGCTGCTGGCTGCCAATGGGGCGCAAGCTGGGACCTGGAAGTGCCGCTTTATTTCGCGCAGCCGGGCTTTAGCGAGACCCCTACCCTAAAACGCTCAAACGCACATGATATCGTGGGGGCGGAGTGCCGCAATGTGCGCGAAAACGTGGGCCTTCTGGACATCTCCGGCTTCTCCCGGTTCGAGGTGTCGGGACCAAACGCCGCCCTCTGGCTCGACAAGATGATGGCCTCAAAACTCCCCAAGCCAGGCCGCGCGAAACTCGCGCCGATGCTCGGCCATGACGGGCGGCTCAAAGGGGACCTCACGGTGTTCAACTGGGGCGTGGACGCCACAGGCCATGACGTGTTCTGGATCATAGGCAGCTACTACTTGCGCGCGTGGCACATGCGTTGGTTTGACGATCACATGGACGAGGGCGTTGCCCTGCGCGATCTGGGCGAGGAGATGACCGGCTTCTCCCTTGCTGGCCCCAACGCGCTCAAAGTTATCGAGAGCCTCACCGATGGCCCCATCGCGGAGTTGCCCTTCATGGGCTGCGGCAACTTCGACATTGGCCTTTTGCGCTGCAAGGTCGGGCGGCTCAGCGTCGCGGGCGAGTTGGGGTATGAAATCCACTGCCGCATGGGCGATCACATCGCGCTGCGCCGCATCCTGATGGCGGCGGGCGGGGAACATGGGATCAAGGAATACGGCTTCAACGCGCTCCTCTCGCTCCGGCTGGAGAAATCTTTCGGCATCTGGTCGGCGGAATTCACCCAAGGATACACGGCGGGCATGACCGGCATGGACCGCTGGATAGACTGGCAAAAACCAGGCTTTATCGGGCGCGAGGCGGCGCTGGCCGAGCGGGATGGCGCAGGTCCTGCGCAGGTACAAGTCACGCTGGAGATCGACGCCGAGGACGCGGATGCCAGCGGGTTTGAGCCGATTTGGCAAGACGGCAAGCGCGTAGGATTCGTCACTTCCGGCGGCTACGGGCATACAGTGGAGAAATCGCTGGCCATGGCGCTGGTGGACCGCGATCAGGCCACCCCGGGAACCGAGCTCAGCGTGCATATCGTGGGCCAAGAACGCCGCGCCCGCATCATCGCCCCGTCCCCTTACGATCCGGCAGGCAAAGCGATGCGACCATGAGCGCGCCACGCCGCAGGGGCCGCGCCGCCAAACGGGCGGACACCGCGCCCAAACGCATCACCGACTACCGCAATCTCCAAAACCCCTTCCCGGTGATGAACGTCTTCACCGAGGACCGGATCGAGGCGATGCACGAAACCGCCCTCGACGTGCTGGAACGGCTCGGGATCAAGGTTCTGTTGCCGGAGGCGCGCAAACTCTTCAAAGCGGCGGGCGCGCGCGTCGATGACAGCACCGAGATGGTCCATATCGGCCGCGAGATCATAGTGGCCGCCCTCAAGACGGCCCCCACCGCAATCCATTGCCAAGCGGGCGCGCGGGACCGTGATCTGACGCTCAAGCTTGGCAATCTGATCTTTCAGCCCGGCGCGGGAGCGCCCCACGCCACCGATCTCAAACGCGGGCGACGCCCGGGCGACGCGCAATCCTATATTGAGCTCACGCAGTTGACGCAGCATTTCGACGTGCTGCACATGGTTCCACCCCTGATCGAGCCGCAGGATATCCCCATGCACCTGCGCCACTACTTCACGATGGACTGCCAGCTCACCCAGACCGATAAATTCCCTTTCGTCTATGCCCGTGGCGCGCCACAGGTGGCCGAGAGCTTTGAGATGCTGCAAGAATTTCGCGGCCTCTCGGACGCGGACTTCGCCGCCAATCCGCATTGCTACACGATTATAAACACCAACTCCCCGCGCCAAATCGACAGTCCCATGGCGCAAGGCCTGATTGATTTCGCCCGCGCGGGTCAGGTCAGCATCGTCACGCCTTTCACGCTCATGGGCGCGATGGGGCCGATCACCGTGGCAGGTGCCATCACCCTGAGCCATGCAGAGGCGCTGGCGGCGATCACCCTCACGCAGATCGCCCGCCCCGGTGCACCCGTCTGCTACGGCACGTTCACCTCGAACGTCGATATGAAATCCGGCGCACCCGCCTTTGGCACGCCCGCGCATTTCCAGGCCTCGCTTGCGGCGGGGCAGCTTGCGCGCAAGCTCGGCTTGCCATGGCGCAGTGCGTCAGGCTCGGCCGCCAACATCAATGACGCGCAGGCGGCTAACGAGACGCAATTCGGCACCTGGGGATGCTTGATGGCCGGGGCTACGGTGATCATCCACGCGGCGGGCTGGATCG
>CALGEH010000112.1 GCA_937881735.1 uncultured Shimia sp.
GTGCTCTTGCGAGCTATCCTTGTCGATGACATGGTGTTTGACCGCGCCCGCCGCGTGCAGGGCGATGGACCCGGCCAGCACCCATTGTAGGATGTAATGCACCACGCCGCTGATCTCAGCCACATGCGGGTCGCGGGGGACAAAAGGCAGCGTTTGCCCAAAGGGCCACCAGATCGGTGCGAAGCCGGTGGTCGCCGCGTGATGCACCCAACCGCTGAGCGGCACCACCACGAGCGAGCCATAGAGCAGCCAATGCACGGTCACGGCCAGCCGCGCCTCAATGGCGTGATCGCCGTTCAGGAGGCTTGGCTTGGGCTGGGCTAATGCCCAAGCAATGCGGGCCAGCGCGACGGCGAAGAGAGTGAGGCCAAGGGTTTTGTGAACGGAAAACAGCAAGATGGCCCAG
Organism: uncultured Shimia sp.; assembly: GCA_937881735.1. GTDB lineage: Bacteria > Pseudomonadota > Alphaproteobacteria > Rhodobacterales > Rhodobacteraceae > Roseovarius. The sequence continues at coordinate 407 of CALGEH010000112.1, forward strand.
TCGATGATCTCCTGACTCGCCGTGCCTGCCTTGATCTGATCCGCCAGATTTCTGGCAATGATACCGAGCGCAAAAAGTGTGAGGATCATCAGCGCGCTGATCCAGTGGAAGGTCTTGGTGATCGCGCCGTAGCTTTGGGGCGTGTTGGTCAGGGGCATGGGCAAGCCTTTGTCTGGGATACGCATAGATTTGTCGTTCGGTCTCGCACAACCTAGCGGTTTCCTCTCGCTGAGCAATCTGCGCCGCTGCACAGGCGCCCTGCATTGGCGCCTTCGACGTATGCCCTCCACAGTTGCTCTGAGCGGCGCGCCGCGCTATCGCAGAGGAAATGCAGGACGAAAAGGGGCAAGCATGAGCCGCGCATTCATTTTTCCGGGGCAAGGCGCCCAGACGATTGGCATGGGCCGGGACTTGGCCGAGGCCTACCCCGCAGCACGGGCCGTGTTCGATGAGGTGGACGAGGCGCTGGGCGAGAAGCTCTCTGCGCTCATCTGGGAGGGGGAGCAGGATGCGTTGACGCTGACGCAGAACGCGCAGCCTGCGCTTATGGCGACATCATTGGCCGCCTTGCGCGCGCTTGAGGCGGAGGGGGCCGCGCTGGAGGTGGCGTCTTTCGTGGCGGGCCACTCACTGGGCGAATATTCGGCGCTGGCGGCTGCGGGGACGTTTAGTGTGGCCGACACGGCGCGGCTGTTGCGAACGCGCGGGCGGGCGATGCAAGAGGCTGTGCCGGTGGGCGTGGGGGCCATGGCCGCCATTCTGGGGCTTGATTTCGCCGCCGTGCAAGCCGTGGCCGAAGAAGCCGCGCAAGGCGAGGTGTGCCAAGCCGCCAATGACAACGATCCCGGACAGGTGGTTGTCTCCGGTCATATCGCCGCCGTGGAGCGTGCAGTCGATCTGGCCAAGGCGGCGGGTGCGAAACGCGCTATGCTCTTGCCGGTCAGCGCGCCGTTTCATTGCGCGTTGATGGGGCCGGCGGCCGAGGTGATGGCCGAGGCTTTGAGCGCTGTGGAGATGCACGCGCCATCTGTGCCACTGGTGGCCAATGTGGAGGCATCGGCGGTCAGCGACCCTGCACAAATCCGCGCACTTTTGGTGGCGCAGGTCACAGGCTCCGTCCGCTGGCGCGAAAGCGTGGCCTATATGAGCGCGCAGGGCGTCACCGAGACATGGGAGATCGGCGCGGGCAAGGCGCTGTCGGGCATGGTGCGGCGCGTAGACCGCGAGATTGCTGTGCGCAACATCGGCGCGCCGGAAGATGTCGTCGCGGCTGTGGCCGCGTTGAACGGGTAGGCTGCGGCTGTGGCAGCACTTAACGGATAAACAAACGAGAGGGACTGAGCATGTTTGATCTGAGTGGAAAAGCCGCGTTGGTAACGGGCGCATCTGGCGGCATTGGCGGCGCTATTGCCACGGCTTTGCACAACGCGGGGGCTATCGTGGGCCTGAGTGGCACGCGGGAGGCGCCTTTGGAAGCGCTGGCCGCAGAGTTGGGTGAGCGGGCGCATGTCTTGCCGTGCAATCTCAGCGATCCGGAGGCGGTCGAGGCGCTGCCATCGGCGGCCATTGCCGCGATGGGATCGCTCGATATCCTTGTGAACAATGCCGGGATCACGCGCGATCAGCTTTTCATGCGCATGTCGGACGAGGATTGGCAGAGCGTTCTGGACGTGAACCTGACCAGCACCATGCGCCTGTGCCGTGGCGTGATGCGGCCCATGATGAAGGCGCGCTGGGGGCGGATTATCAATATCAGCTCCATTGTCGGCGCCACGGGCAATCCGGGTCAGGCCAACTACGCCGCCTCCAAAGCGGGCATGGTGGGGATGACGAAATCCATTGCCTATGAGGTTGCAAGCCGCGGCATCACGGCCAACGCGGTTGCTCCCGGCTTTATCGCCACACCCATGACCGACGCGTTGACTGACGATCAAAAGGCCAAGATTGCCGAGCAGATTCCCGCTGCCCGCATGGGCACGCCAGAAGAGATTGCAGCGGCTGTGCTTTATCTGGCGAGCGCCGAGGCCGGCTATGTCACAGGCTCTGTGCTGCATGTGAATGGCGGGATGGCGATGCTCTGATCTGCTTGCGGACGGGGGGTGGCGAAAGCATTTGCCAACGCGCGCCCATGTGCTATAGGCGGCGCAGATTTGCCGGGGCGGGCCTTGCGCGCGCTTGCGGCCCCCTGATAGTCAGGGTCAGTCAACCGCGCCCCGTCTTGGGGTTTACTCAAAGGCCGCACCCCTCTCCGGGGGCGGCAATACCGGGCCGAACGGTCCAACGAAAAATGAGGATTATGACATGAGCGATATCGCAGACCGCGTGAAGAAGATCGTTGTTGAGCATCTTGGCGTTGAAGAAGAGAAAGTTGCCGACAACGCATCTTTCATCGACGATCTGGGCGCAGATAGCCTCGACACGGTTGAGTTGGTCATGGCGTTTGAAGAAGAGTTTGGGATCGAGATTCCG
>CALGEH010000113.1 GCA_937881735.1 uncultured Shimia sp.
GCTCTCGATGAAATCAGGGGAAACAGGTAGGAAGCGTCAGACTCAGAACACTAGAGCGGCAGCGCGGTTGTCTTGCAAACGGTCCTCAGTGCGAAGCTGCTTTGCATTTTTGAGACGCCCGGCAAGCGGGTGAGGTATTGGCGGTGAATGCGGGCAAAATCCTCTGTGTTTTCTGCCACGATCTTCATGATGTAATCGGCGGTGCCTGCGGTCAGGTGACATTCCAGCACATCCGGGATGCGGGCCACGGCCTTCTCGAAGGCCTCTAGCACCTCATCGGCCTGCGTGGCGAGGGTGATCTCGACGAAAACTGTCGCAGGCACGCCCAGTTTATGCGCATTGAGCAGCGCCACATAGCCCGAGATATAGCCATCCGCCTCAAGCCGCTGCACGCGGCGGTGGCACGCGCTGGCCGAAAGGTTCACCACCTCCGCAAGGTCGGCATTTGAGATACGCCCGCGCTTTTGAAGCACACCGAGCAGACGACGATCAATCGTATCAAGCGACATTTGTGCAAGACCTTTTACCAATTGCGTCCAAAAACAGAATAACCTTGCGCCAGAACAGCATCTGGCGGGCAATATTTCAAGCCAATTGCGCTGCAAAGGGCGCAAAAAGAATTATCAGGAGGAGGAGACCCCAGATGAAGATCGGATGCCCAACCGAGATCAAGCCGCAGGAATTTCGCGTCGGTATGACGCCCAATGCCGCGATGGAAGCTGTGGCCCACGGACATGACGTTATCATTCAGTCCGGTGCGGGCGATGGAGCGGGCTTCACCGACGCCGATTATCAAGCCGCCGGTGCGGTCATCATCGACACGGCCGAGGAGATTTTCGCCACCGCCGACATGATCGTGAAGGTCAAGGAGCCCCAGGCGAATGAGCGCAAGATGCTCCGCGAGGGGCAGCTTCTCTTCACCTATTTGCATTTGGCGCCCGATCCCGCGCAGACCAAGGATCTGATCGCCTCAGGCTGCACCGCGATTGCCTATGAGACTGTGACGGACCGCAATGGCGGCTTGCCCCTGCTGGCGCCAATGTCCGAGGTCGCTGGACGGCTTGCGCCGCAAGTGGGTGCGTGGACGTTGCAAAAGGCCAATGGCGGGCGCGGCGTGTTGATGGGCGGCGTGCCGGGTGTGGGACCTGCGAAGGTTCTCGTTATCGGTGGCGGCGTTGTCGGCACCCATGCGGCCAAGATCGCCGCTGGGATGGGTGCGGATGTAACCGTGCTGGATCGCTCCTTGCCACGGCTGCGCTATCTTGACGATGTGTTCGGAGGGACGTTCAAGACGGGCTACAGCTCAAGCGGTCTTCTGGCCGAGCATCTGGCGCAGGTCGATATGGTGGTGGGCGCGGTTCTGGTGCCGGGGGCCGAGGCGCCTACACTGGTCAGCCGCGCGCAGTTTGCGGATATGAAGCCCGGCGCCGTGCTCGTGGATGTGGCGATTGATCAGGGCGGGTGCTTTGAGACGTCCAAGGCCACGACCCATGCTGATCCGATCTATGAGGTGGACGGGATCATGCATTACTGCGTGGCCAACATGCCGGGCGCCGTTGCGCGGACCTCGACCATCGCGCTGGGCAACGCCACGATGCCCTTCATGTTGGCGCTGGCCGACAAGGGTTGGAAACGGGCCTGTGCGGATGATCCGCACCTTCTGGAGGGGCTGAACGTCCATGCAGGGCAGCTGACCTATTATGCGGTGGGCAAAGCCCTCGGGATCGACGTGATCTCACCGCAAAAGGTCGTGAAAGGCTAAGCGATCAAAAAAAGTGGGTGCCGGGCAAGCGTTCGGCACCTCATTGCGCGGTCTTATTCGAAGATACTTCCGAGATTTCCGATAATACCTATGAGCAACGCGACACCGCAAATCATGAGTGCCAGCCAGAACACATACTGCATCACAAAGGCTGAACCACCGATACCGATCGCCAGATATGACAGCCGATGTGGTTCGTTTCGGAACAGTCCAATGCCGCCAAGCACGACCGCGATACCCGCCACGATAAGTGCGAAAACCGTGGCCAACTGACTGAAGTCTTGGGATGCCTCAACAGGCTCCGGGGCAGGTTCCCCGGACAATGCTCGTGCGGCGGACTGCTTAATGTCTGCCGCGATTTCGCCAATGACGGTGCCACTGCTCTTTGGCTGCGGCTCAAACACCGCAGAAAACTGGATCAAAATGATCACGAGGCTCACAACGCCCAGTATGAAGCCAAGCAAGCCGAATTTTGCAGGCTGCTGATCAAATGTCTGTTGCATCGCAAGACTCCGTCACTGTTCCATCCTGCGAAAGATAAATGGCAAAAATGGCAAAAATATGCCGTTTGAAACGCCTTTTCAGGATCCTTGACGCCGAGAAGGGTCACGGCGGTCTTTCGTCTAGAACGCTATTTGGGCTCAACCCGCTCCCCTTTCTCCCACCCAGCGATTGACGCCCCTTTGCCCGCGCGCCTAGCATCGCGGCCATAGGGAGAGACTTCATGGATATTGAGCAGATCCGGTGGGAGACACCTGGCATTGGGGGGCCTGTTCATTTGCTGGCCTGCGGGTCGGCGTTGATGCCGCAGCCTGTGGTGGATGCCATTGTGGAGCATATCCAGCTTGAGGCGCAGATCGGCGGGTATGAGGCCCATGCAGCGCGGGATGACGGCCTGGAGCGGGTCTATGACAGCGTGGCGCGTCATATCGGGGCGAAGCGGCATGAGATCGCCTTGCTGGAGAATGCGACCGTGGCGTGGTGTCATGCGTTTTATGCGCTGCCTTTGACGCGGGGCGCGCGTATCCTGACCTGTGAGGCGGAATATGCGGCCAATTACATGGCCATGTTGCAGCGCGCCGCGCGCGAGGGGCTGGTGATCGAAGTGATCCCGTCGGATGCCTCGGGCGCGCTGGACCTCGGGGCGCTGGAGGCGGCGATGGGGCCGGATGTGGGGTTGATCGCGATCACATGGGTGCCCACCAATGGCGGCCTTGTGAACCCGGCCGAGGGGGTTGGGCGGATAGCAAAGGCGCACGGCGTGCCCTATCTTCTGGATGCCTGTCAGGCCGCGGGGCAGATCAAGATCGACGTGGCCGCACTGGGCTGTGATTTTCTGTCCGCCACGGGGCGCAAGTTTTTGCGTGGGCCGCGTGGGACGGGGTTTCTCTATGTCGCGGAAAAGTGGCTGGAGACGCTGGAGCCTGCGATGATTGATTTCTTCGGTGCGCCTTGGGTGGCGCGGGACCGATATGAATTGCGCCCTGATGCGCGGCGGTTCGAGACATGGGAGAACGCCTATGCCCTGCGCGCGGGCCTTGGGGCGGCGTTTGACTATGCCGATGCGATTGGCATGGATGCGATCGCGGCGCGGGTCGAGGCGCTCGCGGATCAGTGCCGCGCTGAATTGGGCGCGCTCGGCGGTGTGGTCCTGCGCGATCTGGGCACACAGAATGCGGCATCGTCAGCTTCTCGGTGGAGGGGCATGCCTCCGAGGCGTTGGAGCGGGAGATGAGCGCGGCAGGCTTCGCCATCGGCACCTCCGGGCCGGGCAACACGCGGATTGATGCAGAACGGCGCGACCTTCCGGAGATGCTGCGGATCGCGCCACATTACTACAACACCGAAGACGAGATTTCGGCGGCGGTGGCGGCGCTGGGGCGGATGATCTGAGGCAGATTTGAACGGGAGCGCCGCATTAGTGTCTATATAAGCCGTCGCTCTAAGCAGTAGACAAAGCAAGGCGCTTACACGTCATTTTCCAGGACGTTGGGCTTTAAGCAAAAATCCGGCTTCCAGATACACTCAAACGACTGTCCCACCCATCGCTAGCCGCTACAAAAAAGGGCGGCCCGAAAGCCGCCCCTGTTCTCGATTTTCAGGCGGGTTCAGATATTGCCCGCTTCCATTTCAGCCGCGATATGCTCGGCCTGACGGATAGCCAGCGCCACGATGGTGAGCGTTGGGTTCTCCGCCGCACCGGTCGTGAATTGCGAGCCGTCAGAGACAAACAGGTTTGGCACGTCATGGCTTTGGCCCCATTTGTTGACCACGCCGTCCTCTGGCCGCTCGGACATCCGGTTGGTCCCGAGGTTGTGTGTGGATGGGTAGGGCGGTGTGGGCATGACCCGCGTGGCACCGACCGCTTCATAGACCGCGATGCCCTGCTGATACGCGTGCTCGCGCATCGCCACATCGTTGGGGTGGTCCGAGAAGTGCACGTTGGGGGCGGGCAGGCCGAACTGGTCCTTCACATCTGCGTTCAGCGTGACGCGGTTGTCGGCTTGGGGCATGTCCTCGCCCACGATCCACATACCGGCCATGTTCTCGTAGCCATCAAGGGCGGTCGTGAATTCGCGCCCCCATGCGCCGGGGTTGAGGAAGGCCGCCATGAAGGGGATGCCCAGCGAGAGGGTCTCCATCTCATAACCGCCAACGAAACCGCGGCTCGGGTCATGGCGCGACTCGTCGGTGATCACCCCTGCCATGGTCGTGCCGCGCCACATCTTCACTGGCTGATCAAACAGCGCATAGACCGAGGCCGTCATGTGCCGCATGTAGTTGCGCCCCACCTGACCCGAGCTGTTGGCGAGCCCGTCTGGGAACATCTCCGACGCTGAGTTCAGCAAAAGGCGCGGGCTCTCGATGGAGTTTGCTGCGACGCTGACGATACGTGCCATCTGCGTTTTCAGGTTCCCGTCGGCGTCATAATATTCGACGCCTGTGACCTTGCCTTGGTCATTGTGCACGATCCGCGCTGCGTGGGAATTCTCACGCACCTCAAGATTGCCGGTCGCTTCGCCTTGCGGGATGTCCGTGTAGGCCGTCGACCATTTGGCGCCGAACTTGCAGCCCTGAAAGCAAAAGCCGGTCTGCTGGCAGGCCGCGCGGCCGTCATATTCGGTCGCGTTGATCGCCATGTTACCGGTGTGCACGTCCTGGTAGCCCAGCTTTTTCGCGCCAGCCTCGAAGACTTTGAAGTTGTTGTTGCCGGGCAGGGGCGGGCGGTCGCCGGTATTGGTCACGCCCATCTTGTTCTCGGCACGGGTGTAGTAATCGTCCATCTCGCGCGGATCGATGGGCCAGTCGAGCAGGTTCGCGCCCTCGACATCGCCGTAGGTGGTCTTGGCCTTCCATTCGTGATCCTGAAAGCGCAAGGATGCGCCCGCCCAGTGGGTGGTGGCCCCACCCACGGCTTTCACGATCCATGTCGGCAGACCCGAGAAGTCGGTCGCCACGCGCCAATCACCGGATGTGGTGCGCGCATCGGTCCAGGCGAGCTGTCCGAAGCTGTCCCACTCGTCGTTGATATAGTCCTGCGGCAGGTGCCGCGCGCCGGCCTCAAGGGCCACTACTTTGACGCCCTTTTGCGCCAGCTCATTTGCCAAAACACCACCGCCTGCGCCGGTGCCGATGACCACGACGACGCTGTCGTCATTCATGTCGAATTGTGCCATGCGAAAATCCTCCCTTACAGCCAGTTGATGTCATTGAAACCGCGATCGATATAGCCGCCCTGGGAGTAGCTTTCGCCCTCATACCCAAAGATCGGCCAAACGGCTTTCTGGTTGTAGAGACCTGTCACAAGGCCGCCGCGCACGGTCTGGAAGAACGTGTCATCCTCGATCTCGCGCAGGATGGCGACGCGGTTTTCCTCCCATTTGGCGCTGACGTAATTGGTGTGACCTGCGGCCTGCGCCTTTTCGTCCAGCATGGTGACGCCGGCGGCGACCATCTGAGCCATGTCTTCGCTGTCATAGCCTTTGACGGCCACGGCGTAGTATTCGTCACCGATCTTGTCATGCGGGTAGATATCGCGCGCCATTTGCAAAAGCGTCGCCATTTCATGCTCGGAGACATTGGTCACGGTCATGGCCCATGAGGCGTCAGGGGCCGCGATAAAGCCCGAGCCCATGGCGACGATCGCCGTGGCACTCCCTGCGCGCGCCAGAAGCTGGCGGCGTGTCAGGATGGCTGTGGTTGATTTGGTCATAGCTTTCCTCCCAGAAAATTATTGTTACCGGTAGCGGCCGTGCCGCTGCATCACTTCGATCTCGTAGCCGTCCGGATCGGCGACGAAGAAAAAGCGCGCCAGCAATTCGCCATCGCGCTCAAAATCCACCAATTTGCGGGGCTCCCATCCCGCCTTGGTGAAGCGGGCATGCTCGGCGTCGAGATCGTCGACGACGAAGGCGATATGCCCGTATCCATTGCCCAGATCATAGGGCTCGGTCTGTCCTTTGTTGATGGTCAGCTCCAGCTCGATATCGTTTTCGCCATTGCGCAGATAAACGAGGGTAAACCTGTCGAAGTCGATCCTATGATCCACCTTGAGCCCGAAGGCCTGATCGTAAAAGGCGGTCGAGCGGTCCTCGTTGAGAACGCGGATCATGCTGTGAACGAGTTTGGCCACTATTTCCTCCCTGAAACGGCGTGCAGTGTTTCAGGTTAGGCCGTGATTCGTGAGCTTGGGTAGTAGCCCCCTACTACAGGGGGTTGGCGCTATTCTGCGGCGATCTTGGTGCTGTCCCGCTGGCCCAGATAGACCAATGCGGCGCAGCGCAGGAGGGACGTGAAGTTATGCGCCTCGCCATGAAGCTGCAGCACCTCAGAGTGCAGCGTCGAGATGAATTTCGGCGTCGTCATACCTTGGTTTAAGGCGATATCGTCGATGATGGACCAAAAGCTCGCCTCCAGCCGGATAGATGTGCTTTGCCCGTTCAGCCGGATGCGCCGGGTGACGGGGGTGTAGTGTTTGGGGTCTTGCCCGGCGAAGAGTTGGCACATTGTCTTTTCCTTTCATCGCTCATTGCGCGCCGAAGTTATGGTAACTGTAGCGGCAAGCGCGCCATTGTCAAAAGGCGCAAAGGCCCTTGAGGCAGGGGCTGTGCGCCGCTAGACCACCTCTACAAAGGGAGCCGCGCCATGAGCCTGAACACATTTGGACATCTTTTCCGCGTCACGACATGGGGCGAAAGCCATGGGCCTGCGCTGGGCGCTACCGTCGATGGCTGCCCGCCGGGTGTGGAGATCACCGAGGCAATGATCCAGCACTGGCTCGACAAGCGGCGGCCCGGTCAGAACAAAAACATGACCCAGCGCAACGAGGCTGATGCGGTGCGTATCCTGTCGGGGGTTTTCGAGGGCCGCACGACTGGCACCTCCATTCAGCTGATGATCGAGAACACGGATCAGCGCAGCCGCGACTATGGCGATATCGCCAACACGTTCCGGCCAGGTCATGCGGATATCACCTATCACCAGAAATACGGGCTGCGCGATTATCGCGGCGGCGGGCGCAGTTCTGCGCGCGAAACGGCGGCGCGTGTGGCAGCGGGCGGTGTGGCGCGTGCGGCCCTCGCGGCGGCGCTGCCGGGGATAGAGATCAAGGGCTATATGGTGCGGATGGGCGCAATGGTTCTGGATCGTGCGCGGTTTGATTGGGACGCGATCGAGGGCAATGATTTCTGGCTCCCCGATGCGGCGGCGGCCCCCGAATGGGAGGCTTACTTGCAAAAGCTGCGCAAGGATCACAATTCGGTCGGGGTGGTGATTGAGGTTGTGGCGCGTGGACTGCCTGCGGGGCTTGGCGCGCCGATCTATGGCAAGCTCGA
>CALGEH010000114.1 GCA_937881735.1 uncultured Shimia sp.
TTGGGATCGAGATTCCGGACGACGCGGCTGAGACTATCCAGACGTTCGGCGACGCGGTGAAGTTCATTACCGAAGCGTCCTGAGCCGCTGTGGGCCTCGCGCCCGCGCCTCAAGATACTCAGATAACGGCCCCCGGCGTATTTTGCGGCGGGGGCTTTTTTGCGCGCTGAACATACGGGTGAGCGGCGTCGCTCGGATTTGGCATGTAAGCTCTGCAACACTGGACCGCATGGGCGCTTTGAGGTCCTTGGTCGTTTAGGCTATGCTAGCGTGACGTCGTCCGGGCAATGCCGGGCGCGATCTCTGGCTAGGAGCTTTGTGGCATGCTGATCTATCCGACTTTGGAACTTCTTGATGGCAAGTGTGTGTCGCTGACGCGTGGGCGGCTTGAAGAGCCGACGCTTTGGCACGCGACGTGGATCTGGCTGAAGCGCTGGAGGTGGCGCAGGCTGCGGGTGCGCCTGTGGCCGAGTTCCGCTAGCCTTAATGCGCGGCGCGCGGGATTTTGCCGTTTGCGCCGCGCGGCACACTCTTGCCCCTTGGCCCCAAGCCGGGGTAAGAGCGGCGTCAAGCAAGCGTTGAGAGGGGCCGTATCATGCGCCGAGTTGTTGTCACCGGATTGGGATTGGTCACACCTTTGGCCTCTGGGGTCGAAGAGACCTGGACGCGCCTTTTGGATGGGCAATCTGGCGCGGGGCCGATCACACGGTTCGACCCGGTCAACGTCCTGACGAAATATGCCTGTCAGGTGCCGGATGGCGATGGCACCGACGGCACATTCTTCGCCGATACCTACATGCACCCCAAGGAGCGCCGGAAGGTTGATGATTTCATCCTCTACGGCATTGCGGCGGCCCAACAGGCGGTCGAGGATGCGGGATGGATGCCTGAGGACGAAGAGGGCCGCCTGCGCACGGGCGTGATGATCGGCTCCGGCATCGGCGGGTTGCAATCCATCGAGGAGACCACGCTGATCATCCGCGACAAGGGTGTGCGGCGCGTGTCGCCTTTCTTCATCCCCGGTGCGCTGATCAACCTGATCTCGGGTCAGGTGGGTATCCGATATGGTTTCAAAGGCCCCAATCATGCGGTCGTCACGGCCTGCTCCACAGGTGCGCATGCGATTGGTGATGCCGCACGGCTGATCATGTTCGGCGATGCCGAGGTGATGGTTGCAGGCGGCGCGGAAGCGGCGATCTGCGAGATCGGTATCGCGGGTTTCAACGCCTGCAAGGCGCTCAGCACCAAGCGCGCGGATGATCCTAAGGCTGCCAGCCGCCCCTATGATGCGGATCGCGATGGGTTCGTGATGGGCGAGGGCGCCGGTGTGGTCGTGCTTGAGGAATATGAGCATGCCAAGGCGCGCGGGGCCAAGATTTACGCCGAGATTCTGGGCTATGGCCTGTCCGGCGATGCCTATCACATCACCGCCCCGTCCGAGGATGGCGAAGGCGGGTTCCGCGCGATGCAAAGCGCGCTGAAGCATGCAGGCGTCGCGCCGGCGGATGTGGACTACATCAATGCGCATGGCACTTCGACCATGGCCGACACGATTGAGCTTGCGGCCGTGGAGCGTCTTTTGGGCGATGCGGCGGGTAATGTCGCGATGAGTTCGACCAAATCGGCCACCGGGCACCTCTTGGGAGCGGCGGGCGCGATTGAGGCGATCTTCGCCATTCTTGCCGTGCGCGATCAGGTGGTGCCGCCGACGATCAATCTGGACAATCCGGCTGTCGAGACGCCGCTCGATCTGGTGCCCAACACCAAGCGGGCGCGCAAGGTTGATGTCGCGTTGTCGAACAGCTTTGGCTTTGGCGGAACGAATGCCAGCCTCTGCGTCGGGAAGCTGCGCTGATGTGGCGGCATATCGCGTCTAATGCCCTGACGTTTCTCGTGGTGATCACTTTCCTTCTGGGGGGTGTGATCCTTTGGGGGCAGAGCAGCTATACTGCCGAAGGTCCGCTTGAGGAACAGATTTGCCTGCGGGTCGAGCGCGGCTCTAACATGCGGGCGGTCTCGCAAGATCTTGAGGCCGAGGGCGCTGTGACGAGCGGCGCGCTGTTTCGGATCGGGACGGAATATGCCGACAAGGCGCAGGACCTGAAGGCGGGCAGTTGGCTGTTGCCGCAAGGCGCCAGCATGGGCGAAATCAGCGAGATCATCACACGCGGTGGGGCGAGCACTTGCGGCACGGAGGTTGTATACCGCATCGGCGTGACGCGCAGCGAAGTGCAGGTGCGCGAGCTTGACCCCGCGACCAACCGTTATGTGGAAATGGCGGCCTTCGAGCCGGGTCAGGAAGATCCCGCGCCCGAGTTTGAGGCTGTGCGCAGCCTTAACGACACGCGGTTCCGCGTGGCGATAGCCGAGGGGGCGACCAGCTGGCAGATTGTCGATGCGATGAACAGCGTCGATGTTCTGGAGGGCGAGGTCGCCGCGCTGCCCGCTGAGGGAAGTCTTGCGCCAGACAGTTACGAGGTGCGCAAGGGTGACACGCGCCAAAGCCTGATCGACCGGATGCAGGCCGCGCAGGAGGCGATCATCGCCGAAGCCTGGCAAAACCGGGCCGAGGGCCTGCCGCTGGAGACCCCGGAGGACATGCTGATCCTTGCATCGATCATCGAAAAGGAAACCGCCGTGGCCGATGAGCGGCGTCAGGTGAGTTCGGTTTTCATCAACCGTCTCAATCAGGGGATGCGTTTGCAAACCGACCCGACGGTGATCTACGGCGTGACCGAGGGCCGCGCGCCGCTGGGGCGTGGTCTGCGCCAAAGTGAGCTGCGCGCCGAGACGCCGTGGAACACCTATGTCATCCCGGGCCTGCCGCCCACGCCCATCGCCAACCCCGGCCGCGCCAGTATCAAAGCGGCGGTTGATCCCGATGGCAGCGACTATATATTCTTTGTGGCCGATGGCACTGGCGGGCACGCCTTTGCCCGCACCTTGGCCGAGCATAACGCCAATGTCGCCATCTGGCGGCAAATCGAGGCGGAGCGCGCGGAGCAAGCCAACTGATCCCTGCGGCAACGCGCACGGCACCTAGCTCTTGACCCTAGGCGCGGTCAGGGCCAAAGAAACGGTCATTGACCAAGACGATCAAGGGAGCGCCGCAATGGTGCGAAAGGCCGATACCGGCGCGGATGAGACCGAGCGGACAAGCTCCAAGGAGCTGGGTGCGCTGGCGTCGCTCATGCCGTTTTTGGCGCCTTACAAGCTGCTTATGGCGGGCGCGGGTGCTGCACTGGTCACGACCGCTTGTGTGTCGTTGATCCTGCCTCTCGCGGTGCGGCAGGTGGTCGATAACTTCTCGATCAAAGATGCCACTTTGCTCAACCTCTACTTTGCCTCCGCCTTGGTGATTGCGGCCCTTTTGGCTTTGGGCACGGGGCTGCGCTATGCGCTTGTCACGCGGTTGGGCGAGCGGGTGGTGGCGGATATCAGGCGCGCGGTTTTTGACCGTGTGATCGGGATGAGCCCTGCGTTTTTCGAGCGGGTAATGACCGGCGAGGTGCTGAGCCGGATCACCACGGACACGACCTTGATTCTCAGCGTGATAGGCTCTTCGGTGTCGATTGCCCTGCGCAACCTGCTGATCCTGATCGGTGGGCTGATCTTGATGCTTTTCACCTCTGCCGCGCTGACGGGGATGGTGCTTTTGATCGTGCCGATGATCCTCGTGCCAATTTTCACGTTGGGCCGGCGGCTCAGGCGGCTCAGCCGGGAGAATCAGGACTGGATCGCGGAAAGCTCGGGCAATGCGTCCGAGGCGCTTCTGAGCGTGCAGACCGTTCAGGCCTTTACCCAAGAGGCGCAGACGCGCGGACGGTTCGGTGATGTGACCGAGCGCAGCTATCAGGCCGCGCGCGAGCGGATATGGACCCGCGCCCTGATGACGGTGATTGTGATTTTCTTGGTATTTGCGGGCATCGTCGGTGTGCTGTGGGCCGGGGCGCTTCAGGTGCGGGCGGGCTCCATGAGCGCGGGCACGATGGTGCAGTTTGTGATCTATTCGGTGATGGTTGCAAGTGCTGTGGCGGCACTCTCGGAGATCTGGGGCGAATTGCAACGCGCGGCAGGCGCGACCGAGCGGCTGGTGGAGCTTTTGGGCACGCAGGACGCGGTGCAAGACCCTGGTATCGCGCGCGACCTGCCAAACCCTCTGCGTGGTGAGATCGTGTTCTCAAACATCGAGTTTGCATATCCCTCACGGCGCGAGACTGCGGCGCTGGCCGGGTTTGACCTCAGGATTAAGCCGGGCGAGACGGTGGCCCTTGTGGGCCCCTCAGGCGCGGGCAAGACGACCGTGATCC
>CALGEH010000115.1 GCA_937881735.1 uncultured Shimia sp.
TTGCCGCCGCCCAGAAGCTCGGGGGTGATATAGGCGCCGAGGCCGGGGATGAAGACGAGGATGCAGCCCGCCACGATTCCCGGCTTGGCCATTGGCACGATGATGTGGCGCAGGACCTGAAACCGGGTTGCGTAGAGGTCATAGGCGGCCTCGACCAGTTTGAAATCAAGCTTTTCGAGTGAGGCATAGAGCGGCAGCACCATGAACGGCAGGTAGCTGTAGATCAGCCCGAGAAACACCGCACCGTCCGTGTAGAGCATCCCCAGAGGCGCGTCGATGAGGCCCATCCCCTGGAGCGAGACGTTGATGATCCCCTCATCGCGGATGATCAAAAGGATCGCGTAGGTGCGGATCAGGAGGTTGGTCCAGAAGGGCAGGGTGATCAGGAAAAGCCACAAGTTCCGCTGTTCGGGGGGCTTTGAGGCTATGAAATAGGCCATTGGAAAGCCGATGAGCAATGCGCCGACCGTGGCCCCGAAGGCAAGGCCGATGGAGCGGCCATAGATGCTGAGATAGGTCGTCGAGAAGCTCAGCGTGTCGTCGAAGATGTCGCGCTCGAATAGGAATTGCACATAGGCGTCTGTGGTGAATTCCCACGTCACGCCGCCAAAGTTTCCGGGGCTGAGGAACGAATAGATCAGTGTGATCGTGAGTGGGAACAGCCCGAAAACACCGATCACGATCATTGATGGCGACAAAAGCTGCCAGCGGCGGCGGCGCGCTCCGCCCTCGATCGCCTTGCGCGCGACGGCGAGGTTGGCCGCATTGGCCTCTGCGCCGCGTTTGGGCTGTGATTGAGGTTCGGGCAGGGCGACCATCAGTCGGCCAGCACTTGCAGGGCGGCGGGCAGCTTGATGCGCACTTCGGCGCCTTTTTCAGGGGCAACCCCGGCGCAGCGCACGGTGACATCCTCGCCCGATGGCAGGGCCACATGCACGTTCGAGCCGACGCCAAAATAGACTACGTTGCTGACCGTGCCGCGCATCGCCCCCTTCGGATCAAAGCTCATATCCTCGGGGCGGATTGCGACACTGACCCGGCCGCTGAGGGCGAGACCTTCGGGGAGCTGCGCGGGCATCTTGAGGCCGCCCTGCAGGGTCACCTCTTTGCCGCTTGCGGCAAGATCCGCCTCCAGAATGTTGATATCGCCGATAAAATCGGCCACGAAGCGGCGCGCGGGTTGGGTGTAGATTTCGCGGGGTGGACCGACCTGAAGGATCTGGCCCGCCGCCATGACCGCGATCCGGTCCGACATGGTAAGCGCCTCTTCCTGATCGTGGGTCACGAACACAAAGGTGATACCCGTCTCGCTCTGAAGCCGCTTCAGCTCGATCTGCATCTCCTTGCGCAGCTTGAGGTCCAGCGCCGACAAGGGCTCATCCAGCAAGAGCACCTTTGGATGGGGTGCGAGCGCGCGGGCCAGCGCCACGCGCTGTTGCTGCCCGCCCGAAAGCTGATCGGTGCGCCGCCCGGCCAGATGCTCCATCTGTACCAGCGCCAGCATCTCGTCTATCGCGCCATCGACCTCCGCCTTTGGCCGCCCCTGCATCTCCAGCCCAAAGCCGATATTGCGCGCCACACTCATATGCGGGAAGAGCGCATAGTTCTGAAACACGGTGTTCACGGGGCGCTTGTACGGGGGAAGGTGGCCGATTTCCTGCCCGTCCAGCAAGATGGTGCCCTTGGACGGAAGCTCAAACCCCGCGATGAGTCGCAAGAGGGTGGTCTTGCCGCATCCAGATGGGCCGAGAAGGGTGAAAAATTCGTTTTTTCGGATTGCGACTGACACGTCGTCCAACGCCCGGACAAGGCTGTCGCCCTGACCAAATGTCTTGGTGACGCTATCGGCCAGAATCATTGTCTCAAGTGAATTTTCGCTCATGTTTTCAGCGTCCCCAAGGCCATGGGCTTGTTTCTTTCGCCATGCAGAATTTGATCATAAGCAGAGGTTTGCGGTGTCGTAAACCGTTAAATGCGCGGCGGTGGCTGGGGTTGTCGAGCGCTGTCTCATTTTTTTGGCGCGCAACTTTGGCCCAGTGAAAAGGTGTTTACTGCGGCACGGCAATGGCTCAGTCTGCGCAACAGATTTTGGCGCAAAAGGAGGGGCTACGCATGGCGCATCAGGCAGACAGGGTGATCGTGAACGGGCGGGTCTTGACCATGGACGCGAGCACGCCGCGCGCCGAGGCCGTGGCCATGGCGGGGGGCGTCATTCTCGCGGTTGGCAGCACCGCCGAGATACGCGCCTTGGCCGGGCCTGGGGCCGAGATCGTGGACGCGGGCGGCGGCACCGTTTTGCCCGGGTTCATCGACAGCCATGTGCATCTCTTCCAAGGGTCGGCGGGTCTTGAGTTCATGGCGATGGACGGGGTGATGGGCTTTGAGGCCACGCGCGACACGGTGCGGCGCTACGCGGCAGACAACCCCGATGAGCCGCTGATCCTGGGCACGGGGACGAGCTATGATCTGATGATAGGGCGCAATCCTACGCGGGCCGATCTTGATGACATCATGCCTGACCGTCCCTTGGCGCTTCTGGCGCCTGATATTCACACCGTCTGGGCCAATACGATGGCATTGGAGGCGGCGGGGCTTTTGCATGGCGCGCCGATGCCTGAAGGGTCCATCATCGTGATGGGCGAGGATGGTAAAGCAACCGGCGAATTGCTGGAGACGGGCGCGTTTGGCCCTGTCTTGCAGCTGTCGCGCACCGGTGGGCGCGAAATGCTGGGCTATGTCACAGGCGCAGAGCCCGAGCCGCCCGCCACCGAGGCCGAGCGCGCCGCCGACCGCAAGCTCATTACCAAGGGGCTGAAACACGCAGCCTCCTACGGCATCACGACGATGCACAATATGGACGGGAATTTCTATCAGTTGGAGCTGCTGAGCGAGATCGAGGCGGCGGGGGATCTGGCCTGCCGGATGGAAATCCCGATGCATCTCAAGAACTATGACCCGCTGGAACGGATCGAGGAAGCCGACGAGATGCGGCGGCGCTACACGTCGGACACGCTTTGGTCTGGCCGGGTGAAGATGTTTATGGACGGGGTTATGGAGACGCGCACGGCGCTGATGATGCGCGAGTATCCTGACACGCCCGGTGTGATCGGTGAGGCGGTGTTCGAGCCTGAGCATTTCAACGAGGCCTGCCGCCGGATCGACGCGCTGGGCCTGCAAATTGCGGTCCATGCGATTGGCGATCTGGCCGTGCGGCGCACGCTGGACGGGTATGCCGCTGCGCGCAAGGCCAATGGTGCGCGCGACAGCCGCCACCGGATCGAGCATATCGAGTTGATTAACCCCGCAGACATTCCTCGCCTCGCCGAGCTTGGGGCGGTGGCCTCGATGCAACCGCGCCATGCAGCGTTTGGGGGATATTTCCCGCCCTATGACCGGGACACGGTGATGTATGACGATCAGCTTCCCTATGCGTTCGCATGGCAAAGGCTGCGCGAGGCGGGTGCGCGGATGATATTCTCGACCGATTGGCCGGTGGTGCCTGTCGATGTGATGGGCAACGTGCAGGCCGCAGTGGCCCCGGTCGATCTGGGCGAAGGCTGGGATATTCGCGCGCAATCGCTGCATGCGACGCTGGAGAGCTATACAGCCGGCAACGCGTGGGTGGAGTTCCGCGAAGGGCGCAAGGGACAGT
Source organism: uncultured Shimia sp. (assembly GCA_937881735.1). Lineage (GTDB taxonomy): Bacteria > Pseudomonadota > Alphaproteobacteria > Rhodobacterales > Rhodobacteraceae > Roseovarius. The sequence continues at coordinate 3,653 of CALGEH010000115.1, forward strand.
TGATCGCGGGCCAGATGGCCGATGTGGTGATCATGGACCGCGATCTGGAGGCGGAGGTGCCGGAGCAACTCCACGCCGCGCGCCCCGTGATGACGATCTGCGGCGGGCGCGTCACCTATTCTGGCTGAGGTGCCTCCGCGATCAGCATGAGGTTGTTGGCGGGCATCTTGCGCCATGTGGTCTTGATAAGACCCGCCGCCTCGGCCCATGCCCCGATCTGGGCGGTGTCCTTGTAGCCGATCTCGGGGTCCGAGGCGCGCAGCGAGGCGTTGAAAGCCGCGTCGCCGTCTGATGTGGCTGCGCCATCCCGCAAGAAAGGCCCGTAGAGCACGAAGCGCCCCCCGGGCGTCAGCGCGCGGGCGGTCTCATGGATCACTGTGTGCGCCTCGCCCTCGGAAATCAGGTGCAGAAGGTTGATCAGCACGATCAGGTCCTGACCTCCATGCGCCTTGTGCCATCCGGGTTTGGCCGCATCCAAAGGCAGTGCCGGGCGTAGGTTCGGCAGGCCCGCGCGCGCGGCGTAAGCGTCGATGCTGAGGCGGCGCATCGCGTCCGGCTCGGTCGGCTGCCAGTCAAGCTCCGGCAGGGCGGCGGCGAATTGCACCACATGCTGGCCCGTGCCGCTGGCGAGCTCCAATGCGCGCCCCCGAAGCGGCGTGATCTCCTGCATCACGGCGGTGATCACGGCGGCGTTGCGCGCGGCGGCGGGCGCTGTCATGCGGCCATCCGCGCCGCTTGAGGCTTGGGAGGCATTGGGGGGAGGGGTGCGTGTCATCTGCATCTGCGGGCCGCTCAATGTGCGGCCCGCAAGCGCTTTGATTTACTGAGGGATCTCGCCGGTCAGACCTTCGAGATAGAAGTTCATCCCCTGCAAGTCCTCGTCGCTCGCGATCTCACCTTCGGCCAGCCCCGATGCTACCTGATTGGCCAACAAAACCTGCGTGAGCAGGGCAAAAACGGCGGCCAGCACTGCGCCTGCCAGGGCGGCCACGGCAAAACCCATCGTGGGTGATCCTGTCTCTACTGCGGCAATGAACCCCGCACAGGCCCCGAGGATCATCATCCCCTCCACCCCGAGGTTCAGAACGCCCGACCGTTCCACCACAAGCTCGCCCAAAGCGGCCAAAAGCACGGGCGTGGCAGCGGCGATCAGGGCGGCAATCAACAGCACCGGGTTGATGGCGGACAGGTCCATCTATGCCTCCCTAACCCGAATTCTACGCACCCGGAAATGCGTGAACACATCCACCGCCAGCAAGAAAAACAAGAGCATCCCCTGAAATACCTGAATGGCCGCGGCGGGAAGCTGTAATCCCGCCTGCGCCGCCTCGCCACCCACATAAGTGAGCGCCATCAAAAGCCCCGCCGCAAGAATGCCAAACGGATGCAAACGACCCAAAAAGGCCACGATAATCGCCGTAAATCCATAGCCCACGCCAAACTCGATCGTGATCTGGCCCGCAGGCCCCGCCACCTCGAAAAGCCCCGCCATCCCGGCCAACGCGCCTGACAGACCCAGGCAGAAAATCACCACCCGCGCCGGGATCACACCTGCAAAGCGCGCCGCTTTCGGTGCGGCCCCGCTCAGGCGGATATGAAATCCGCGCACATGGTGGCTTAGAAGGACATAGCCCCCGATCACCGCAATAAGGGCCGCGACGACCCCCCAATGCACGCCGCTGCCCGCGATGATCTCGGCATTATGCGCCGATGGATAGCTCTGAAGATTGCGGCTGCCCGGAAAGCCCCGGCCTTCGGGGTCGCGCAAAAGGCCAAGCGCCATCGCCGCCACCAGCTTCTCGGCCACATAAACCAGCATAAGCGACACCAAAATTTCATTGGTCCCGAACCGCACCCGCAAAAGCGCAGGGATCATCCCCCATGCCCACCCCCCCAAAGCGCCCGCCGCCACCATCGCGGGAAACAAGAGCCAGCTTTCGGCGGGATAGAGGGCCAACGCCACCGCCGCGCCGCAAATCGCGCCCACAATATATTGCCCCTCCGCCCCGATGTTCCACACGCCCGCGCGAAACCCCATGGCCAGCCCCAACGCAATCAAAACAAGCGGTGCGGCTTTCAGCAAAAGTTGTGGGCGGTAAAAGAAGGCGAACTCACCAAAGAGCGGGTCCCAGAAAATCGTGCGGATCGCCAGCACGGGATCCGTACCAAACGCGGCAAAAAGAGCGCCCCCTGCCAGCATGGTGAAAACTACCGCCAGCACCGGCGCGGCCCAGGCCCACAGCTTTGACGGCGTCGCACGCCGCTCAAGCCTCAGCACGGCGCGCCGCCTTCTTCTTTGCAAAAATACTCAAACCTCAACCGATCACCCATGGGCCAGCGCGCGCGTTTCAGCGCCCCCCATCATCAACCCGATTTCTTCCACGCCAAGGCCCCGAACGGGCCTTATATTGCTGAGCCGCCCTTCGCTCAGCGCGCCGAAACGGTCCGAGATTTCCATCAACTCGTCGAGATCCTGAGAGATCACCACTACCGCGGCGCCCCCCTCGGCCAGGTCGATCAACGCCGGCCGGATTGCCGCCGCCGCCGCATCCACGCCCCAAGTGGGTTGATTGACCACGAGGACGCGCGGGGATTGCAACACCTCGCGCCCGATCACGAATTTTTGCAGGTTCCCACCCGAGAGCGCCCGTGCAGGCGCGTCTGGGCCGGGTGTGCGCACGTCGAACGCGGTGATGATGCGGCGGGCAAACGCCTCCGCCGCCCCCCATTGGATCATGCCGCGCTGCACGAGGTTTTCACGCTCCGCGCCTGTCACAAGGGTGTTTTCCGTGAGGCTCATCTCCGGGGCCGCGGCATGGCCGAGCCGCTCTTCAGGCGCGGTGCACAGGCCACGCGCGCGCCGCGCGCTGGGCCCAAGGCGTGAGATATCATCGCCGCAAAACACCACACTGCCCGAGGCACTTTGCCGTTCGCCCGAGAGGGCGGCCAACAGCTCGTCCTGCCCATTGCCCGCCACACCGCCGATCCCGAGAATCTCGCCTGCGCGTACATCAAAGGCCACATCTTTGAGCGCCGTGCCAAATGTCCCAAGCGGCGCAAGGCTCAGCCCCGCCAGCGACAAAAGCACTTCGCCCGTCTCCCCGGGGGTACGTAAGGGCGCGCCGAAACGCGCGCCGACCATCTGCTCGGCCATCGCGTGCGCGCTAACCTCGCGCGGATCGCACGCCCCCACCACGCGCCCGCGCCGCAGGATCGTGGCGCGGTCACAAAGCGCGCGTATCTCGGCCAGCTTGTGGGAGATATAGAGTATCGCCACCCCCTCGCCGCGCAGCTTGCGTAGCGTGGCAAAGAGGATTTCCACCTCGCCGGGGGTCAGCACTGAGGTCGGCTCGTCCATGATAAAGAGGCGCGGGCGTTGCAGAAGGCAACGTATGATCTCCACTCGTTGCCGCTCCCCCGCCGACAGATCGCCCACGATGCGCGCAGGGTCCAGCGGCAGACCGTAAGCTTGAGATACATCGCGAATACGCGTGGCCAGATCGCGCAGGCGGGGCGGGTCCTCCATGCCAAGGGCCACGTTTTCGGCCACGCTCATTGCGTCGAAAAGCGAGAAATGCTGGAACACCATGGCGATGCCTGCGGCGCGTGCGGCGCGCGGCGTGGCGGGAGTATAGGCCGCGCCGGAAAGCTGCATCGCCCCGCTATCCGGTCGCACCAGACCGTAGATCATTTTCACAAGCGTGGATTTGCCCGCGCCGTTTTCCCCGAGCAGGGCGTGGACCTCACCGGGCGCGATCGCGAGGCTCACATCCTCGTTGGCGATGACACCGGGATAGGCTTTGCTCAAACCGCTCAGGCGCAAAAGGGGATCGCTCACGCCATGCCTCCTCAACCCGTGCCGCGTGCCTTTTCCTAGCAGAGCCCGCGTGCCACGCAAAGCCCCTCTGGCGGGGGGGCAAGGGCTGCGCTAGGCTGGCTGCCATGAGCACTGATCCCCGATTCATCCACCTGCGTCTTCACACCGAGTATTCCTTGCTGGAAGGTGCGGTGCGGCTGAAGAAACTGCCACAAATGTGCGTCGATGCGGGCATGCCCGCTGTGGCCGTCACCGACACGAACAACATGTTCGCAGCACTTGAATTCGCCGTCTCTGCGGCAGATGCCGGGGTGCAGCCCATCATGGGTTGTCAGATGGATCTGGCCTATCTGGAGGCCGCTCCGGGCGAGCAGGCCCGCCCCCGTGCGCCCCTTGTTTTGCTGGCGCAAAACGAGGCGGGCTATGAGAACCTGATGAAGCTGAACTCCGCGCTTTATCTACGCGGGGACGCGCAATTGCCGCATATCACGCTGGAGGATTTGGAGGCGCATGGCGCGGGCCTCATTTGCCTCACGGGTGGTCCGGACGGCCCTATCGGGCGGCTGCTGCGCGGTGGGCAGCGCCCGGCGGCGGAGGCATTGATGACCCGGCTGGCCGCGATCTTCGGCGACCGCCTTTATGTGGAGCTGCAACGCCATCCCGGCGAGGGCGGCGCGCCGGAGGCAGAACGTCTGACCGAGCAGGGTCATATCGAGATGGCCTATGCGATGGACCTTCCCATCGTGGCCACGAATGACGTCTATTTCCCCAAAGAAAAGATGTATGAGGCCCATGACGCCATGCTCTGCGTTGCGGAAGGCGCCTATGTCGATCAATCCGCCCCGCGCCGTCGCCTCACGCCGCAGCATTACTTCAAGACCCCGCGCGAGATGGTCACTCTGTTCGCCGATCTGCCCGAGGCGCTGGAGAACACGATCGAGATCGCCCGGCGCTGCGCCTTCGCGGCTTACCGCCGTGATCCGATCCTGCCGAAATTTGCGGATGACGAGATCGAGGAGTTGCGTCGCCAGTCCAAAGAGGGGCTGAAAGAACGCCTCAAGGTGATCCCCCATGCGGCCAGCGTCGAGGAATACGAGGCGCGGCTTGAGTTTGAGCTCGGGATCATCGAGGGGATGGGCTTTCCGGGCTATTTCCTGATCGTGGCCGACTTTATCAAATGGGCCAAGGATCGCGATATCCCGGTGGGGCCGGGGCGTGGATCGGGCGCGGGCAGCCTTGTGGCCTATGCGCTCACGATCACCGATCTGGACCCGCTGCGCTATAGCCTCCTCTTTGAGCGGTTCCTGAACCCCGAGCGGGTCTCGATGCCCGATTTCGATATCGACTTCTGCATGGATCGCCGCGAGGAGGTTATCCAATATGTGCAGGAGAAATATGGCCGCGACCGGGTCGGGCAGATCATCACCTTCGGAGCACTTCTGTCCAAGGCCGCCGTGCGCGACATTGGCCGGGTCTTGCAGATGCCATATGGGCAGGTGGACCGCCTTAGCAAGATGATCCCAGTCGAGGGCGTGAAACCCGTGAGCATCGCGCAGGCGCTCGCTCAGGAGGACCGTCTGCGCGAGGAGGCCCGCAACGAGGAGGTCGTGGACCGCCTTTTGAAATACGGGATGCAGGTCGAGGGGTTGTTGCGCAATGCGTCCACCCACGCCGCCGGGGTGGTGATCGGTGACCGTCCACTGGACGCGCTGGTGCCGCTCTACCAAGATCCGCGCGCGGATATGCCCGCCACGCAGTTCAACATGAAATGGGTGGAGCAGGCGGGGCTGGTGAAGTTCGACTTTCTCGGCCTCAAAACCCTGACCGTGGTGCAAAACGCGGTCGAGCAGATTTTGGCCGGGGGCGGGGCACTGCATATCGCGGCGGACGGGACGGAGCTTTACCAGCCGCCCGAAGGGTCCGAGAACGATATCGGCGCAATCCCTCTGGATGACGCCGCGACATACAGGCTCTACGCCAGCGCCAAGACCGTTGCGGTGTTTCAGGTGGAAAGCTCAGGCATGATGGATGCCCTGAAACGGATGAAGCCCACTTGCATCGAGGATATCGTGGCGCTTGTGGCCCTCTACCGGCCCGGTCCAATGGAGAATATCCCGAAATATTGCGAGGTTAAGAACGGGCTATCAGAGCGTGAAAATTTGCACCCCTCGGTCGATCACATCCTGGACGAGACCCAAGGCATCATCGTCTACCAAGAGCAGGTGATGCAGATCGCGCAGGAAATGGCCGGGTATTCCCTTGGCGGTGCGGACCTTCTGCGCCGCGCCATGGGTAAGAAAATCCAAGCCGCGATGGACGCGGAACGGCCCAAATTCCTCAAAGGCTCCGCTGAGAACGGCGTGGACAAGGACAAGGCGATGGAGGTCTGGAACCTTCTCGACAAGTTCGCCAATTACGGCTTCAATAAATCCCACGCAGCGGCCTATGCGGTGGTGAGCTACCAGACCGCTTGGCTCAAGACCAATCACCCGGTCGAATTCATGGCCGGTGTGATGAATTGCGATATCCACCTCACCGACAAGCTCGCCGTCTATTTCGAGGAAGTGAAAAAGGGGTTGGAGCTGACTTACGTGCCTCCTTGTGTGAACCGCTCGGAGGCGACGTTCGTCGCGCGCGAGGGGGCTCTGCATTACGCGCTGGGCGGGCTGAAGAATGTGGGCGTGGAGGCGATGAAGCTCATTTGCGAAGGGCGGCGGGTGGAGGGGGTTGAGAAGCCCTTTGCCACGGTGTTCGATTTTGCGCGCCGCGTTGATCTCAAGCGGATCGGCAAGCGGCCCTTGGAGATGCTCGCCCGCGCCGGAGCGTTTGATCAGCTGGACCGCAATCGGCGGCGGATGTTCGAGAGTGTCGAGGCGCTTACGAATTATTCGGCGGCGATCCATGATCAGAAGGGCTCGGCTCAGGTGTCGCTCTTTGGGGAGGCGGGCGATGACCTGCCCGAACCGCGCCTGAGTGGGGCCGAGGATTGGCTACCCGCCGAGCGTCTGACCGAGGAGTTCAAGGCGGTTGGTTTCTACCTCTCGGGCCATCCTCTGGACGACTATATGGCGATCCTGAAACGCAAGGATATCAAGACGCTGGACGAGGTGACGGCGCAGGCCGCGCGCGCGCCGGCAGTCGTGAAAATGGCCGGCGTGGTGGCCGGACGGCAGGAGCGAAAATCGGCACGCGGCAACCGTTTCGCCTTTGTGCAACTCAGCGATACGACCGGGGGTTATGAGGTCACGATGTTCTCCGAGACGCTGGAGAAATCGCGGCCTCATCTGGAAACGGGCGCTCAGCTTGTCATCACCGTCGAGGCGACGATGGAGGCTGAGCAACTCAAGCTTCTGGCGCGTGCGGTCGCACCCATCGACGGGATCGTGGCCGATGCGGGCGCGATGGGTCTGCGGATCTTCGTCGAGACGCCGGATGTGCTCCGCGCGGTGGCCAATGTTTTGGAAGGCGCGCGCGGGGCCACCCAAGCCCGGCCCGGCCCTGTGCAGTTTTGTCTCAGCGCGCCGGATTTGCCGGGCGAGGTTGAGCTGTCGGCGGGGCGCAATTTTCCGGTGAACCCGCAGATCAAGGGCGCGATCAAGAGCCTTGAGGGTGTGATCGACGTCGAGGATATTTAGCGCCGCTCAGTAATGTGGCGGGCGCTCGTTGCCCAAGGTGACCTGCCCGCCCATGGCGCTTTCACGCTCGGCCTCGCGGCTGATCAGCATCTCGGTGCGGCGGGTGAGGCGGTCGATTTCCGTCTGCTGGCGTGCGACCACATCCGACAG
>CALGEH010000116.1 GCA_937881735.1 uncultured Shimia sp.
ACCTTCTGCTCTTGGATCTGCCGCCTGGCACAGGGGATATTCAGCTGACCCTCGCGCAGGCCTTTCCCCTGTCCGGCGCCGTGGTGGTCAGCACGCCGCAGGATGTCAGCCTCAAGATCGCTCGGCGCGGCTTGCGGATGATGGAGCAGGTCAAGGTGCCGATCCTGGGCGTGATCGAGAATATGAGTGGCTTTACCTGCCCGACCTGCGCGACCGTGACGCATATCTTCCACGATGGCGGCGGCAAGGCGATTGCGACGGAGTTGGGCGTGGCGTTTCTCGGCAAGGTGCCGCTTGATCCCGGTGTGGTGGATTCGGGCGACGCGGGCACGCCGCTGGTGAAATCCGCGCCGGGTAGCCCGGCGGCGAGCGCGTATCGCAGCATCGCGGCGGCACTCGCCGATGTGAGCACCGCGGCGGGCATCGCCACGCCTTTCGCATGGACGATTGGCGACGACAGCGGCAAGCCCGCAGCGGCCCCCGAGGCTGCGCGCGATGGCACGCCGGACCGGCTTTTGTCACTCGATCACGATGTGGCGGGGTTGGTGCTCGGTTGGGCCGATGGGCAGGTGCAGCGCTTGGGCGTGCGCGATGTGCGGCTGGCATGTCGCTGCGCCAAATGCCGCGATGAGGTGACAGGCAAGCCGCTTCTCGATCCGCAGACCGTGCCGCTGGATCTCAAGGCCACGCGGATCTGGAGCGTTGGCAATTACGCGCTGCAATTCGCCTTCAGCGATGGCCATGACACTGGGATTTACACGTTCAAGCAACTGCACGCGATGCAGGGTGCGGAGGTCGAGGATGTCTGAGAGCCGAACCCGGCGGCGCATTCAGGCGCAAAGCTCGGCCAATGACGCGCAGGTGATGGGATTCATGCTGGACGCGCCCCTGCAAGATGGTGCGCCCGCACGGTTTGAGGCGGCGGGCGCGAGCGCGCCTTTGCCGGACGCGCTTTTCGCCATTGGGGGCCTGTGCCATGTCGAGGTGTCCGGCGCCATGATCTGGGTGCGTAAGGAGGAAGGCTCTGAGTGGGCCACTTTGAAACCCGCCATCGCCGCCGCAATCCGTGAGGTGCTGGACACATGTGACGCGCCTCTGGGGCAGGCTGCCCCGGTGGACCCGGATGCGGAGCTTTTGCGCGCCGTCGAGGAGCTTTTGGAGCGGCAGGTGAACCCGTCTGTTGCGGCCCATGGCGGGCATATCGCGGCCGAGCGTGTCTCGGGTGGGACGGTTTATCTGCGTATGTCGGGCGGCTGTCAGGGCTGTGCCGCGTCTTCGGCGACCCTGCGCGAGGGGGTTGAGCGGATGCTGCGTGCGGCCTTGCCTGCCATCGGCGAGATCGTGGACCTCACGGACCATGAGGCGGGCAGCAATCCTTTTTACGAGCGCGGTGGTGGCGCGTCGCCCATGTCTGGTCAAGCCGGGGCCAAGCCCGCGTTCCATCGTCCCGTGCCGCCGGGCGTGCTGAGCTGGCAGGATGAGCAGATCACCGTCGATCCCGATTTTCTGGCCCCGCGTCTGGGGCTGAGCCCTGAGGCCCTGCGCGCAGGGCTGCGCACCGGCGATGTGGTGGGTGTGACGGAAATGGGTGAGGGCGAGGATGCGGGCAAGACCCGGATCGTGCTGCGCAGCGCCACGCGCGCCTGGGCGGCAGAGGTGTTTACCGACGGCACGGCACGCGAGATCCCGCCGCCGCGCGCGGCGGGGGCGGCGGTGGGGCGCGAGGGAACACTTGTGGGTGAGGTGCGCGCGCATCTCGAAAATCTACCCGACGAGACGCCGCACATTTCCTATGGCGCGCTGGCCCGCGCACTGGGGCATTGGGCGCCGGGCTCGGTTGCGCGCATCACCCGCGCGCTGGAGACGACGATGCGTGAGGATGCCGCCGCCGGGCGCGCGCTGATTGCGGCCCGCGCGGTCAGCCGCACCGCCGCTGGCCTGCCTGCGCGCGGGTTTTTTGACCTCGCGCGCAACCTTGGATGCGGTCCTGCGGAGGGCCAAAGCGAGGCGGAGTTCCATGCAGGCGAGCTGGCCCGGCTACAGCAAGACCGCTCGGCCTGACGGGGCCGCTTTGCTACTCGGCATCGGTCGGATAATCCGCCTTGGTGCGCACCTTGCGCGTTGTGTCATCATGCGGATCGAAGCCTTGCGTGACGATCTCCTCAACCCGGCAATCCTCGCACATGGCCAGCACGCTGAGCCGTTTCTCCCCGGCCTCGCCCTGAAACATCCAATGATCCGCGAGGCGTGATTGTACCCGCTCGATCCCTGAACGCGTGGCGAAGGGCTTGTCGCAGCGGGTGCAGCAAAAGGGCGGCTCCTCGTGCAGGATCTGGCGCGGGGTGTCCCAAGCGGCGAAATCAAGCTGCGGCGTGAGGGTGATCGCGTCCTCGGGGCAGGTCGCGGCACACAGCCCGCATTGCACACACGCGCTTTGAGTAAAGCGCAGCATCGGCGTCTCGGGATTGTCCAGAAGCGCGCCGGTGGGGCAGACCCCGGTGCAGGCCTGACACAGCGTGCAGGCGTCTGGGTCCACGGTGATCTGGCCAAACGGCGCGCCCTCGGGCAGCGGCAGCACCTCGGCCGGGGCAGGGGCCGCGCGGTTCATCTCGGCAAAGGCCATCACCAACAGCCCGCGCTTGTCCGTGGGCGGCAGGAAGCCCGAGGGCGCGGCTAGCGCTTTGGCGCGGGGCAGGCCGTCAAGTGCGGCCTCCAGCGCGTCGGGATCATCCGTCTCGATCAGCGTCACCGGCCCGTGGCCCTGCGCGTCCGCCACATCGGCCACAAGCGCCATTCCGGCGCGCAGGCCCTCCACATCGTGCAGCGGTTGGGCCCGCCCCAGAAGGGTAACCGCCCCTGCGCCGTATGCAAAGGCGGCGGCGAGGATTTCGGGACCGGCCTGTGTGATCTGTCCGTCGTCAGGGTTTATGGAACCAATGGCGGCCTAAACTAAGAGAGAG
>CALGEH010000117.1 GCA_937881735.1 uncultured Shimia sp.
GGCTGACGCACTTGCTTCATCGTCGCGAAATAAGTCAAAAATCGAGGTGCCCATCTATCACTATGACCCGCGGGCTGACATTGGGCCTTGCACTTGGGATAACGCTCGCCGTGGCGTCTTCGCCTTCTTTGGCCGGGAATCTGGCCGATCCGGTCGTCGCACCCGAAGTGGTGGCGGAAGCCGCCGTCGAGAGCAGTTCGGACGAGTGGCAAGGCATGATCGCCTTGCTCGCGGTTGCGCTCATCCTTAGTGGGGCGATGGGCATCTGAGCGTAGGCTGCTGCCGCTTTCAGATTCCACCGCACCCAGCACGCCCTGCTTTGCGCGGGGCCTGGGGTGCAGCGCATGAACACTGAGCCTGCCTAACGTCCCTTAAACAGGCCGCCGAGGATGCCGCGCACGATGCGGCGTCCGGTGGTGCCTTTGAGCTCCTTGAGAACAGCATTGCCAACCGCGGCACCAATCCGTGACCCAAGCCCGTCGGCATCCTCCGCCTCCGAGGCGCGCGCCGTCGAGCGGGCTACGCGCTTGCCGGAATAGCGGCGCGCTGCGTTAAACTCCCGCTCAGAAATGGATTGCTCCTCGGCCACGGTCTCGGCCTCTTGGGCCGCCTGCGCCGCCTCTTCTGCCCGTTTGGCGAGGATTTCGTAGGCCGAGCGGCGGTCGACCACCTCCTCATATTTGCCCGCGAGATGCGATGTGGCGATGGCCGCGCGGCGCTCGGTCTCGGTCAGCGGCCCCAGCTTGGACGAGGGAGGGCGGATCAGCGTGCGCTCGACAATGCCTGGCGTGCCTTTTTCCTCAAGCATGGAGGTCACAGCCTCGCCCACCCCCACATCGCAGATCGCGTCCACGGTGCTGAAGCGTGCGTTGGGGCGGTAGGTCTCGGCGGCACGGGTCAGCGCCTTGCGGTCGCGCGCGGTGAAGGCGCGCAGGGCGTGTTGAAAACGATTGCCAAGCTGCCCGAGAATATCCTCGGGCACATCATCAGGGTTTTGGGTGATGAAATAGACCCCAACCCCTTTGGAGCGAATAAGGCGGGCGACCTGCTCGACCTTGTCCACAAGCGCTTTGGGCGCGTCGTCGAAGAGAAAATGCGCCTCGTCAAAGAAGAAAACCAGCTTGGGTTTGTCCGGGTCCCCCACTTCGGGAAGTGGTCTCGAAAAGCTCGCTCAGCAGCCACAAAAGGAAGGTCGCGTAAAGACGCGGCGCGCCCATCAGCTTTTCCGCCGCAAGGATATTGATCCGCCCGCGCCCATCCGGCGCATGGCTCATCAGATCGGACAATTCCAGCGCGGGTTCACCAAAGAGGCTCGCACCCCCTTGGTTCTCCAACACCATCAACTGGCGCTGGATCGCGCCCACGGATTGCGGCGAAACATTGCCATAGCGCAGCGAGAGCGTATCGCGATTCTCGCCGACCCAGACCAGAAGCGCTTGCAGGTCCTTTAGATCGAGAAGCGGCATCCCCTGCTCATCGGCCACGCGGAAGGCGATATTCATAATGCCTTCTTGCGCCTCTGTCAGTTCCATCAGGCGGCTGAGAAGCAGTGGCCCCATCTCGGCCACGGTAGTGCGCACCGGGTGGCCCGCCTTGCCGAACAGATCCCAGAAGGTGACAGGGAAGGCTTCATAGGTATAATCTGTCAGGCCGATCTTTTCGGCCCGCGATGTGAACGCACCGTGGAGCTTGAAATCACCGCTGCCGGCTGCTGCGAGGCCCGACAGGTCGCCCTTCACATCAGACAAGAACACCGGCACGCCCGCGGCGGAAAACCCTTCGGCGAGGATTTGGAGCGTGACGGTCTTACCCGTGCCCGTGGCCCCGGCAATCAGGCCGTGGCGGTTTGCGTATTTGAGAGACAGGCCCTGCGCCTCGGTATAATCCGCGCCGCCGCCACCAATAAAAACATTTGATTCCAATGCCCTGCCCCCAGTCCTGCAAATTGCGTGCCCGCGCAACATACAAACTTAACCATTTGGCGCCAGTATAAACCTCATTCCGGCCCTTCATGTCCTCTTGTGGCTGGAATGACTTCCTCCCTGTCAGACTGGCCGCGCCTCCGGGTGCGGCCTTTTTTCTCATTCCAAACGCCTAAATTTTGGCTGTTGACGGCGATTCCGTTCTGTCCTAGCTTCCGGGTCAAACGATAAGTCGGCCAAGTCCGGCAGGGAGACGACGAAGGAGGGACCTTGATTTGAGGTCCCTTTTTCTATTGCTCTCTTACCCACTCCCTCACCCGCAAGAACACCATTTTACCTACAGATTTTTCGCCCCACCGAGCCGTGCGGATTTCCGCCTTGCGCCGCTGCCCCGCTTAGGATTTTATCCTGACACTTATCGCGCGCCGTGTTAGAGCGCTGCTTGATCTCAAATTCACTGGATGGGGACAAAATGCCCAAATCACTTTCCATACTCTCCTTCGCCGCCGCTTTGGCGCTTGGCTCTGCCGCGCTGGCGCAAGAAGCCACGACAGATGGCACCGCTGAGGCCGCGCCTGCCGCCGAGGCTGAAACCGCGCCCGAGGGAAATACCTCAGCTTTTGCAACAGGCACCGAAGTGACTGAGGCGCAGAGCGCGAGCTACATCAAAGAGACGTTCGGGGATTGGAGCCTGCGCTGCTTCCGGATGCCCGAGGGGCAGGAAGACGCATGCCAACTCTACCAATTGCTGCGCGAAGAGGCGGGTAACCCGATTGCTGAATTCAGCCTCTTCCGGATTGAAGAAGGCGGGCCGGCAGTTGCGGGCGCGTCCGTGATCGTGCCATTGGTCACGCTGCTCCCTGCAGAGCTGAAAATCGCCATCGATGGCGGCACTCCGAAAAGCTATCCCTACCGGGTTTGCACCGAAGTAGGCTGCATCGCGCAGCTTGGCCTGACCGATGCGGACATTGCAGCGTTCAAGCAAGGGGCCAACGCGACGGTCACCCTCGTGCCCGCTCAGGCGCCCGATCAACAGGTCAACATCAACGTCTCGCTGAGCGGGTTCACCGCTGGGTTTGATGCGGTCTCGACCTTCTCGAACTAAGCCTCTCAAGGTGTGGTTTTGCAGCGCGGCTCCCCTCACGGGGGCAGCGTTTTGCGTTTTCAGGCAAAGCGGCGCAGAGCCAGAACCGCGTTGAGCCCACCAAAAGCGAACGCGTTAGACAAGGCCACCTCAACCTTCGCCTCGCGTGCCACGTTGGGCACCACGTCGAGCGCACATTCCGGGTCCGGCTCCTGATAGCCAATGGTCGGTGCGATGATCCCGTCGCGCAGCGCCATGATGCAGGCCAAAAGCTCAACAGCGCCCGTGCCGCCTATGAGATGCCCGTGCATGGACTTGGTCGAAGACATCATCAGATTATCCGCATGCGCGCCAAACACATCGGCCACGGCGGCGCTTTCGGTTTTGTCATTGGCCGCCGTCCCGGTGCCGTGGGCGTTGATATACCCCACATCCTCGGGGTTCACCCTCGCGTCCTGCATGGCTCCCGCGATGGCGCGCGCGGCCCCTTGCTTGGACGGCATCACGATGTCGGCCGCGTCCGAGGACATGGCATGGCCAATCACTTCGGCCATGATCTCGGCCCCGCGGGCGCGGGCGTGCTCATAGTCCTCAAAGACGAATATGCCTGCCCCTTCGCCCTGCACCATACCGTTGCGGTTGGCCGAGAAGGGCCGACAGGCATCTTTGGACATCACGCGCAGGCCTTCCCAGGCCTTCACCCCGCCAAAGCAGAGCATGGATTCCGAGCCGCCCGTGACCATCACCGGGGCAAGCCCGCCATGGACCATCTGAAACGCCTGGGCCATCGCGTGGTTGGAGGATGCGCAGGCGGTGGAGACGGTGAAGCTTGGCCCTTTGAGATTGAATTCCATAGACACATGGCTCGCGGCGGCGTTGTTCATCAGCTTTGGCACCACGAAAGGATGCACACGGTTCTTGCCGTCCTCATAGACCGAGCGGTAGTTTTCATCGAGCGTGGTCATCCCCCCGCCTGAATTGCCCAAGATCACCCCCGCCCGCGCGGCCAATTCGCCGGAAAACTCCAGACCGGATTGGCCAATCGCCTCACGCGCGGCGATCAGGGTGAACTGGGTGACCCGATCATACAGCGAGAGCTGCTGGCGGTTGAACGCGGCTTCCGCGTCATAGCCTTTGACCTGCCCGCCGATGCGGATCGAGAGACGCTCCACATCACGGAACTCCAGCGGGCCAATGCCGCAGCGGCCTTCGCGCATCGCCTCAAGGGTGGAGGGCACATCACCGCCCAAAGCGTTGATCGTGCCCGCGCCGGTGATGACAACGCGCTTCACGACTGCTCTTTGATCAGGCGCTGGATACCATCCATGATGCTGCGCACGCTCGATATGTCGAAATCGCTCTCGCTCGGCTCATTGGCGTTGAAGGGCACGTTGATATCGAAGGCCTCTTCGATGGCAAAGATCGCCTCGACCAGCCCCAGACTGTCGATGCCCAGATCTTCAAGGCTGCTGTCGAGGGTCACGTCAGATGGCTCCAACATGGCCTGTTCGGCAATGATGGAAATCACGCGCTTTTCAATGTCCATGATAGCGGCCCCTTTATGCGTGGAGGGTGATTTAGTCACTCGCACCTTGGTTGAAAACCGCTTTCTTGAGACGATCCACCTCTTTGTAAAGGCGGCTGAGGCGGCGCATGCCCTTGTACATCTCCACATGCGCGTCCATTTTCATGGCCGGATAGCCCAGCATGACACGGCCTGCGGGGATGTTGCTGAGCACTTTGGTGCCCCCGCCGCAGATCACGCGATCGCCGATAAAGAGGTTGTCCCCCACGCCCACCTGCCCGCCAAGCACCACGTTGGAGCCCACGCGGGTGGAGCCTGCGATGCCGACCTGACCACACAAAAGCGTATCGGTGCCCACCACCACGTTATGCGCGATCATCACAAGTGTATCGACCTTGGTGCGATCCCCGATGATCGTGTCGCGGATCGTGCCACGGTCGATGGCGGCATTGGCCCCGATCTCCACATCATCCCCGATCCGCACGGAGCCGAGCGAGTGAATGCGCGCATAGCTTTGGGCCACCGCATCCCCCTGATCCCCAAGGCTTGCGCGGGCGGCTTCCACTTGCGACGGCTCGGGCGTCACGTAGCTGAACCCGTCCCCGCCCAGAACCGCGCCGGGGTTGATAATGACCCGCGCGCCGACCTTCACCCGGGCTGCAAGCCGCGCACCCTCGCGGATCAGACAATCCTCACCGATCCGCACGTCCGCACCGATGCTGACCTGCGGGCCGATGCGACATCCAGCGGCGATCTGTGTGCCGGCTCCAATCACACTGAGCGGACCGACATGGACGCCGTCGCCCAGCGTGGCCGCAGGGTGAATGACTGCTGTTGGGTGGATGCCCTCGCCCCACCCTTCGCCAGGGTCCATCATCGCGGTGAGATGCGACATCGCATAGCGCGGGCGCGGCGCGATGATCGCGGCCTCCAGCCCCAGGGCTTGCCAATCCGCCCCGTCCCAAAGCACCGCCGCGCGGGCAGCCCCCTGCCCCAGCGCCTCCGCGTAGGCGGGTTTGGTCGCCAGTGCGAGATCGGTGGCACTGGCGTCCTGAGGCTCGGCCAAGGCCGTTATCTCAATATCAAAAGCGCCCAGAGCTGTTGCCCCAAGCGCCTCTGCAATCTGCTTTATCGTATAGGCCATCTGATCACCCCCGCGTTACTGGGGATATTTAGCCCTGTTGCGCGGGCAGCGAAACCCCTGCTGCGCGCAAGGCGGCCCAGATACGCCCGTCACGGCCATAGATATCGGGGCGATACTGCGTGTGTCCCTTGGCCGAGGTGAAGGCCGTGCGATACATGATATGCACCGGGACTTTCTTATCCAGATTCACCCGTGTCTGGCGTTTACTGTCCAAAATAGTGTGGAAGAAGGTCTTTGGATCGGCCTCTTGCTTGGCCAGAAGGGCGTAGGCAAAATCAAACGGGTCAGCCAGACGGATGCAGCCATGGCTATAGGCGCGCACTTCGCGGCTGAAGAGGTTTTTGGCCGGCGTGTCATGCAGGTAGATGTTGTAGCGGTTGGGAAACATGAACTTCACCAGCCCAAGAGCATTGCTGTTCGAGGGCGGCTGCTTGAGATTGAACGGAAAAGTCCGTGCATTGTAAGCGCCAAAGTTGATGTTGGCCCGGCTGACCTGCTGGCCACGCGCATTATAGAGCTTGAGATGGCCCGCCGCGTTACGATTACGCTGCATCTGGGGCAGGTATTCGCCCACGGCGATGGAGCGTGGCACGTTCCAGACCGGATTGATTTCCATATGATCCATCTCGTCGGAGAATTCGGGGCTACGGCGGTCAGACGTGTTCTTGCCCACCACGGCGCGGGTTTGAAACGTGACTTGCCCTTCGTCATAGATGCGCGTGGTGAAATCGGCGAGGTTCACCTTGATGTGGCGTTTGCCGAGGGGCATGTTCATCCACCGCTCACGCTCCATCGCGACCATGATCATCGCCAGACGGTCCTCGGGGCCTTTGTTGATTTCCTTGATCGTGGAGGCCCCTGCGGTGCCATCCGCGACGAGGCCATGGGCGGCCTGGAACTGTTGCACGGCCTGTTGCAGCGGCGTGTCATACTCGTTCGTGGCGCTGCGCTTGAGAAATCCCATAGCGGTCAGACGGTTGCGCAGGGCAACTACGGCATTGCCAGTGGCACCGGGCGCAAGCGTGTTGGCAGGCACTGTGGCCCCCCATCCGCCCGCACTCATCTGAAGCTCAAGGCGGGTCTTTTCCTTCATCAGCCGTGCATACTCTGCCGATTTGGGCGGCAAGGAGCGGAAAAAGCCACGCGGATCGCTCTTGGCGAAATTGACCAGATAGGATGTCGGCTCACGCAAAGGCACATCACGGACCAGATCGCTATCAATCTTCGAAGGGGTCAGCATCCCGGTCTGCATGTCACGCGCGAGGCGCAGGAAGGTGCGCGACATAGCGACCTCAACCTTGCCCAGATCGCGCGGCGTGCGGGCTGCTTTCATCTGAGCCATCAGCGCGTCAGGCGCGTAGCGCTCAACCGCCAGGCCGTGGGCGGTGGCGCCGTTGATCGCTTGCATCAAGGCCTGACGGCGATTGCGATCCGCGTCGGAGTCCGATGTCCAGATACCCTGATAGTCGGCGGCCCTGTAGAATTCGGACAGAACCTCATCGCGGGCGGCCGCCTCGGCAACGGCCTGTTTGAAGGCTGTCACTTCGGCACGCGCGACATGTGGCGCGGCGAAAACCATGATGAGCGCCATCACGATGGGTGCTACGGCAACCATGATAAAACGTTGAACCTTGAACGAAGTTGCCGGATGCATTGCGTCCCCCTTGCAGTAGATTGGATATATGGCTCCCAAAAGCCATGCATGCAGGATGCCAAACCGCGGATGTATGTCCAATCACATCCGGGAGTTCTGTTCGCTTTGGGATTGATTGCGACCATTTCGCAGCACCAAACTGTGCTTTTCGCCACGCTCGCAATAATTTGCGCGGGTTTTTGCCGAAAGGCCTTGCTGCGGCAAAAAAGGGCGGATCACGGACTTGGTTAGCGATTCTTTATATGTCATAAGCGAAACTGCATCTGGGGATGAGATGAAAAGCACCGCAAATTGCGGGCACCAACAGTGACGGACAGGCGCAGATACATATGATGGATTCAAAGAACGGCGTAACGCGGCGCACTCTTCTGCTCGCTTTTGCGGCATCGGCTCTTGTGGCCGCCCCCACGTATTCGAACGCAACCGGCTTTCTACGTGGTGCAGGCGACATTCGCCGACTCAAGATGGTCTCCACTCGCACAGGTGAGAAGATTGATACGATCTATTGGATCGAGGGCGAGTATATAAAAGACGCCGTCAAAGAGATTTCTGTGTTCATGCGCGACTGGCGCAGTGATTCCGTCAAAAACATCGATACCCGCGCAATCGACATCTGGGCGGCCTCGCACCGCTTGCTTGATACGGGCGAGCCCTACACGCTGCTCTCCGGCTATCGCAGCGCCCAGACCAACGCGATGCTGCGCTCGCGGTCGCGTGGTGTCGCCAAGAATTCATTGCACATGAAAGGTCAGGCGGCCGATCTGCGCCTCAAGTCGCGTTCGGTCAGCCAGATGAGCAAAGCGGCCGCAGCCTGCAACGCAGGCGGTGTGGGCAAATACTCCCGCTCAAATTTTGTCCATATGGATTGCGGCGTTGTCCGCGTCTGGGGTGGCTAAAGCGACCTTACTTTTTGAACGCCGATAAGAAAAACCCGCGAAGCAAGGCTTGGCGGGTTTTTTGGTGGGGTATTGGCAGTGTGTGACGAGGCTTCAGCCAAGTTTGGCGTGCCGTGC
Source organism: uncultured Shimia sp. (assembly GCA_937881735.1). GTDB lineage: Bacteria > Pseudomonadota > Alphaproteobacteria > Rhodobacterales > Rhodobacteraceae > Roseovarius. The sequence continues at coordinate 8,343 of CALGEH010000117.1, forward strand.
CGCGCGAAGGCGCGCGAAATCTTCCCCTGCATGATAAGATGACCGCGTGAGCGGCGTGGCGGACACCATCAAAAATCCCTTGCCGTAAGCCGCTTTTTCATAGGCTGCGAATTCCTCGGGCGTGACGAAACGATCAACGCGGTGATGCTTGGGCGTGGGTTGCAGGTATTGCCCGATGGTGAGGAAATCGATCCCCGCCGCGCGCATGTCGTCCATCACCTGATGCACCGCCTGGCGATCCTCGCCGAGCCCCACCATGATCCCCGATTTGGTGAACATCATCGGGTCCATTTCCTTCACCCGCTGCAAAAGCCGCAAGGAATGGAAGTAACGCGCGCCGGGACGCACCTCTGTATAGAGGCCGGGCACAGTCTCAAGATTGTGGTTGAACACGTCGGGGCGCGCAGCCACGACCGTCTCCACCACAGCAGGATCACAATGCAGGAAATCCGGCGTGAGTATTTCGATCGTCGTCTTGCGGCTACGGTGGCGGATCGCGCGGATGGTCTGGGCGAAATGATCGGCGCCACCATCCTTGATATCATCGCGATCCACCGAGGTGATCACAACATGGTTCAACCCCAGTTTCTGCACCGCATCAGCCACGCGGCCCGGCTCGAACGCATCAAGCCCTTCGGGCGGCTTGCCCGTCGCGATATTGCAAAATGAGCAAGCCCGCGTGCAGACATCTCCCATGATCATCATCGTGGCGTGACCTTGGCTCCAGCATTCACCAACATTGGGACAGCCCGCTTCTTCGCAGACTGTCACCAGTTTGTTTTCACGCATGATCCGACTGGTGTCCTCATAGCCTTTGCCGCCCGGCGCCTTGACGCGAATCCAGGCGGGTTTCTTGGGCTGAGCATTGTCCGGACGGCGCGCCTTTTCGGGGTGACGCTGCTCTGGGATCTTGAGGTCTCGCACAAATTATTCCCCGCGAATGGTTTGGTAACTGTTTGTAACTATAAGCGTGGGCGGGGAAAAGTGCCAGTGTCGCAAGGCCGCTATGCGGTCTTGTGTTGCGTTACCAGTACCCCTGCCAGGGGCGGTCTCGACCGCTCGGTTGTGTTGCCCTCCGGGCGATGAGTGTCAGTGTCCGGCCGGTCGCCCTACCCGGCGGCGGGTCGCGATTGATTGGCACCCCGGTGCGTTGCTTTTTCACCAGACCGCATCTCCTCCACCAAGGCGCCCCCGACCCGCGCCAAAACCCGACCCAGATCGGTAAACCACCCCGCCTCCGGCGTGGCCGCACGGCGCACAAGCACAATCTGGCGGCTCGGCTCAGGCGCGGCAAATCGCGCAAGCTGCATATCAGGCGCGCCGCGCGTTTCCGTGCGCGCGGCGAGTTCCGGCATCAACGTGAGACCAAACCCCGCCGCGACCAGCCGCGTGAGCGTGGCAAGCGACGAGGCACCCATATCGATCTGCGCATGCCCCCTGCCCCGCCCGCACAGATCAAGCGCCTGATCCGTCAGGCAATGCCCGTCCTCCAAAAGCAACAGCTGCGCACCACCCAGCCCATCCGGGCGCAGCGCCTCGACGCTCGCGCCCAATGCGGCCAGCCGGGCCGTGCTGCCCGCGAGCAAAAACCTGTCCTCGAAAAGCGGCACCGCACGCAGGCCGTCGGCCTCCACCGGCAGGGCCATCACCGCCGCATCAAGGCTGCCATCGGAAAGGCCCGCAATCAGGCGGTCGGTTTTGCCCTCCTGCACATGCACATCCATGCTGATGTCGAAACTGCGCAGCGCCTCAAGCGTGCCGGGCAGGATATAGGGAGCAATTGTGGGAATGATCCCAAGCCGCAGCCGCCCCGCGCGCCCGCCTTGCCAGCGGGCGGTTTCCTCAAGGCTGCGCATCTCGGCGTCAATACGCTCGGCATGGTCGAGGATGAGGCGTCCGAAGGGCGTGAGGATCACATCGCGGCTGCGGCGCTCCACCAATGCCTGCCCCAGCTGTGCCTCCATCTCGCGGATTTGGACCGAAAGCGCGGGTTGCGAGATGTTCACCGTGGCGGCGGCGCGTCCGAAATGTCGCTGGGCCGCCAAAGCGCGAAAATAGCTGAGCTGTCGGAAGGTGATATTCATAAGACAAAGCTATCGCATTGCAAAGAAACTGCAATTGGATTTTATCGTGACCGAGGCAGATAGTGCGCGTTGGAACGGTTCCAAAGGACCACTTGCGCCTTTATGATACCGAAAAGAGACATAGCCAAAAGCACCCTGAGGAGGACAAGATGGACGGCAATATCAAATGCCCATTTACCGGCAAGCGCCAACAAAACAACCGTGACTGGTGGCCAGAGCAGCTAAACCTGAAAGTTCTGTCACAACATTCCTCCAAGGTCGATCCGATGGGCGAGGAGTTCGATTATGCGGTGGCGTTCAAATCCCTCGATCTGGACGCGGTAAAGGCCGATCTCGTGGCACTCATGAAGGACAGCCAGGACTGGTGGCCCGCTGATTACGGCCATTACGGCCCCCTCTTCATCCGCATGGCATGGCATAGCGCCGGCACCTACCGCACCGGCGACGGGCGCGGCGGCGCGGGCACGGGCAACCAGCGGTTTGCGCCGCTGAACAGCTGGCCGGACAACGGCAACCTCGACAAAGCCCGCCGCCTTCTGTGGCCCATCAAGAAGAAATACGGCAACGCGCTGAGCTGGGCTGACCTCATGATCCTCGCGGGCAATTGCGCGATCGAGGATATGGGCGGGCCGGTCTTTGGCTTTGGCGGCGGACGTGCCGACATCTATGAGCCGGAAGAGGACATCTATTGGGGCACCGAGAGCGAGTGGCTGGCCACATCCGACACGCCGAACAGCCGCTACAGTGGCGAGCGTGACCTGGAAAACCCGCTGGCCGCCGTGCAGATGGGTCTGATCTATGTGAACCCGGAAGGGCCAGACGGAAACCCCGACCCCGAGCTGTCGGGCCATGATATCCGCGAGACCTTCACACGGATGGGCGTGAATGACGAAGAAACCGTCGCACTTGTTGCGGGCGGGCATACGTTCGGCAAGGCGCATGGCGCGGGCGACGCGGCCAATGTGGGTGTCGAGCCAGAGGGCGGCGCGATTGAAGCCATGGGCCTTGGTTGGAAGAACGCATGGGAGTCCGGCAAGGGCCTCCATGCAATCACCAGCGGGATTGAGGGTGCATGGAAGCCCAAACCCACCACATGGGACATGGGGTATTTCGACGTGCTCTTCGGCTATGATTGGGAGTTGACCAAGAGCCCCGCAGGCGCGCAGCAATGGACGCCCAAGGATTGCAAGCCCGAGCACATGGTGCAGGACGCGCATGACCCGAACGTCACGCACCCGCCGATGATGACCACCGCTGACCTCGCGATGCGCTTTGACCCGGCTTATGGCGAAATCTCACGCCGGTTCCACGCGGACCCCGCGCTTTTCGCCGATGCGTTCAGCCGCGCTTGGTTCAAGCTCTGCCATCGCGATATGGGGCCGAAAACACGCTATCTGGGCAAGGATGTGCCGTCTGAGGACCTGATCTGGCAGGACCCCATTCCGGCGGTCGATCACGATCTGGTGGATGCGGGCGATATTGCACAGCTGAAATCCGATATCATGGCGACGGGCCTCAGCGTGTCCGAGCTTGTGGCGACGGCATGGGCCTCGGCCTCCACTTTCCGTGGCTCGGACAACCGAGGCGGCGCCAATGGCGCGCGCATCCGTCTGGCGCCGCAGAAGAATTGGGAAGCGAACGATCCCAAGCAATTGGCACGCGTTCTGGCGGCATTGGAAGATGTTCAGGCCAAGTTCAATGGCGCGCAGAGCGGCGGCAAGAAAGTTTCGCTCGCCGATCTGATCGTGTTGGGTGGCACGGCGGCGGTGGAGGCCGCGGCCAAGGAAGCGGGGCATCCTGTGGATGTGCCCTTCACCCCCGGCCGCATGGATGCGCGCGCCGAGGATACGGATGTGGACAGCTTCGCGGTGCTGGAGCCTGTCGCAGACGGGTTCCGCAACTATGTGCAGACCGCGTTTTCCGTGCCAGCCGAGAAGCTGATGGTGGACCGCGCGCAGCTTCTGGGACTCACCGCGCCTCAGATGGCCGCTTTGGTCGGCGGACTGCGGGTACTTGGCGCGAACGTTGCAGGCTCCACGCACGGTGTTTTGACGAAACGTGTCGGCACGCTGAGCAATGATTTCTTCACCAACCTCCTGAGCATGGATGTGGAGTGGACATCCGTGTCGCCCAATGAGGATCTCTTCGAGGCCCGCGATGTGGCAACAGGCGATCTGCGCTGGACCGGCACGCGGGCCGATCTGGTCTTTGGCTCGCACTCGCAATTGCGGGCGATCTCAGAGGTTTATGGCCAGGACGACGGCGAGGCGCGCTTTGTGGGCGATTTCGTGAAGGCCTGGGTGCAGGTAATGGAAGCGGATCGTTTCGATCTGCACTAAGACATCTGCCGCTAAGACAAATGCGCCCCGGAGAATATCCGGGGCGTTTTTCTTTTGAGTATTTAGGCTAAGAAGAAGATGGGGCTCAGCCCATCATGCCGCCCGCCTCGCCCAGTTCCGCATAGTGGCGTTTGAGCCGCTGGAGGGCGATCCGCAGCACGATTTTGCCGGACCGCGCAGACCAGCCCATGCGTTGCTCCGCGCGTTCCAGCCCCTCCAGATGACAACAGCAACGCAGGGCGATATCGCCCAGACCCGGACCAAGATCAGCAAGCGCGCCTTCGACACGTTGGCGCGCGGCCTCGGCCCCGCGGGCGGGCGCACGGGACGTGGGCGCGCTGCGGTCGGAGTTGGTTAGAAAGCGGTCCCAGTCTTGGGTCACGCGCGGTCCCATATGCGAAAGCTCGAAATCTTCGCGCAGACGTTCGCCCGCGCGCACCAGATCATCGGTGATAAAGCGCGTGCCATCGCGGTCCTTGCGGCGGGCAAGTGCGATAAGCGGCGACTCGGCCATAGCATAGCGCATCCGGCGACCCGCCTCGGGGCTCGTGCCCTCCGCGTCCTGCCATGTATCAGCACCGTCAAACCCAGTCTGTGCTTCAGCAAAGCCCGAGGCGCGGTTCTCCGCCTCCGCCAACATGCGCGACAGCGCGGCACGGCCGGCTTTGGTGATCCGGTAGCGCGAGATCCGGCCCGGTGCGTCACAGGTGATCCAGTCTTTCAGCGCCATCGCCTCGGCCACCGCGCGGTCCACCACGGCGGTGCGGGTGGGCTCTGTCGCTGGACCGTCGCGCACGACCACCGCCTTGTCCATCTGCGCGGCCACGGCCAAGACCGCCCCCGTTTCGCACAGGCGGCGCAGGATGCGCAGGCCTTCGGCCTTGAGCCGGGCCTCGGTGACATGTGAGATGTCGATCTCGGGTGCAATTGCAGTCATGGTGCTCTCCTTGGATGGAGAACCGGCGGTCTTGTGTACCCTCTGGGCACGGGACATCGCGAGGTGACGCAGTGCCTGATCGACCAGACAATCGTCGCGGCGCTCCTCAAAGGTGCGGATACGGCGCAACACGGTCGAGGCATGACAGTCAGATTGCCGAGCCAACTCGCGGATGGAAGAGCCATGCTCGGTGTGCATCAGATAAAGGCGGGCCGCATCAGGAACCCAAGCCGGAACACTCAGCGCGTCCCAGTCATGACGACCTTGATTGCCCATCCGCTGCCCTCTTCTTTCCCATCGACAGATCTGCGCCCCAACGCACTGTGATCTACCGAGTTATCCACAGATTTATACACACCCCAAGTCACAACCTAGAGAAGAATAAGTTACCGGTTCGTTAATTGTTTCCGTGTCGTCAACCTTTGTTGAAAAACCGTAAATAAACGGAAATCGCGGCGCGCGCTGTATTTGCGCTCCGCGCAACACCCTCTCAGGTTGTTCTTAAGGTGATCCATTCACAAGTAGGGGGAACCGAATATGCAAGAGACTTTGAACAGATTGAACAGCCTGCATCGCCCGCGCCTGTTGATCAGGGCCGCGCGGATCGGCGCGTCACATTACAATCGCGACACGTGTTTGCGGGTGCATTTTGGTTATGGAACATTGCCGCGCAGCAAGGAGGCCTTGTCGAGGCTGGTGGATATGGAAGCGGCGCTGGAAGACCAGCGCCGCGTCAAAGGAGCGGGATACTCGGTATCGCGCCATGTGAATGTGCTTATCGCGATGATGGGAGAGGCGCGCATTTTGCGCGCAGCCCTCGTCGCATAACCACGGCCCTCAGACGAAAGCGTCGGGCATGGAAGCCTTTTTGTTGGCGATATAGGCCTCAAGCGCCTCGGCGATGGCCGGGTCAAGCGCCGGTTGCTGGTAGGTGTCCAGCATCCGGTGCATCCGCCGGTTGGCGAGGGTCATGGTGTCGCGCGCACCTTCGTCCTCCCATGTCTCATAGGGTTTGTAATCGAGCAGGTCCGAGCGCCAGAAGGCGGATTTGAAATTCGCCTGCGTATGCTCACACCCAAGGTAATGCCCACCCGGACCAACCTCACGGATAGCCTCCATGGCTTGGGCATTCTCATCATGACTGATACCGCGCGCCAGATGGTGCAACACGCCGAGCTGATCTGCATCCATCACGAATTTCTCGAAGCTGGATACAAGCCCGCCTTCGAGCCAGCCGCAGGAGTGGAGCATGAAATTCACACCACCCAAGAGCACCGCGTTATGGGTGTGGGCCGTCTCATACGCCGCTTGTGCGTCTGGGAGTTTGGAGCCGCACAGCCCACCGCCCGAGCGATAGGGCAGCCCCATCCGGCGGGCAAGCTGGCCCGCACCATAAAGGATATGGCTCGCCTCGGGCGTGCCGAACGTGGGCGCGCCGGAATTCATGTCAATCGAGGTCACGAACGCGCCGAAAATCACGGGCGCGCCGGGGCGAATGAGCTGGCTATAGGCCACGCCCGCGAGAACCTCGGCCAGTACTTGGGTGAGCGTGCCCGCAACGGAAACAGGCGCCATGGCACCGCCCACGATGAAGGGCGAGATGATGCAGGCCTGACCCGCTTGGGCGTAGACTTCGAGCGCACCCATCATCACATCGTCAAATGTGAGAGGTGAGTTGATATTGATGAGCGATGTCATCACGGCATTGTTGTGAACGAACTCCTTGCCGAAGAGAATCTCGCACATCTCGACACTGTCCTGCGCGCGGCTGGGCTCAGTCACGGAGCCCATGAAAGGCTTGTCCGAAAGGGTCATATGGGCGTGCAGCATGTCGAGATGGCGCTTGTTCACCGCGATATCCGTCGGCTCGCAAACCGTGCCACCAGAATGGTGCAACCATTTGGACATGTAGCCCAGCTTCACGAATTTGCGGAAGTCATCTATCGTGGCGTAGCGACGCCCACCTTCCATATCGCGCACGAAGGGAGGGCCGTAGACGGGCGCGCAGACAAGGGTCTTGCCACCGATCTTGACATTGCGCTCGGGGTTGCGGGCGTGCTGGATATAGCTGGAGGGCGCAGTCTTGCACAGCTCGCGCGCGAGGCCTTTGGGGATACGGACGCGTTCTCCGTCGATCTCGGCACCCGCTTGGCGCCACCGCTCAAGCGCGGCTGGGTTGTTCACGAAATTCACGCCGATCTCTTCGAGAACCGTTTCGGCATTGGCCTCAATGATCTCAAGCGCCTCTTCGGTCAACACCTCGAAATTAGGGATATTACGCTCGATATACTTGGCGGTTTCGACGCTGACAGCGGTGCGTTCGGCACGGCGTGCAGCACCTCCGCCCCCTCTTGCGCGGCGCGGTGCGGTTATTTCGGCCATGATGATACCCTCGGAGTTGGCGCATGCCCCAATCGGCAGCGTATGACGCGGTTTTACCGCACTGCGACAAACCGCCATTGGAGATTTGCGCCGTTTGAGGCGCTCCAGCGACATCAAAGCGATTCTGCGTGCATTGCGGGTCATGAGTTTTCAGACCTGGCCGTATCCGTCAGCGCCACCAATAGCATCAGTGGCGTACAGACCGCCCAATGTGGCCAGATGCGCCATTCTGCACCATCGGCGCGTTCAAAACTGCGTGGCGTGACAGGCAATTACGCACAGCGGCCGCAGCGTGACGAGATAAGTAAACTTGCAACCGCCGCAGGACCCACCTAATCAGGCCGCATGACAGAGATATCCCATGACCGCCTTCTTATCATAGACTTTGGCAGCCAGGTGACGCAGCTGATCGCGCGCCGCCTGCGGGAGCTGAACGTCTATTGCGAAATTCACCCCTACCAGAATGTCACGGAGGCTTTTCTCGCGGAGTTCGCACCGCATGCCGTGATCCTGTCCGGAGGCCCGGCCAGCGTTCTGGACGCAGGCTCGCCCCGTCCACCTGAGGCTGTGTTCGAGATGGGTGTGCCAGTGTTGGGCATCTGCTACGGCCAGCAAGTGATGATGCACATGCTGGGCGGCAAAGTGGAGCGCGGCGACGGCACGGCGGAATTTGGCCGCGCCTATGTGGTGCCGGGGCCTGAGCGGATCGGGCTGCTCAACGGATGGTTCCTTGAGGAACGCGAACAGGTCTGGATGAGCCACGGCGACCATGTCAGCGCAATTGCTCCGGGGTTTGAGGTCTATGCCACCTCGCCGGGCGCACCGTTTGCCATTACGGGCGATGTCGCGCGCAGCTTTTATGCCGTTCAGTTCCATCCAGAGGTCCATCACACGCCCAATGGCGCCACGCTTTACGAGAATTTCGTAAAGATGGCGGGGTTCAAAGGCGATTGGACCATGGCCGCCTACCGCGAGGAAGCGGTGCAGAAAATCCGCGATCAGGTGGGTGACAAACAGGTTGTTTGCGGGCTTTCCGGCGGGGTAGACAGCTCGGTCGCAGCTGTTTTGATCCATGAGGCGATTGGCGATCAGCTTACGTGCGTTTTCGTCGATCATGGGCTCTTGCGGCAGGGCGAGGCTGATGAGGTCCTCACCATGTTCCGCGATAACTACAACATCCCGCTTATTCACGCGGATGAGGCGGAGTTGTTCTTGGGCGAGCTCGACGGCCAAAGCGATCCGGAGACCAAGCGCAAGATCATCGGGCGGCTCTTCATCGACGTGTTCCAGAAACATGCGAACAATATCGAGGGCGCGGAGTTTCTCGCCCAAGGCACGCTGTATCCAGATGTGATCGAATCGGTGTCGTTTTCTGGTGGGCCGTCGGTCACGATCAAATCGCATCATAACGTGGGCGGACTACCCGAGAAGATGGGACTGAAACTGGTTGAGCCCTTGCGCGAGCTTTTCAAGGACGAGGTGCGCGCACTTGGCCGCGAACTTGGCCTGCCGCAGAGCTTCATCGGTCGCCACCCCTTCCCCGGCCCCGGCCTCGCCATCCGTTGCCCCGGCGAGATCACCCGCGAGAAACTGGAGATCCTGCGCAAGGCCGACGCCGTCTATATCGACCAGATCCGCAAACACGGGCTCTACGATGAGATCTGGCAGGCGTTCGTCGCGATCCTGCCCGTGCGCACCGTAGGGGTTATGGGCGACGGGCGGACCTATGATTTC
>CALGEH010000118.1 GCA_937881735.1 uncultured Shimia sp.
GCCATTTCACAAGCTTCCCGCGCTGAACGCCGCCATGCAGGGCCATCACAAGGTGACGGCTCCGGGCTATGGCGCGTTCAACGCGGAGTATCTACGCAGCCTCGCGGCAGATCAATTGCCCGCGCGCAGCGATGGCTCGCAGTGACGCGGCGCAGGCCCCATACCAAGATGGTGCGGATTCAGGATCAATATCCATTGGGGGGCATATCCGGGTGCCTTGGCGCGTGAATAGGCGCAGCCATCAGGCGTGGTAAACCACTGGCTTTGATCCGTGGAGGGGGGCGGCGTGGGCGCGCTGCGCACGGCGTTGACAAGGGCCTGCGCGGATGTGGTCGTCAGGGCCAAGGCGAGGGTGCAAGCGGCGAATGTGGCGGTCAGTTTCATGTCAAAACTCCTGTTGCGGGACATCTCTGTGGCCGCAACCTCACTGCGCGGCGGGGCGCATAGGCGGTGGAATTCTGGCGAAAATCTGGAGTTTGCCGCAGATTTGAGCCAAGCTTTCCACACCCCAAGCCGCTTGCAATCGTCCCGACAGACCGCTAGCAGATCGGCTACGCCGAGCCGCTTGAGGGAGCTTTCGCCATGGATGATCTGCGCGACAAATACATTGATCTGATTGCCAATGCAGCCGATGAGGCCGCGCTGGAAGATCTGCGCGTTCAGGCCATAGGCAAGAAGGGCGAGATCAGTCTGCAAATGCGCGAGCTGGGCCGGATGACCCCCGAAGAGCGGCAGGTCGCAGGGCCCAAGCTCAACGCGCTGAAGGACGAGATCGCGAGCGCCCTGGCCGCCAAGAAAGAGGCGCTTGGCGACGCGGCTCTGGACGAACGGCTGCGTCACGAATGGCTTGACGTGACGCTGCCCACACGGCCCCGGCGCGAAGGCACGATCCACCCCATTTCCCAAGTGACCGAGGAGGTCACGGCCATCTTTGCCGACATGGGCTTCAAGGTCGCCGAAGGACCGCAGATCGAAAGCGATTGGTTCAATTTCGACGCGCTCAACATCCCCGGCCACCACCCCGCCCGCGCCGAGATGGACACGTTCTACACCCACCGCAGCGAGGGCGATGACCGCCCGCCTCATGTGCTGCGCACGCATACGTCGCCCGTGCAGATCCGCGCGATGCAAGACCAGGGCGCGCCGATCCGGATCATCGCACCAGGCCGCGTCTACCGCGCCGATTACGACATGACCCACACGCCCATGTTCCACCAGGTCGAGGGGTTGGCCATCGACAAGGACATTTCCATGGCCAACCTCAAATGGGTGCTGGAAGAGTTCGTGAAGGCCTTCTTCGAGGTAGATGATGTGGAGCTGCGCTTCCGCGCCTCGCACTTTCCGTTCACCGAGCCGTCGGCCGAGGTCGATATCCGCTGTTCTTGGGAGGGTGGCACCCTCAAGGTTGGCCAAGGTGACGACTGGCTCGAAGTGCTCGGCTCCGGCATGGTCCACCCCAAGGTCCTGGAGGCCGGCAACATAGACCCCAACGCATGGCAGGGCTTCGCCTTCGGCCTCGGGATCGACCGGATCGCGATGCTGAAATACGGCATTCCCGACCTGCGGGCGTTTTTCGATTCCGACCTGCGCTGGCTGCGCCATTACGGGTTCTCGGCTCTAGACGTGCCTACTCTGAGGGGTGGGCTGAGCAGCTAGCGTCGAGGGGCCACCGCCCCATCGACTCATGCACCCATCCGCTATAGCGTATCGCTCAGAACAGGAGCACCCCAATGGCCCTCATTCAGATCGCCTATGCGTCGCGCCCCTTTGGCTTTGACGCTTCTATCCTGTCCAGCATCCTGCTCGATGCCCGCCGGCTGAACGCGCGCGATGACATCACCGGAGCGCTCATCGCCCGCCATGATCTTTTCCTTCAGATGCTCGAAGGCCCCGAGGCCATGGTCGAGGCCTGTTACCAGCGCATCTGCCGCGATGACCGCCATCTGGAAATCACCCCTCTCCTTCGCCGAAGCATTGATACGCGCCTCTTCCCCCGCTGGGCCATGCGCGACGATCCTGCGGAAAGCTGGATTTGGTCGATGGATGAGGTGAAGTCCGGCGCCGTCACCCGCGCCACCGAGCAAGACGTCTCAGACATTTTCGAACGCCTCGCGGCGATGAACACGACAGGCTAACCCCGCCCAGCTCTCTTGACTCCGCCCCCGTTCCACAAGAGCATCCCGTAAAACGGAGGCTTCCCCAATGACTGACCAGACAACCGCCAATTTCGCCCAACGTGTGCGCCGCGAGGGTGGTGGAAGCGCCACGCTGAACGATTGGGGCGCCAACTCCGATTACGGCACGCTGCGCTCGGTCATGCTGGGCCCCATCGAGAATTACAAATGGCTGCAAACCAGCTCGGTCTCGAAAAAGACCCTGCGCCGAGGCGTGCCGTTTGACATGGCCACCGCCAAACGCCAGCACGCCGAAATGGTCAGCGCTTACGAGAGCGCGGGCGTCACCGTCCACACCCTCACCCCGGACCCCGAGTTGCCCTATCAGGTCTACGCCCGCGACAGCTCGGTCATGACGCCCTACGGCGCAATCATCACGCATATGGCCCAGTGGTGGCGGCGCGGCGAGAATTACCGCGCGATCGAGAGCTACGCAAAGCTGGGCATCCCGATCTACGATTACGTCACCGCAGGCACATTCGAGGGCGGCGATTTCAACGTGATCGAGCCAGGATGCGTCCTCATCGGCTGGGAGGGCGACGAAGGCCGCACCCAAGAGCAAGGCGCGCGGCAGGTCGCGCGCTGGATGGAGGCGGAAGGCTGGGAAGTGAAGCTCGCCGATATCGACCCGTTCTACGTCCATATCGACCTGATGGTCGTCATGCTCGCGCCCAAACTGGCCGCCGTCTGCCTTGATTGCACCGACCCGGACATTGTTGATTGGCTCCGCGCCAAGGGGATCGAGATCGTCGACGTGCCCTTCCGCGAGACCATTGCCCTTGGCTGCAACGTGGTGGCGCTCGGCGATGACCGGGTGCTGCTCCCCGAAGGTTCCAAAACCCTCAAGGAAAAGCTGAAGGCCCGCGGCTTCACCATCTATGATCCGGATCTTTCGATGATCACCCAAGGCGGCGGCGGCGTGCATTGCATGTGCCAAAGCCTCATCCGAGATCCGGTCTGACGCCCGCCCTTCTTCTTAGACAAAATACTCAAAATCCAAGGGCGGCGCTCCACGCTCCGCCCTTTCCCCTGCGCGCCATATCCGCTAGACGCAGAGCCAACCCCTTATCACTTGCGGATGACACGAGATGAAATTCACGATTTCCTGGCTCAAGGAGCATCTGGACACCACAGCAAGCGTGGCCGAGATCGCCGATACGCTGACCGATCTGGGGCTGGAGGTCGAAGATATCTCCGACCCCGCCGCGCGGCTCGGCGCGTTCACCATCGCCAAGGTCACCTCAGCCGAACAGCACCCGGACGCCGACCGCCTGCGCGTCTGCCAAGTGCAGACCGATGAGGGCCCGCTTCAAATCATCTGCGGCGCGCCCAATGCGCGCGCGGGGATCACCGTGGTGGTGGCCAAGCCCGGCACCTATGTCCCCGGCATCGACACCACAATCGGGGTCGGCAAAATCCGCGGCGTTGAGAGCTACGGCATGATGTGTTCCGAACGCGAGATGGAACTCTCGGACGAGCATGACGGCATTATCGAGCTTCCCTCCGGCGAGGTGGGCGAGCCCTATACCGATTGGCTGGCCGCGAACGATCCCGCCAAAGTCGATCCGGTGATCGAGATCGCCATCACCCCCAACCGCCCCGACGCGCTCGGCGTCCGCGGCATCGCGCGCGATCTGGCCGCGCGGGGTTTGGGCACACTGCGCGCCGCGCCCGAGGCGCATATCGACGCGGACGCGACCTGCCCCGTCAAAGTCACGATCGACGCGGACACCACCGAGAACGGCTGCCATGTCTTTGCAGGCCGCCTCATCAAGGGTGTCAAAAACGGACCGAGCCCCGCATGGCTGCAAGAGCGTCTGCGCGCCATCGGCTTGCGCCCGATCTCGACCCTCGTGGATATCACCAATTTCTTCACCTATGACCGCAATCGCCCTCTGCATGTCTTTGACGCGGGCAAAGTCACTGGCGATCTAAGGGTCCACCGCGCGGCAGGTGGCGAGGTGATGACGGGCCTCGACGAGAAGGAATATACCTTCGCGCCAGGCATGGTCGTCATTTCCGATGATGCCGGCGTACAAAGCGTCGGTGGCATCATGGGCGGGCTCGCCACAGGCTGCACCGATGAAACCACGGATGTGTTTCTTGAGGCCGCTGTCTGGGAGACTGTCCAGATCGCCACCACGGGCCGCGCGCTCAAGATCAACTCCGACGCGCGCTACCGCAACGAGCGTGGGATTGATCCGGAGTTCAACATGGCGGCGCTTGATCTCGCCACGCAGATGATCATGGATCTCTGCGGTGGCACGCCGACAAAATCCGTGGTGGCGGGCAAAGTACCCGACGTCAGCCGCGCCTATCGCCTCGTGCCCGCCCGTGTGCAATCTCTCGTCGGAATGGACATCCCCGAGGCTCAGCAGCGCCAGACGCTCACCGCCCTCGGCTTTCGCATCGAGGGCGACATGGCCCATGTGCCAAGCTGGCGCCCAGACGTTTTGGGCGAGGCCGATCTTGTGGAGGAGGTCGCGCGCATCGCGTCGCTGACCAAGCTCAAAGGCCGCCCCCTGCCCCGCACGCAAGCTGGCGTCCCGCGCCCAATCCTGTCGCCCCTGCAAAAGCGCGAACAGATCGCTCGCCGCACCGGGGCAGCACTTGGTTATAACGAATGCGTCACCTACAGCTTCATCGACCACGCCTCCGCCACGCTCTTTGGCGGCGGGGGTGATGCGACGATGCTGGCCAACCCGATCAGCTCCGAGATGAGCCATATGCGCCCCGCCCTTCTGCCGGGCCTCTTGCAAGCAGCGGCGCGCAATCAGGCGCGCGGGCAGATGGATCTGGCCCTCTTCGAGGTCGGCCACGCCTTTCAGGGCGGCGAGCCGGGTGAGCAGCATTTGCAGGTCGCGGGCCTCCTCATTGGCCGCACCGGGCCCAAGGATGTGCACGCCGCCGCCCGCGCAGTGGATGTGTTCGACGCCAAGGCCGATGCAGAGGCGATCCTCGCGGCCATCGGCGCGCCTGCCAAGGTGCAAATCCTGCGCGATGGGCCCGCGTGGTGGCACCCCGGTCGCCATGGCGTAATCTGCCTCGGCCCCAAGAAGGTACTCGGCATCTTCGGCGAGGTGCATCCAAAGGTGCTGGCCGCGATGGACGTTAAAGGCCCCGCCGTGGCTTTCACCCTCTGGCCTGAGGAAATTCCTCTGCCGCGCAATGCGAACCCAAATCGCGGCGCGCTTACCTTGCGCGATCTGCAAGCGGTGGAGAGGGACTTTGCCTTCGTGGTGGATGCGGGTGTCGAGGCCCTGACGCTCGTGAATGCCGCCTCAGGTGCCGATAAGACGCTGATCGAGGACGTGCGCGTCTTTGACGAATTCATCGGCGGCAGCCTTGGTGAGGGCAAGAAATCCATTGCCGTGACCGTGCGCCTGCAACCCATCGACGCCACGCTGAAGGAAGCCGATATCGAGGCCGTTTCCGCGAAAATCGTAGAAAAAGTCACCAAAGCCACCGGCGGCGCGCTGCGCGGCTGAGCCACAGAGATCCACCGAGGAAAAACCACATGTTGAATGTCTATCTATCCGGCGAAATCCACACTGACTGGCGCGATGAGATTGCGCGCGGGGCCGAAGATTTGCCCATCGCGTTTTCCGCGCCTGTTACCGATCACGCGGCATCGGATGATTGCGGTGTGGCCATCCTCGGGGCTGAGCAGAACAAGTTCTGGCACGACCGCAAAGGCGCCATGCTCAACGCCATCCGCACCCGCAAGGGGATCGAGGAGGCGGACGTGGTCATCGTGCGGTTCGGCGACAAATACAAGCAGTGGAACGCGGCTTTTGACGCAGGCTACGCCTCGGCCATGGGCAAGTCGCTGATTATCCTGCAACCGCCCGAGCATGACCACGCGCTGAAGGAAGTGAACGCCGCAGCCCTCGCCGTGGCCCGCACGCCCGAGGAAGTCGTGCAGATGCTGCGCTACGTCTTGGACGGCACGCTGCCCGGCTGATCCGCGCGGCCAAAGCCGCCAAGGATCACGCCCCCATCACAAGCGCGCCCCCGGCCCATGTGATCGCCCCCGGCAATTCGGCCAGAAGCAGCCATGCCAGCAGTGCCGCAATCAAAGGCGAAGCCCCGTAAATCAGCGCCACATGCGCCACGGATGTCAGCTTGAACGCGCTCAGAAACGCCGCCGTAGCCACAGCGCCAATGCAGGCGATCATGAACCCGCTCCGCCCCATCCCATGGACCTCCACGCGCCAACGCCCACGCAGGGCGATCATTGCGAAGACCAGGATTGCGCTAAACACACCGCGCCAGAAAATCACCTGCCACGCGCTGGCCTCAACCCCTTTGGTGAAAAGCCCCGCCGACGAAAACAAAAGCGCCGCGCCGAGCATCAAGGCGATGCCAGCAATGCGGGCGGTCAGTGGGGCTCGGGCCATAGGGCGCTCCTCTATTGAAGTAGGGGCATGGCGCACCTCTCCTGACACCTATCTGTCAGTAGCCTTTCGGTATAGCCTGCACAGCGAAGCAAAGGCCGCCCCACGCACCGCACCGACCGCCTCTTTGAAGTGATCAACTTCATGCGCCGCGCGCGCGGGCCAGTGACGGCGCGCAGCCTTGTCGCGCGGATGGAGCTGTCGGAGCGAACCATCTATCGCTATATCGCAGCAGAGCCAATATCAAAGAGCACTCGATGCCCACCCACCGTAGGTGATGAGGTCTGAAAACCCCCACTCCGCCTGCCAGCGCATATCGGTGGCAAGGTTCTTGCATAAAAGCCAGATCTGCATCGCGCATCTCCTTGTTGCGCAGCAAGGCGCATCGCCCCTCATCGGCCAACACGGACCGAAATCCGCATACCTTCCAGCGCGGCATTAACGCGCCAGCCACACCGTCACCCGGACGCCCAAAGCAAAAAAGTCCGCCAACCCCTTGGGCACAGTGCTTGCAGCGCTCCACTGCCCTCCCTATATACGCCTCGAAGCGTCGTGGACCGGGGCAACCACCCCACGCCCGGCGTTAAATCCATCGGCGCCCTGATGCCGCAATCGGGTTAGGGCTTCGCTAAATCGCCTGAAGAGAAAGGGATAACACCATGTCCAAAGTCATTGGTATCGACCTCGGAACCACCAACAGCTGTATCGCCATCATGGATGGTGGCGCGGCCCGCGTGATTGAAAACTCGGAAGGTGCGCGCACAACGCCCTCCATCGTGGCCTTCACCGAGAATGAGCGCCTCGTCGGTCAGCCCGCCAAACGGCAGGCCGTGACCAACCCCGAAAACACAGTCTTCGGCGTCAAGCGCCTGATTGGCCGCCGCGCGGATGATGCGGATTTGGCCAAAGACAAAAAGAACATGCCGTTCAACGTCATCGATGGCGGCAATGGTGACGCATGGGTCGAGGCGCGCGGCGAGAAATATTCGCCCAGCCAGATCTCCGCGTTTATCCTCGGCAAGATGAAAGAAACCGCTGAGAGCTATCTCGGCGAAGAGGTGACACAGGCCGTCATCACCGTCCCCGCCTATTTCAACGATGCGCAACGTCAGGCGACCAAGGACGCGGGCAAGATCGCGGGCCTTGAGGTTCTGCGCATCATCAACGAGCCTACGGCGGCTGCCCTCGCCTACGGCCTAGACAAGCAAGAGACCCACACGATCGCCGTCTATGACCTTGGCGGCGGCACGTTCGACGTGACCATCCTCGAGATCGACGATGGCCTCTTTGAAGTGAAATCCACCAATGGCGACACGTTCCTGGGTGGTGAAGATTTCGACATGCGCATCGTCACCTATCTGGCGGACGAGTTCAAAAAAGAGCATGGCGTTGACCTGACCAAGGACAAGATGGCGCTGCAACGTCTCAAGGAAGCGGCGGAAAAGGCCAAGATCGAGCTGTCGTCGTCGAGCCAGACAGAGATCAACCAGCCGTTCATCTCCATGGGCGCTGATGGTTCGCCCCTGCACATGGTCATGAAACTGACCCGTGCGAAGCTTGAAAGCCTCGTGGCAGACCTGATCAAGGCGTCGATCAAGCCCTGCCAGGCCGCGCTCAAGGATGCTGGCATGTCGGCCAGCGAAATTGACGAGGTCGTTCTTGTCGGCGGTATGACCCGCATGCCCCGTGTAATCGAGGAAGTGACAAAGTTCTTCGGCAAGGAGCCCCACAAGGGCGTGAACCCCGATGAGGTTGTCGCCATGGGCGCGGCCATTCAGGCGGGCGTTCTGCAAGGCGACGTGAAGGATGTGGTTCTTCTCGACGTGACACCCCTCAGCCTCGGGATCGAGACGCTCGGCGGGGTCTTTACCCGCCTCATCGACCGCAACACGACCATCCCGACGAACAAGAGCCAGGTCTTCTCGACCGCCGAGGACAATCAGAACGCAGTCACGATTCGCGTCTTCCAGGGCGAGCGGGAAATGGCGGCGGACAACAAGATGCTGGGTCAGTTCAACCTCGAAAGCATCCCACCCGCCCCACGCGGCATGCCGCAGATCGAGGTGACCTTCGACATCGACGCCAACGGCATCGTCTCGGTTCAGGCCAAGGACAAGGGCACGAACAAAGAGCAAAAGATCACCATTCAGGCATCGGGTGGTCTGTCGGACGAAGATATCGAGAAGATGGTCCGCGACGCCGAGGAGAATGCCGAGGCGGATAAAGAGCGCCGCGAGCTGGTTGAAGCCAAAAACCAAGCCGAAAGCCTGATCGACTCGACCGAAAAATCGATGGAAGAGCACGCCGATAAAGTGGACCCGACCACAATTGAAGCGATCGAGCTTGCGATTGTCGCACTGAAGGATGAGCTGGAGACGGACAACACGTCCAAGATCAAATCCGGCATTCAGAACGTGACCGAGGCGGCAATGAAGCTCGGCGAAGCCATCTACAAGGCCAGCGCCGAAGAAGCCGATGACTCGCCGAAAGCAGCCGATGAGGCCGGAGGACCGGGCGACGATGATATCGTCGATGCCGACTTCGAAGACCTCGACGACAGCAAGCGCGGCTAAGCGCCTCAACGAACCCTGAGGGGGGCCGGGCTCAACGCCCGGCCCCTTCCGGTTCAAGCAAAGGAGCTCTCGCATGGCAAAACGCGATTATTACGAGGTGCTGGGCATTGCCCGCGGCGCCTCGGCTGACGAGATAAAGAAAGCCTATCGCCAGAAGGCAAAGGCGCTGCACCCTGACAGCAACAAAGACAACCCCAACGCCGAGACCCAGTTCAAGGAAGCCGGGGAGGCGTATGAGGTCCTGAAGGACGCCGACAAAAAGGCGGCCTATGACCGCTTTGGGCACGCCGCTTTTGAGGGTGGCATGGGTGGTGGCGGTCCGCGCCCCGGGCAAGGCGGACAGGGCGATTTCGCCAGCGCGTTCTCGGACGTGTTCGATGACCTGTTTGGGGATTTCATGGGCGCGCGCGGTGGCGGCGGACGGGGACGCGCCGCGCGCGGCTCGGACCTGCGCTACAACATGCGCGTCACGCTAGAAGAAGCCTTCACCGGCCTGCAAAAGACAATCAACGTGCCCACATCGGTTAGCTGCACTTCGTGTGAGGGATCCGGCGCCGAGGGCGGCGCAGAGCCATCGACCTGCCCCACCTGTTCGGGCATGGGCAAGGTGCGTGCGCAGCAAGGGTTCTTCACGGTCGAGCGGACCTGCCCCACATGTTCCGGCATGGGTCAGATCATCCAGAACCCGTGTAATTCCTGCGGTGGCCAAGGCCTCGTGCAAAAGGACCGCGCGCTCAGCGTGAACATCCCCGCAGGCGTCGAGACAGGCACCCGTATCCGCCTCTCGGGCGAGGGAGAGGCAGGCATGCGGGGGGGACCTCCGGGCGATCTCTACATCTTCATCGAGGTCAGCAAACACGCCCTTTTCGAGCGCGAAGAGACCAACCTTTTCTGCACTGTTCCCGTCTCCGTGACGGCGGCAGCCCTTGGCGGTGATATCGAAGTCCCCACAATCGACGGCGGCCGCAGCCGGGTGAAAATCCCCGCAGGCAGCCAATCGGGCCGCCAGATGCGCCTGCGTGCCAAGGGCATGCCCGCCCTGCGCGGCGGCGGCGCGGGCGATATGTTCATCGAACTTGCGCTAGAAACCCCGGTGAACCTCACATCCAAGCAAAAAGAGCTTCTGCGCGAGTTCGAGGCGCTGTCCGAGGATAACAACCCGGAAAGCAAAAGCTTCTTCTCGTCCGTGAAGACCTTCTGGGATTCGATGAAGGGCTGATGCTTCAGGAAAGGCTCCGCTCAGGCGGGGCCTTTTCGCGGTGGAGGTGGGGGCGGGCAGAGGGCCGGAAAGGTCCGCTTCGACCCTTTTTGACTTATGCTGCACTAAAACGAATGTCCGTTTGAGGGTCGATGAATTTTGGCTGTAAGTCCGATCTCACAGCACTCTCGTCTATCGATCGCAATTCTGGGAACTCGGCATGCTCTAGTGTTCGCCGCCTGACAGAAGATTCCCAACGGCGACACGCTGTGCGATATTC
>CALGEH010000119.1 GCA_937881735.1 uncultured Shimia sp.
GCTCAACATGTGCCACGCATCTGTCTCTGCCGCCGCAGGAAGGGCGAATGGCGTCAGGGCGGCGGCGGAAAGGGTGATGTGATGCGGTTTCATTGGGGCGTCCTTTGGGTGAAGTCTACGGGGTAAGTTGCCTGAAACATAAAAGAATCGCACGATGCCACAAAGCGTTGAATGACCCTCTGCCGAGTATGGGCGGAATATTGCGCAGTATGTGTGGCGCAAATGCAAAAAGGGCCGATCAATTCGGATCGGCCCTTTTGCATTTCAGGTTGCTTTGGCGGGAATATTATTCCCGGTTGCCAAAGAGTTGCAGCAGGAACATGAACATATTGATGAAGTTCAGGTAGAGGCTGAGCGCGCCCATTATGGCAGATTTGCCGAGCCACTCTGCGTCACCGTGCTGTGCATGCGCCACATAGTCGTTCTTGATGCGCTGCGTGTCATAGGCTGTGAGGCCTGCGAAGATTAGGACACCGAGTACGGATATGGCGAACATGATCGCGGGCGAGCCCAGAAAGATGTTCACGATCGATGCCACGATAAGGCCGATCACACCCATGATGAGGAACGTGCTCCATCCGGAGATGTCTTTCTTCGTGGTGTAACCATAAAGCGACAGGCCCGCGAAGGAGATTGCCGTGATCAGGAAGATTTGCGCAATCGACATGTCGGTGAAGATCACAAAGATATAGCTGATCGACACACCCATGACGGTGGCGAAGACGTAGAAGAACAACTGTGCCGCGGCATAGCTGAGTTTGTTGATGACCGCGCCGAACGCAAACACCATGATCAAGGGGGCGAACATCACGACCCAGCGTGTCATCCCGGTGAAGAGTGTTTCCATCATCGCCGCGTTATTGCCCACGGCCCAGGCCGCGAGGAAGGTCAGCGCCATACCCACGGACATGGTCCCGTAGACCTTGCTCACGTGGGCGCGCAGGCCCTCGTCAATCTGGGCGGTGCGGGTGCCGGCCGCCGTCCGGATTGTGTCAAATTGTGCCATCAATGCCTCCGAGTTGGGTTGTATCGAGCCCCACCACGGGGCTTTGGCCACAATATCGGGAGGCGCGACAAGCATTTCAAGGTTTTTTAGTGCGGCATTCAGCGCATTTTAACGAATTGCGCTCGGGTCAAGTCTTCATATCCCAGATCGGGCGGCGCGCTTCGCGATCAGCCTGCGCTCGGGTCAGGCCCAGATCGATCAACGCGGCCTCATCCAGAGCGGCCAAGGCGCGGCGGCTGCGCATGACATCGAGACGCGTCATGAGCGAGAGGCCCGAGCGGGTGTGCAGGGACAGGGAGCGGGCGGAGGTGAGGGCGAACATGGACGTGATCCTTTCCGAGTTGTGATTGATTGGCGGATTTTCATATCTTCTGTTGATGTAACTGGCACAGTGTGATCAATATGAAAAATGAATATTTAATCGCATCAACATCAAGGAACGTGATACATGAGAAATCTTGATATGACGACGCTCCGCTCATTTATCGCCGTGGCGGATCAGGAGGGCGTGACGCGCGCGGCCTCTGCGCTCAACCTCACGCAATCTGCGGTCTCGATGCAGCTCAAACGCCTCGAAGAGCTTCTGGGTATCAATCTCATGGACCGTTCCAGTCGCCGGATTGCGCTGACCCCTGCAGGCGAGCAGTTGCTGGGCTTTGCGCGGCGGATCGTGGCACTCAATGATGACGCGGTGGGGCGGCTGACCGATCAGGTCTGGGAGGGCGAGATTTCCTTCGGCCTGCCGCATGACATCATCTATCCCGCCATTCCGAAGGTGCTGAAGCAGTTCCACGCCGCTTATCCACGGGTCAAGGTGAACCTGATTGCGTCGTTCACCACCTCGCTTCTGGACAGTTTCGGGCGCGGTGAGATTGATCTGATCCTGACCACCGAGCAGCTTTTGGGCCCGGGGGGCGAGACGCTGGCCGAGCTGCCGCTGCGCTGGTACGGCGCGCCGGGCGGGAGTGCGTGGAAGCAGCAGCCCTTGCGGCTGGCCAATTGCCGCAATTGCATCTTCCGGGGCCGGGCGATCCGGCAACTGGATGCGGCGGGCATCCCGTGGGAGAGCGTGATCGATTCGGAATCCGACGGCGCGATACAGGCCACGGTCAGCGCCGATCTGGCCGTGACCACAATTTTGGAGGGCAGCGCGGGCCATCTGGAGATGGTGCCGCTGGGCGGGCTGCCCGATCTCGGCACGCAGCGGATCAATATGTACGGTGCTGCGGCCACGATGAACCCTCTGGTTGCGGCACTCGCTGCAACGCTCCGGCAAGGGTTCGCGCCATTGGCGGTGGTGCCTGTGGTCAGGTCATCGTGACGACAACCTTGCCAGTGGATTGCCGGCTGCGCAGCAACTCCAACGCAGTACCGGCCTCTGCCAAGGGATATGTGTGGCTGACATGGGGTTGGATGCGCCTGGCCTCATACCATTCCAGCAGGGTGGCGAGGCTCCGGGTCAGAAGATCGGGGCGGAACTTCAGGTAACCGCCCCAGTAAAATCCCATCACCGAGATATTCTTGACCAGAAGGTGATTGGCCTTGATCTGTGGCACGTCTCCGCTGGCAAATCCGATGCTGAGGATGCGCGCCTCGGGGTTGCAGGCCCGCATCGCGGCGGTGAACTGATCCCCGCCCACCGGATCGTAAACCACGTCCAAACCGCCAATTGCCAAACAGGCCTCGCGGATATCCTCGTGGCTGGCGTCAATAAGGTGATCGGCCCCGGCGCGGCGCGCGGCCTCAAGTTTCTCCGCCCCCCGCGCACAGGCAATGACCCGCGCGCCCATCGCTTTGCCGATTTCCACCGCAGTGAGGCCCACGCCACCGGCGGCGCCCAGCACCAAAAGCGTCTCACCGGGTCTGAGCCGCGCTTTATGATCCAGCGCCAGATGGCTGGTGCCATAGGCGATTTGAAATGCGGCGGCGTCGATAAAGCTCATCTTATCGGGGATGCGGATCACGCGGGCGGCATCGAACACGCCATACTCGGCCAGCCCCCCCGCGCCACCAAAAACCGCCACGCGGGTGCCGATGCCCGGCCCGGCCCCGTCCGCCGCTTGCGCACAGATCGTGCCGGCCACTTCCATTCCCAACGTGAATGGCAGCTGCGGCATGTCCTGATACTGCCCCTTCATCATCAGCAAATCGGCGAAATTCAGACCGCAGGCAGCGATTTTGACACACACCTCTCCGGCAGCGGGGGGAGGGGGGCTCAACGTGGTTAATTGTGGTGGCGTATCGAGGGAGGTCAGGTGGTAGGCGCGCATGGCAAGGCCTCGGAACAAAAGGGATTTGCGGGGCGAAATGTCTTGTAATCAATAGGGGCCGCGGCCCCGGATGCCAAGCCGCGAGGGGGCGGGACCTGCCCGCACTCCGCCCGCATAGCGGTATTGTGATCGCGTCCGTTAACTTTAACCTTGCAATATATGTTGTAAAATTTGATCATTTTGTTAGTTTCTTAACGACTGGGTGGTTTGGGTTCTGGGTGCGACAGATAATGTGTCGTTATGTAGAGGTAGCGCCAGCAATGTGCGAAAGTTGAGTTAGGAAGGACAGATTATGCCTCATCCCGTAGATGTGCATGTAGGAAAGCGCATTAGACATCGTCGTTGGTTGGTGGGAATGACCCAGCAACAACTGGCGGAAAGCGTTGGGATCAAGTTCCAGCAAATCCAGAAATACGAGACAGGTGCAAACCGTGTCAGCGCATCGCGGCTTTGGGATATTTCATCCTCAATGGACGTCGATGTGAGCTTTTTCTTCGAAGGGATCGAAGAGGAGGCGACGAAAGTGGCCGGGCCATCCGATCTTCTGGGCGATAAAGAAGCGCTGGATCTGGTGCGGTCCTATTACGCGATCCCCGAGAATCAGCGCCGGTGCCTCTTCGATCTGGCCCGCGTTCTGAGCGACGTGGCTTGAGCCGCACGCCATGACTGGATAACCCTGCGCGAGACGTAATGCCGCGCAGGGAGGCCGGAATGGACCAAGAAGACATTTTCCAGACGGCCCATGCGCTTGCCGATGCGGCACGCGCCGCTATCATGCCGCATTTTCGCAGCACATCCCTGACAGCCGAGGCCAAGCTGGGCGTGAGCGCCGAGGCTGGGTTTGACCCTGTGACTGTGGCCGACCGTGCCGCCGAGGCTGCGATGCGCGATATCCTGAAGGCGCGCCGCCCCGAGGATGCCATCCTTGGCGAGGAATATGGTACCTCCGAGGGGACAAGCGGTCTGACTTGGGTGCTTGACCCGATCGACGGCACGCGCGGCTTTCTGGCGGGCGCGCCCACGTGGGGCGTGCTGATCGCGCTCAGCGATGAGAGCGGGCCGATCTATGGCCTGATTGATCAACCCTATATTGGTGAGCGGTTCGAGGGCGGTTTTGGCCGCGCGCGGATGACCGGCCCGCAGGGCGCGCGCCACCTCAAGGCGCGCGGCAACCGTCCGCTGAGCGAGGCGATCTTGATGACCACTTTTCCCGCCTTGGGCACGCGCGACGAGGGTGCTGCCTTCAGGACAGTGGCAGAGCAGGTTCAACTCACGCGCTATGGCTGTGATTGTTATGCTTACGCGCTCTTGGCGGCGGGGCATATCGATCTGGTGATCGAGGCGGGCCTCAGTGCCTATGATATCGCGGCCCCCATCGCCGTGATCGAGGCGGCGGGCGGCATCGTCACCGATTGGCAGGGTGGGGCGGCCCATGCAGGCGGGCGCGTGATCGCGGCGGCGGGTGCGCAGCAACATGCGGCCGCGTTGGAGATACTTTCGCGCACCGGTTAGCCGGGGTGGCCGTAGCGCGGCCGGCGCGCTAGGGTGCGTGCACAGTTGATGGAGCCATGTTGATGCGACTTACCCTTGCTCTCTGCGCGGCGATTTGTGCCGCCACTTTTGCCCCGATCGCTGCCACCGCGCAGGAGGTGGTTGATGTCAGTGGTGCCGCCGCTGCCCCTATGGCGCAGATCCGGGCGCAAGCGGGCCTAAGGCAATTGGCACCCAGTGCTGCGCTGACCAAGGCGGCCGCGGCCCATGCGCGCGATATGTCAAAGAACGGGTTTTTCAGCCATAGAGGTTCCAACGGCTCCTCCATCGGCGATCGCGCGCGCAAGGCGCGTTATGGGTTTTGCTTCATTGCCGAGAACATCGCCAAGGGCCAAGGCAGTCTGGATCAGGTGATGAGTGGTTGGATGAAATCGGAAGGCCACAGACGCAACATCCTCAGCCCCCAAGCCTCCGAGTTCGCGTTGGTGCGTGGCGAGGGCGCGCTTTGGGTGATGGTGCTGGGACGGCCGGGCTGCTGAGCGCCCGAACGGATTTGAACCGGAGCGCGGCGCGGGCATTGAATATGCGGGCGCGCGCGCTTTTTTACTAAAGAGACAGTCACAGGCGGGCGAGGGGCGATTTGCATGGCGGACGAGGGGCTTTTGGCCGAGCAGGACCGCGACGAGGATGCTTATGTCCTTGATCGCCAAGCTGTTGCACGCATCATCTTTGCCGTGGATGTGGGGGACCGCGACCAGTTGATCGAAGAGCTCGAGCCGCTCCACGCCGCCGACATCGCCGATCTTCTGGAACAGAGCAACGCGTTTGACCGCCGCCGGATCATCGAGCTTTATGGCACCGAATTTGACGGCGACATCCTGTCGGAGTTGGACGAGTCGATCCGTGAGGAGGTGATCGGCCTTCTCAACCCTCAGGTTCTGGCAGAGGCGGTGCGCGAGCTTGACAGCGACGACGTGGTCGATCTGGTCGAGGATCTGGAACAGCCGCAGCAGGACGCGATCCTTGAGGTGCTGAAAGACAGCGACCGCACGGCGGTGCGCCAGTCGCTGAGCTATCCTGAATATTCCGCAGGGCGCCTGATGCAACGCGAAGTGGTGATGGCGCCCGAGCATTGGAACGTGGGCGAGGCGATTGATTATCTGCGCGATCAGGATGATCTGCCGGATCAGTTCTATCACGTGATCCTCGTCGATCCGCGCCTCGCGCCGGTGGGCAATGTCACGCTGGGCAAGCTGATGGCGTCGCGCCGGGAGGTGATGCTGAAAAGCATTGTGGAGGAGACGTTTCACGTCATCCCCGTGACGCAGGATGAGGGCGATGTGGCCTATGCGTTCAACCAGTATCACCTGATTTCCGCGCCCGTGGTGGATGAGGCCGAGCGTCTTGTGGGCGTGATTACCATCGATGATGCGATGGCGGTTCTGGATGAAGAGCATGAAGAGGACATCATGCGCCTCGCGGGTGTGGGTGATGGGGGTCTCAACGATAATATCATCGAAACGACGAAACAGCGCTTTCCGTGGCTGGCGGTGAATTTGGCGACCGCAATCCTCGCCTCTCTGGTGATTGCGCAGTTCGAGGCGACGATTGCGCAATTCGTGGCCCTTGCGGTGCTGATGCCCATCGTGGCGTCGATGGGCGGGAATGCGGGCACCCAGAGCCTCACGGTGGCGGTGCGCGCAATTGCGACGCGCGACCTTACGGGATCGAACGTGTGGCGGGTGATCCGGCGCGAGGTTCTGGTGGGGCTTATCAACGGCCTGGTCTTCGCGGTGGTCATGGGGGTGATCGGTGTGATCTGGTTCGGCGGCCCTGAGCTTGGCTATGTTCTGGCGGCGGCGATGGTGATCAATCTGGTGGTGGCGGGGCTCGCGGGGACGGTGATCCCGGTGATCCTGGACCGGATGGGGATCGACCCGGCGCTGGCCTCGGGCGCGTTTGTGACCACGGTGACGGATGTGGTGGGGTTTTTGGCCTTTCTGGGACTTGCGGCGTTGGTGTTGCTATGAGCGATTTGATGATGCGCAAGGACGCGGCGCGCAAGGCGGCGTTTGCTCGGCGCAAGGCGGCGTTTGAGGCGGCGGGGCCGGGGTGCGCCTCCCTCTTGTCAGAGGTCCTCGCGGGGTATCGCGGCGTGCCGCTTGCAGGCTACATGCCGATCCGCACGGAGATCAGCCCGCTGCCCGCGATGGACGAGGCGGCGGCGCATGGAGCCGTTGGCGTGCCGGTGATCGAGGCGGCGGGGCTGCCCTTGGATTTCTCGCGCTGGACCCCGGGATGTGCGCTGCGCACGGGCCCTTTTGGGGCGCAGGTGCCGGAGCTGGATGATTTTTTCGAGCCGGAGATCGTGATCGTGCCCTTGGTGGCATGGGACCGCGCGGGCGGGCGTCTGGGCTATGGCGGCGGGTTCTATGATCGCACGTTGGAGCGTTTGCGCGCGCGGCGGGCGACCCTCGCCATTGGGTTTGCCTTTGGAGCGCAGGAGGCGGCGGACCTGCCGCTGGAGGCCACGGACCAACCGCTCGACATGATGGTGACCGAGGCGGAGGTGATCCATTTTGGCCGCGCATGATTACACCGCGCGCATCCGTTGGACGGGCAATCGTGGCCAAGGCACTGCGTCTTACAAAGGCTACGACCGCACGTGGAGTGTCGAGACGCCGGGCAAGCCGCCCATCCATTGCTCCAACGACCCGCTTCTGGGCGGCGATCCGGGCCTGCATAACCCCGAGGACATGCTGATCGAGGCGCTTTCGGCCTGTCACATGCTATGGTTTTTGCATCTGGCCAGTGACGCAGGGGTGGCGGTTGGGGCCTACGAGGACGACCCTCTGGCTGTGGGCGAGACCGATGCGAAGGGGGCCAGCCGTTTTTTACGCGCCACGCTGCGCCCTCGGATTGCGGTGCCCGATGGGACCGATCTGGCGCTTTTGGATGCGCTGCACGCCCGGGTGCATGAGACGTGTTTCATCGCACGCTCAATCAATTTTCCAGTGGATGTGGCCGCACGCTACCGGATCGCGCGGGGCTGAGCGCGGACGCCTCCGGCGTGGGGATATTTGGACCAAGAAAAAGACTGGCGCGCCCGCACTTTGCGGCACTTGCGCATTTTCGCGGTGGGGCCTATCGCTGGAACTATGAAAATTCTGTTTTTGGGCGATGTGATGGGGCGCGCCGGGCGCGCAGCAATCGTTGAGGGGGTGCCTCGGCTGCGCGCGCAGTGGGGACTCGATTTTGTCATCGTGAATGGTGAGAACGCCACCGGGGGTATGGGGCTGAGCGGGCCGCATGCGCAGGACCTTTTGGCCGCGGGGGTCGATTGTCTGACGCTGGGTGATCATGCGTTTGACCAAAAGGACATGCTGCAATTCATCGAGGGCGAGGGGCGGATCATTCGCCCGCTGAACTATGCCAAGGGCGCGCCGGGACGTGGGGCGCGGGTGTTCTCGGACGCGCGTGGGCGCAAGATCCTTGTGGCGCAGGTGTTGGGGCAGGTGTTCATGAAGCGGGCCTTCGATGATCCGTTCTCGGCGCTGGATGCGGTGCTTGGTTCACATGTTCTGGGCGGGGCCGTGCAGGCCTCGGTGATCGACATTCATTGTGAGGCCACATCGGAGAAGATGGGCGTGGGCCATTTTTGCGACGGGCGCACGAGCCTTGTTGTGGGGACGCACACCCATGTGCCAACGGGGGATGCGCAGATATTGCCGGGCGGCACGGGCTATCTCACGGATGCGGGGATGTGCGGCGACTACCTGAGCGTGATCGGGATGGAGCCCGCCGAGCCGATGCGCCGCTTCGTGACCGGCATGTCCAAGGGCCGGTTTGTTCCAGCTGCG
>CALGEH010000120.1 GCA_937881735.1 uncultured Shimia sp.
GCCCTCAAGCGGCAATATCGGCGCAGCCGAGGCCGTTGATCAGACTTTCCTTAAAATAGAGTGGTCCGCGCGCATTTTCTGACCCCATCGCATCAGATGCGCGTGGTGCTTCTTTTTCTTGGCTTAAATATCCACTGCCGCCGCTTGATCAGGTCCACGCCATGAGGCTGGCCGCATAGCGTGCGCCGTGCACCCGCCCGAGCCCCGAAATGGGGCGAGGCAACCGGTGCGCCGTCAGGCGCTCATCTGACTCTGGTCAAAAAACCTAATGGGACAGCTTGTCCAAATGCTCTAGGCTCCCCGCAAACACCTCTGACGAAAGGCATTCCCATGCAGATGAATCCCCTTGGCCGTACCGGATTGATGGTCAGCGAACTTTGCCTTGGCTCCATGACATGGGGCACGCAAAACACTGAAAGCGCAGGCCACGCGCAGATCGACCGCGCGCTGAGCGCTGGTATCAATTTCATCGATGCCGCGGAGATGTATCCTGTGAACCCGCTCAGCGCCGAGACGCAAGGGCGCACCGAGGAGATCATCGGCACATGGTTCGCCCAAACCGGGCGGCGTGAGGACGTGATCTTGGCCACAAAACACTCTGGCAAGGGCTACAAACACGTGCGCAGCGGCGCGCCCATCACGGCGCAGTCCATCCCCGAGGCGATCGAGGGATCGCTCAAGCGCCTGCAAACGGATCACATTGATCTCTATCAATTCCACTGGCCTAATCGTGGTAGCTACATGTTCCGCCAGAACTGGCGCTTTGATCCGTCGAGCCAGGATCGCGAAGACACCCGCGCGCATATGGAAGAGACACTTGATGCGCTGGCGGCAGAAGTGAAACGCGGCACGATCCGGCATTTTGGCCTCTCCAATGAAAGCGCGTGGGGCACGTCTGAATGGCTGCGCATCGCGGAAGGCAGGGGTGCCCCGCGCGTGGCGTCGATCCAGAACGAATATTCGCTGCTTTGCCGTCTCTACGACACCGATCTGGCGGAGCTGAGCGTGAACGAGGATGTGGGGCTTTTGTCCTTTTCGCCTCTCGCGGCGGGGCTGCTTACGGGGAAGTATCAAAACGGCGCTGTGCCCGAAGGCTCGCGCATGGCGATTAACGGCGATCTGGGTGGACGTAAATCCGAGCGCGCCTTTGCCGCCACGCAAGCGTATTTGGATCTGGCCGCAGAGCACGGGATCGACCCGGTGCACATGGCGCTGGCATGGTGTCGCACGCGGCCCTTCATGGCCTCGGCCATCTTTGGCGCTACCACGATGGACCAGTTGGACCGCGCGCTTGGCTCAGTGGCTGTCACGCTGGACGAGCACCTTTTGCGCGCGATTGATCACACGCACAAGGCCCACCCCATGCCCTATTGAGGGATCAGAACTGAAACCCGGTGAAGAGGCCAAACCGGCCCTGGCTGCGCGATCCGCGTTGCTGCACCAGCGACGAATCTCCTACATCGCCTGACAGAACATCATAGCCCGCAATGGCCGTGATCGCGGCAGTCTGGCTGACGGGGATCGTCAGCGACGCACTCAAGCCGTAAGAGTTGATCCCGCCGCCTGCATTGTAAACGGCAAGGCCCGAGGCTGCCGATTGCGCCGCGTTCACGTCGAAAAACGCGTCATTGTAATCGGAGCTTGCGAAGCTAATCGTCGGCCCCACGGAGAAGAACGCCGGCGGTCCAAAGCCGCTGATCGTGGTTTTGTAATCAAACCGTGCGGAGCCAATCATCCCGTCATGCCCGCCGCCAAGCCCGTTGCGGACCTCCAGATAGGCCTCGAACTGGTTTGCGCTATACTCGACGAAACCGCCCAGCTCGACCGTGCCATCCACATCGCCGAGGCCCAGAAGGTCATTGGTGCCGCCGCCCGAGACGCGGAACAGGCTGTCACCGTCCTGATCGCGGCCAAAATCATACCGAAGGATCGGACCCGCGCGCAGCGTGCCGGTGCGGATCAGGTTGAACCCGATCCCCTCATTGATCGACGCGAAGAAGATATCGCCATAGCCCACCCGAACACCGGGTAGCGCGCTGATCTGATAGTCGTCATCGCCATAGTATTTCGGCGCGGCCAGAAGCCCGAAATCAAGCCGGACGTTCCAGCCTTGATCGGTGCGCGGCTCTTCGGGGAAAGTCTGCGCCCATCCAGCGCTTGCAAGGCCGAGCGTGGCTGCGGTGAGGACGGTCAGGGTGGTTGCTCTGGTCATGTTATCTGCCTCATGGGTTTTTGATTTCTTATACGCGTGTTTCCGGCAATTGGATGCGGGTTTTGCGGATTGTGCTCATAGCGGGCGGTTTTCCCCGTCACGCGACAGGCACGCCTCCAGATTGCTCAACATATCGGGCACCTCGCGAGCCGAAACCTTCGCCTCGCGTAGAAGGTGGTCGAAATGCCCGGTCAGGGCCTGCACCCGTTCTGTGTCGCGAAACGCCATGTAATTGCGTCCGATATAGATCACCGCGAGCAAAGGGCCGAAGATGGTGACGGGCGCGGAATAGACCCGTCGCGCGTCGAAGAGATAAAGCCGCAAGCGGGGGTAAAGCTGCTCCGAGACTTGAGCCATATGGGCCAGTTGAGCGCGGCGTGTGTCGATCGAGAGCCCGCTGTAATAGCCCTCACCGCGCGCAAAGCTCTGCATCTGATCGAGCGGCAGGGCGATCTCATAGTCCGATTGTGCCCCCCGCATCCAGGCCATTCGGTCCTCGGACGCGCCAATCACCTGATCGGTGGAGCGGCCCAGATGAGGCCCATATTCCCATTCCAGCATGGGCCGGATCTTGAGCATATCGGGCAGGCCCGCAGGCACGTGGCGGATTTTGTAGCCCGCCGCCTCCTTGTGCCATTGAAAAATCTGCTCATCGACAAGGGCGCGGGGGGCCTCGGTCAGCGACAGGGAGTTGGCGAGGATATCCGCTGCCGTCTCGGGCCGGTCCGTGAGGCCCAAAAGCCAATCAGCGGAGATGCCAAGCGTGCGGGCACATTCGCCCACCACCTGCGCATTGGGCAGACGCGCGCCGCTGCCCTTGAGAAGTTGCGACACGGTCGAGCGGTCCACGCCCACGCGGCGCGCCAGCGCGCTCTGGCTCAGCGATTTCATCCGCAAAGCCTCGGCCAGCCTGACGCGAAAGAGGTCCGCACGCACGCGTTTGTCCGTTTTATCCAACATCTGTTTGATAATATCATCAATGCTTAAAAATGTTAACTATAAACGCTCTGCTCTGGCGACCTCCGGTGACGTAACGCTTGGGTTATCTCCACCACGTCCGGAGGATACATGGACCGCCCCAAGCGCACATTCGTCAAAGCGATCATATGGAACGTCATTGGCCTCGCCGTCATGACCGCCGTGGGGTTTTTCATGACCGGCTCTTTCGCATTTGGCGGGGCCATGGCGGCGATAAACACGGTGGTCGGGTTGAGCACATATGTGCTCTATGAACGCATCTGGTCGCGCATCGCATGGGGCCGCGTGCATGGGTAAGCGGTTCGAGTGGCCCACCTTGCTTCTGGTCGCTGTCACCTATTTGCTCTGGGCGCTGGCGACCACGTATCTCGCGGCGCTCTGGCTGCCCGGCGCGGTGATCCTGGCGGGGATTTGCATCGCGCAGCACAGCTCGCTCAGCCACGAAGTGCTGCACGGCCACCCGTTTCGCAATCAGCGCCTGAACGAGGCGCTGGTGTTCCCGTGCCTCACGCTCTTCGTGCCCTATTACAGGTTTCGCGACACGCATCTCGCGCATCACAACGACGCCAATCTTACCGATCCCTATGATGATCCGGAATCCAATTTTGTCGATCCGGCAGCCTGGGCCAAGATGAGTGCCGCCCGCCGTGCGGAGCTGGGGTTCAACAACACGCTTCTGGGGCGGATGCTGATCGGGCCGCTCATCGCGCTGCGGGCGTTTTATGCCTCAGACATTCGCATGATCCGCGCCAGGAATGGGCCCGTGCGGCGCGCGTGGCTCGCGCATATTCCGGCTGTTTGCATGGTTCTGGCATGGGTCTGGGCCGCGCCAATGCCGCTCTGGGCCTATGTCATCGCGGCCTATCTGGGCCTCTCGCTGCTGAAAATCCGCACCTTTCTGGAGCACCGCGCGCATGACCGCTCCAGTGGTCGCACCGTGGTGATCGAGGATCGCGGCCCGCTTGCGCTGCTGTTTCTCAACAATAATTACCACGTGGTCCATCATATGCACCCCAAGGTCGCGTGGTATGCGCTACCGGGTGCGTTCGCGCAAAACCGCGCGCATTACATGACGCGCAATGATGGGTATCACTACGGGTCTTATGCCACCATTTTCCGGCGATATTTCCTGCGCGCGAAAGACCCCGTGCCGCATCCGCTCTGGCCGCCGCGCCGAGCCGTCAGTCCACAGCGGATGGGCGGCGACCTTTCAGACGGAGAAAGAGGCTTTCCTCATCGTCATTGCGGTAAAACGGGACCGAGGCGGGCGGGTTTGGGTCATCCACGCGTGCCGCGATTTCGGCCAGAACCACCTCGGTGATGAAGGGCAAATCCACGCGGCGCACCTCGGCCAAGGGTACCCATTGCAGATGCGATAGCTCCTCGCTTGCGGCGCTGAAATCATCGAGATCGGTCATGAGATGCTCGGCTTCGACCAAAAAGAACCGCGCATCAAAGCGGCGCGGGCGGCCCGGCGGGGTGATGGCGCGGAACACGAACTGCAACGTCTCGGCGCTGGGCACGTGGCCGGTTGCGGCATAGCTGCGCCAATCCTCCGGGATATCGCCAGACCACGTCCCGGCGCGGCCAAGGATGAGGCCGGTCTCCTCCCAAAGCTCGCGGATGGTGGCCGCGGCCAGCGCATGGCTGATATCGCTCTCGCAATCTTCGGTCAGGCGTCCCGCACAGAGATCGGGCAGCGGGCTGGCCAAGGCGATCTCGGCATCGCCCGCATCCACCGCGCCGCCGGGAAAGACGAATTTGCTGGGCATGAAGGCGGCTTGCGCGCCGCGCTGGCCCATCAATACGCGCGCACCACCCGCGCCTCGCCGCAAGACGATCACCGTGGCCGCGTTGCGGATCTGGGTCTTGTCGAGTGTCATCGCCATCCCTCCTGTCGGTGAGGGGTCAGTCGTCATCCCCAAACCCGTGCATCTGCCGTGCCCATTGAAAGGCGACGATGGCGCCCTTCAGTCTGGGCAGAAGGTAGAGGGACAGGGTGACACAGCCAAGCGCAAATACCGCGAAAAGCACCAAAGGCTCGGGCCGAAATTGTACGAAGGCGATGTGCAAGAGGGGGGCCATCAAATGCCCGACGATCAAAATGGTGAGGTAGGCCGGGCCATCATCGGCGCGGTGTCCGCTGAAGTCCTGTCGGCAGACCGTGCAGGTGTCGCGGATCGTCAGATAGCTTTTCAGCAGGGGGCCGGAGCCGCAATTGGGGCATTTGCAGCGAAACCCACGGCGTAGCGCGGGCCAAAGGGCGCGCTCCTCGATGCTGGCGGGGGTTCCCATTGTGGGGGGGGTGTTTCGCATGTGATGCTCCGGTCGTGATGTGGACCACCATCTGCTTCGAATTGGGAAATGAAAAGGGGGCAGGATGTCGCGCGATTGTCGGCTGTGGGTGTGCTGGGCCCGATGCTGCTGTGTTTTGAGCGATTGCCGCGTTTAGGCGGCGGGGCGCGCGCAAACGGTGACAGTGTTGCGCCCGCAGGCCTTGGAGCCATAAAGCGCGCGGTCTGCCTGCTCGATCAGCGCCTCTGCATCGGCCTGTCCCTGCTTGCCGCTGAGACCCATCGCGACGCCGATGCTGACGGTTACACCAAGCTCAGCCCCACTGCCTGGCACCGGCACCGTCGTGGCAGCCACATCGCGGCATAATCTGCTGGCGGTCTCCTGGGCGGTTTGCGCCGAGGTGTCGGGCATCACGATAAGAAACTCCTCCCCGCCGATCCGCGCAATCAGGTCATTCTCGCGCAGGCCACGGCGCAAGAGGTCCGCCACATGCACCAGCACCTTGTCGCCCGCCGCATGGCCATACGCGTCATTGACCCGTTTGAAGTGGTCCAAATCCGCGACCATGACGGCAAAGGATCGACCCTGCCCCTGCTGACCTTGCGCAAGCTCGGTCAGGAAGGGCAGGGCGAAGCGACGATTGTAAAGTCCCGTGAGTGGATCAATCATCGCAGCTCGGAGCCCGTCATGCAGACGGTTGCGCAAACCCTCTATCGCTTTTTTGCGGCGCATTTGGTTTTCCAGCCGGAGCGTCAACTCAGGCAGGTTCAGCGCGCCGCTCAGGACGTCATCGACACCCATATCCAAGAGCGTTGCCGCCAGTGGCCCTGTATCGTCTTGCACCACGGCCAGAAGGCGGCTGTGGCGCATATGAGGTGCCGCGCGCAACTCCGCGATCAGCTTAATCGCGGTGTCGTCCGCGCCGGGCATACTGAGAAGCACCACCACATCCGGCACCCTGGGCGCACCGGAGTTGGTGAGTGCGCGGGCGGTCTCCATCACCGTGATCTTGTCACGACAGGTGGCCTGAAGGCGCGCACGAAGCCCGGCAGCATCGGCCTTGTCGATGCTCAAAAGAGCGATTTCGCCCGGAGTTTGGAAGCTGCCCTGCGCCTCGGAAAAGCCCGAGGCGCAATCGGGTCCGGCGCTCATGCGCATATCCTGAAGCGTGTGGTGCTGTCGCAGCAGGCCGCGCATCCGTGCGAGCAGCATCCGTTCGTTGATGGGCTGCGCGATCACATCATCCGCACCTGCCAGAAGTGATGCCACACGCCCCTCGCGGCAATCCTCAGGCAAGATTAGAACGATGGGAATGACCGCCAGATCGGGGCGGGCCCGCACGCGGGCGATAAACTCCTGCGCCTCCATGTCACGCAACTTTGCATTGGCCACGATCATATCGGGCCGGTCCCTGCGGATGGCCTCCAGCGCTTCTGCGCCGGAACGGGCTTGCGCCACATCGAAATACGCCGCGCGCAACTCCGCGATCAGCTTAATCGCGGTGTCGTCCGCGCCGGGCATACTGAGAAGCACCACCACATCCGGCACCCTGGGCGCCCGCCTTTCTGACTTGCCCTTTCCGCTGCATTAACTATCCCTTTAAGAAGTTAAGAAAACCTTTCCAGAAGTGAGGGCGAAATGGGGCAATCGCAGGAATCCGCCGAGACGTTGGGGTTGCGCGCCTTGGCGTGGCTTGTGGGAAATGATGACCTTTTACAAACGTTTATGGGATCAAGTGGCGTGTCCGAGGAGGATGTGCGCGCCGGAGCAGCCGATCCGGCATTTCTCGGCGCAGTGCTTGAATTTTTATTAATGAACGATGCGTGGGTGATTGAGTGCTCTGATGCGCTGAATGTTCCGGGCACGGCCATAGGCGAGGCGCGCGGCGCATTGCCGGGCGGAGAGCAGGTGCATTGGACATGAGGACAGCGGGCCGCATCGAGGGGATCGTGTTCGACAAGGACGGCACGCTGTTTGATTTTCATACCACATGGAATGTGTGGACCAGCGATCTCATCCAGTCCTTGGCAAAGGCGCATGGCGTGGCACCGGACCAGATTGCCGCGGCTGTTCAATTTGATCTGGTGTCCCGCGCCTTTCATCCCGATAGCCCCATAATTGCCGCCACCAACCGAGAGGGCGCCGAGGCCATCGCTTCGGCCCTGCCGGGGGTATCAGTGGATGTAATCGAGGAAGAGATGATGCTCTCTGCGGCCCATGCCCCGCTGGCCCCGGCGGTGGATTTGGCCCCCTTCCTTGATGGCCTGAGGGCCACGGGTTTGAAGCTGGGCGTGATGACCAATGACAGCGAATATGGCGCACGCGCGCATCTCACGAGCGCGGGTGTTCTGGAGCGGTTCGATTTCGTTGCAGGCTTTGATTCGGGCTTTGGCGGCAAGCCCGCGCCGGAGCCTTTGTTGGCCTTTGCCCACAGCGTTGGCCTTGACCCGGAGGTCTGCGTCATGGTGGGCGACAGCACCCATGATCTGATGGCGGGCCGTGCGGCAAGAATGAGCACGGTGGGTGTTCTTACGGGCGTGGCACCGCGCGCCGTTCTGGAACCCTATGCCGATGTGGTGCTGCCGGATATTGGCCATATTCCCCAATGGCTTGAGGGGTGAGGCGCGGCGGCGCTTTCGGCCTCGGGCTTGCCGCCTTTGGCGCGGTGGTGCTGACGCCGGACGCGCTCTTGATGCGCCTCTCGGGGATGGACGGCGCGGCGATGATGGGCTGGCGCGGCCTTATCATGGGCACGGTCATGGTGGCGCTCTGGGCGCTGACCAGCGCGGACAGGCGCGCGGATCTGGCGGCGCTGCGTTCGCGCAGTGGAATGATTGTGGCGCTCAGCCAATCTGTGAACGCCGCTCTCTTTTGCATCGGCATCGCCGTGGCACCTGTGGCGATTGTCCTCTTGGGGGTGGCCACAGTGCCGATATTCTCGGCGCTCTTCGGTCTCGCCCTTATGGGTGAGCGCACGGGCCGCGCCACATGGGTCACCATCGCGGCGGTCTCGGTCGGGATCACGCTTGCGGTCACTGGCGGGCATGAGACTGGTGGGTTGAATGCGGCCACGGTGCTCGGGGCGGTGGCGGGGCTTGGTGTGGCGGCGGCGCTGGCGCTGAACTTCACGGTGCTACGCGCGCAGACCCATCTGCCGATCCTTTTGCTGATCGGTGTGGGCGCGTGGATTGCGGGTGCGGCGGGTTGGGCCGTGCAAGGACCCGCCGCCATGTGGGAGGGCGCGGTCTGGGCGATGCTCCTCACCGGATCAGTGGTCTTGCCGCTCTCGTTTTTCGCACTCTCCTTGGCCGCGCGCTACACGCCTGCGGCCAATGTGAGCCTGCTGTTGCTTCTGGAGACAGTGCTCGGTCCGCTTTGGGTGTGGCTGGCGCTGGGCGAGCCCATCACGGCCGCGATGCTGGCGGGAGGCGCCATCGTCGTGGGCAGCCTCGGGATCTACCTGCTACGCGCGCGTCGAATGGCGGCCCCGCCCGCCTGAACCGGCAGGGCATTTTGCAAAAGCGACACATGCTGTCGCAAAGCGGATACCCGCGCGCCGTCTCGCATGTTTGTCTTCCTCCCAGCACCCAAGGGAAGGACAGCGCCATGACCGACGAGACCAAAAAGCGCCGCCGTGGCGGAGGCCGCGCAGGCGCCGCAGATCGCCGTGGCTCG
Source organism: uncultured Shimia sp. (assembly GCA_937881735.1). Lineage (GTDB taxonomy): Bacteria > Pseudomonadota > Alphaproteobacteria > Rhodobacterales > Rhodobacteraceae > Roseovarius. The sequence continues at coordinate 9,161 of CALGEH010000120.1, forward strand.
GCGGTGATCGAGCAGATGCCCTTTTCGCCGCCCCTCAACATCGACAGGCCGATTGAGCCCTTGGACGAAGGCGGCATCCTCGCCATCCACGAAGGGGCCATGCGCATTCTGGAAGAGATTGGGATCACCATCCTGAACCCCGAGGCGCTCGAGGTTTTTCGCGCCAGCGGCGGCTGCACGATCAATGGCGAGAACGTCCGTATGGGCCGCGATTTCGTAATGGAGCAGATCGCCCTGGCCCCCGAAGAGTTCACCATCACCCCGCGCAACCCGAACAACATGCTGACCATCGGCGGCAAGCATATCAATTTCGGCAACGTCTCATCCCCGCCCAGCTATTGGGACATGAAGATCGGCAAGAAGGTGACCGGCACCCGCGAGATGTGTGCGAACCTCTTGAAACTCAGCCAGTATTTCAACTGCATCCACTTCGTCGGTGGTTACCCGGTGGAGCCGCAAGACATCCATGCCAGCGTGCGCCATCTGGATGTGGTCTATGACAAGCTCACCCTCACGGACAAGGTCGCCCACGCCTATTGCCTCGGCAAAGAGCGGGTCGAGGATGTGATGGAGATGGTGCGGATTGCAGGCGGCCTCACGGATGCGGAATTCGAAGCCCGCCCGCATATGTATTCCAACATCAATTCCACCTCCCCGCTCAAGCATGACTACCCGATGCTGGACGGCTGGATGCGGCTGGCGCGGCGCAATCAGGGCCTCGTGGTGACGCCCTTTACGCTGGCCGGGGCCATGGCGCCCGTGACCATGTCGGGGGCCGTGGCGCAATCGCTGGCCGAGGGGCTGATCGCCGTGGTGCTGGCCCAGCTTGTGCGCCCCGGTGCGTGTTGCGTGATCGGCACGTTTACCTCCAACGTGGATATGAAATCGGGCGCGCCCGCGTTTGGCACGCCCGAATACATGCGCGCCACCCAGATGACAGGACAGCTTGCGCGCTTCTACAAGCTGCCGATGCGCGCAAGCGGCGTGTGCGCGGCCAACGTGCCCGATGGGCAGGCGATGTGGGAGACCTCCAACAGCCTCTGGTCAGGGGTGCAGGCGGGCGCGCACATGATCTACCACGCCGCCGGGTGGCTGGAAGGAGGGCTCATCGCATCGCCTGAGAAATTCGTGATGGATTGCGAAATCCTCCAGCATATTCAGCGCTACATGGACCCGATGCTGACCGCAACCGGCCCGGACGAGATCGCCATTGATGCGATCCGCGAAGTGGGCGACCAAGGCCATTTCTTCGGAATTCAGCACACCCAAGATCGCTACACCACCGCCTTCTACCAACCCTTCCTCAGCGATTGGCGCAATTTCGAGGCGTGGGAAATCGCAGGCGCCACATGGACGGCCGCGCGCGCGCATCAGACGTTCCAAGACATCATCGCAAGCTTTGAGGCCCCCCCGATGGACGAAGCAATCCGCGATGAGCTGGCCACCTTTGTCCAGCGGCGCAAATCAGAAGGCGGCGCGCCCACGGATTTCTAGGCCAATCCGCCGCACCTTCTTCTTAGCTAAAATACTCAAACACCTCCGGGCCCTTCCCGCGTGCGGTCCAAAGTGGCACGGCAGGCTCGATCCACGGCGGCGTGCAAGAGCACGGTAAACACCGCCAGCACAATGAGGGCGGCAAACATCAGATCCGTCTTGGCCCGTCCGTTCGCCAAAAGCATCAGGTATCCCAGCCCCTTGGACGCCCCCACCCACTCACCGATTATGGCCCCGATCGGCGCATAGACCGCCCCGAGGCGCAGACCCGAGGCAAGGCCGGGCAGGGCGGCCGGGATGCGGATCACCCGCATGATCCGTGCGTTGGACGCACCCATCACGCGGGCCATGTCGATCCAGCCCTGCGGCGTGCGCATCAGCGCGTCGAAAAACGCCGAGGTGATTGGGAAATAGATAATCAGAAGCGCCATCACGATCTTGGATCCCATGCCATAGCCGAACCAGAGCGTCAGGATCGGCGCGAGGGCAAAGACCGGCACCGCCTGGCTGAAAACCAGCATGGGCCGGACCAGTTGCCGCGCGATGGGCGAGGCGGCGAGGCCAATTGCGGTGAGCCCACCCAGAAGCGCGCCAAGGGCGAGGCCGATGAGGATTTCCGACGCTGTCGTCATGAAATGCGTGGCTAGAAGGGCGCGGCTCTCGATCATCGTCTCCAAGACGCGCAAGGGGCTGGGCAGTATGAAGTTCGGCACCCCCGTGATCCAGATTACCGCCTGCCAGAGAGCAAGGGCCAGCGCCGTGGACGCCAAGGCTGTGAGCGCCGTCTTCATGCCGCGCGCAGCCGCGCCAGAAGCGCGCCCGTTGTGTGCAGCATCGCGGGATCATCCACGGCGCGCGGCGCGGTCCCAGAGGGTGCGGGCCAGTCGCTATGGCCGCCTTCGGTCAGGATGGTGATGTGATCGGCCAGCCGCGCGGCCTCGGCCGGATCATGGGTCACCATCAGCACGGTGCGACCTCTGAGAAATTCCGCCGTCAGGTCCTGCACCTGCGCGCGGGTTCGGGCATCGAGGGCCGAGAAAGGCTCATCAAGCAGGACCACAGGCCGGTCTTCCATCAATGTTCGGGCAAGGGCGGCGCGCTGGCGTTGGCCACCCGAGAGGGCCTCGGGCCGTTTGGACGCGTGATCCGCAAGACCCACCTGCTCCAGCAGCGCCTCGGCGCGGGGCAGGTCGGGCGCTGTGCCACGAAGCCGCGCCCCAAGCGTCACGTTTTGCGTGATGGTGAGCCACGGCATCAGAAGATCGCTCTGTGCCATCATCGCGATACGGCCTTTGAGGGGGGCGG
>CALGEH010000121.1 GCA_937881735.1 uncultured Shimia sp.
CGAGGCCCCTGCCTGCCTGGATGCCACGCAATCGGGGCCAATGCTGGTGATCGACGGCGCACTGCACCCGCGTTTTCTGGAAAACAGCGACAGCATGTATATCCGCAACGGCGTGGGCACGAGTGCGGATGGACGCCGCGCCATCTTCGCCATTTCCAACCAGCCGGTGAATTTTCATTCCTTCGGGCGGCTCTTCCGCGATCATCTGGCCCTGCCTCAGGCGCTTTATTTCGATGGCAACATCTCGCGGCTCTATGCGCCGGGGCTTGGGCGGCATGACCGTGGCTTCCCGCTTGGGCCGATTGTGGGAACCGTTTTGCGCCCCTAAGCGTTTCGCCCTGACGCCGATGGCTATCTCGCCGGATGCACAGGGAGGCACCATCCTTATGAGCACCGATAAAAACCTGAACGACGGGAGTGTCGCGCGCGCGCTGTTCCGGGTCAGCGCGCCCATGACGATCGGTATTCTCGGTGTGTTGTCGGTTGGGCTCGCGGATGCGTTTTTTCTGGCGCGGGACGGAGCGACATCGCTCGCCGCTATCGGATATGTATTCCCTGTGACGACGGCGATGACATCGCTGTCGATTGGTCTGTCGGCGGGCACCAACACGGTGATTTCGCAGGCTATCGGAAAAGGTGACGATGATGCGGCGCAGCAGCGTATGGCGCTTCATGCCATGGGCCTCGCTTTGGTTCTCGGGTGCGTTGGGGCCGGGCTTTTTTATCTGGTGGCTCCATGGCTCTTCTCCGCGATGGGCGCGGAGGGGGAGGTTCTGGACGCGATCCTCGCATATGCCACCTTTTGGAGCCTCAGCTTTCCGTTCCTGGTCACCGGCATGTCACTTAACGCGGTGTTTCGGGCCAGTGGCGAGAGCGGGGTGGCCGCCACAGTGATGCTGGGCGAAGCGGTCCTGAATATCGCGCTCACGCCGCTCTTTATCTTTGGCGTGGCCTTCGTGCCTGAATTTGGCACCGCAGGCGCGGCAATGGCCACGTTGCTCGCCCGGATCACGTCTTTCACGTTCATCACGCTTTATGGCCTGCACCGGGGGGTGATTTGTCTGAGTTGTGGGCCGCTGAAAAACCTTTGGAATTCAGTGTTGCGCATCGGACGGGTTGGGGCGCCTGCCGCGCTCAGCAATGCGATCAACCCCGCAGGCATGGCGATGGTGACTGCCGCATTGGCCACTCTGGGCGATACCGCCGTTGCGGGTTTTGGCTCGGCCACGCGGGTGCAGTCGCTTCTGTTGGTTCCGATGCTGGCACTGTCGTCGGGCATTGGGCCGGTGGTGGGCCAGGCATGGGGCGCCGACAAAAAAGACCGTGCGCAAGAGGCGTTGCGCCTGTGTTTCGTGATTTGTCTCGGGTTTGGCCTGATGGTTGCGGTGTCTTTGACCCTCACAGCCGACATGATCGCCCAGATCATGACCCCCAGCGAAGAGGAGGCAGCCTATGCGGCGCAGTATCTGCGCGTCGCAAGTTGGGGTTTTTTCGGCTACGGGATGCTGGTGACGGCCAATGCGGCGATGAACGCCCGCGATAAGGCGCTTTGGTCCATGAGCCTGAGTGCAGGCCGGATTTTCGTGGTTTACGTGCCGCTGACATGGGCTGGTGTGATGATCGGTGGATATACGGGCGTGTTGGTCGTGGCCGTTCTGGCCAATGTGATCGGTGGCTGGGCCGCGCTGGTTGCGGCGCGCGCAACAGGGCTGATAGCTGCGGACTGGCCCATTGTGCGCGGGGTGGTGGCCAAGGTGCCCAAGGCCACCTAGTAGGCGTGATTGACAGGGCGGCGGGGCTGGGCTAGCCCGCACCCCTTATCTACATGGCAAGGGTTGAGGCATGGCACGCAAACGCAAGGGGCGCGATATTTCCGGATGGCTGGTCGTGGACAAGCCTGCGGGGCCGACTTCTACGGCGGTGGTCAACAAGGTGCGCTGGGCGTTGCAGGCCAAGAAGGCCGGCCACGCTGGCACGCTTGATCCTGACGCGACGGGGGTTCTGGCCATAGCACTTGGCGAGGCCACGAAGACCGTGCCGTTCGTGACGGATGCGCTCAAGGCTTACCGTTTTGCGGTGCAGTTTGGTGCGGCCACCAATACCGACGATGCCGAGGGCGAAGTGATCCTGCGCAGCGATGCGCGCCCCAGCGACGATGAGATCAAAGAGGCGCTGAGCGGTTTTGTCGGTGACATCATGCAGGTCCCGCCGCAATTTTCCGCCGTGAAGATCGACGGCGAGCGGGCCTACAAGCGCGCCCGCGACGGTGAGGAAATGGAGATCGCCGCCCGCCCCCTCTGGGTCGAGGAGCTGTTGCTGGACGATCGCCCGGATGCCGATAGTGCGGTGCTTGAGATGACCTGTGGCAAGGGTGGATATGTGCGCAGCGTCGCGCGGGATCTGGGCGCGCAACTGGGCTGTTATGGTCATGTGACATGGCTGCGGCGGATGTGGTCCGGGCCGTTTGATGTGGAGGATGCGATCACGCTGGCCGAGGTTGAAGCGCTGGCGCATGATCCCGCGCTTGATGCGCATCTTTTGCCGCTGGAGGTGGGTCTGTCGGAGCTGCCCGAGCTGCGGTGCACCCCCGAGGGCGCGGCCAAGCTGCGCAATGGCAATCCCGGCATGGTCTATCCTGGCGATGCAGAATACGGCGATGAGGCTTGGGCCTCGCATGAGGGGCGGGCGGTGGCAGTGGGGATCTACAAATCCGGCGCATTGCATCCCAGCCGGGTATTCGCCGCACCGCAGGGCGGGCCTGCGCCGGACAATGATGCTGGTGATGACACTGGCCATGACACTGGGAAATGATTGAGCGCACCCATATCAAGGGTGATGCCTCCTCCACGGCGGTCTATTCCGATTGCGAGCGGTATCGCTATACCCTGACCCGCGTCTGGGAGCCCGCCGGACAGAAGGCGCTTTTCATCATGCTCAACCCCTCTACCGCGACCGAGGTGCAGAATGACCCCACCGTGGAGCGCTGTGAGCGGCGGGCGCGGACACTGGGCTTTGGTGGCTTTCGCGTGACCAACATCTTTGCTTGGCGCGATACGGACCCGCGCGAGATGCGCGCTGCCGCCGATCCCGTGGGGCCGGGAAATGATGCGGCGATCCGCGAAAGCTGCGACTGGGCGGACCGAATCATTGCGGCTTGGGGAACCCACGGTGTGCATCGCGGGCGGGGCCCCGAAGTGGCCCGTATGTTGCAGGGCTTGGGCCGCCCGGTTTACCATCTTGGGCTGACCAAGGACGGACACCCCAAACACCCGCTCTACATAGCCTACGCGCGTCAGCCTGAGCCTTGGGCAGAGTTTACTCCCCTCTGATCGCCACCCCTGCGCGCCTGCGTGCATTAACCACGTCTTAGCTGTTGCGTTGACCGAACGCCCCCCGACGGGCACCCTGATGATGGGTAAGAGTGGGTTGATGATATGTTACTTATAGCAGGCCTTATGGGCATGATGGCGCTTGGTGCCACCGCATTCATCGGGATGGGGTCGGACGAGGATGAGGAAACGGATGCCGCAGAAATGGCAACCGGCGAAGAGGGCGTGGAGGATGGCGAAAGCTCGGGTTCCATGCTCGACCTGATCGCGTTTGGTGCGAACCCAGAGCCTGATGCGGCAGATCAGGCTGACGAACCTGCGCAAGCAGACGAAGTGGCAGAGGGCGACGATGCGATAGCGGCGTTCGACCTCGGCCTTGATGAAGAGGGTGTTGCAGCTGTGGCAGATGATGCCAGCCTGATTGAGACCCTGCTTGCGGTGGATGAGGCCGACGATACCGATACCACGGACGACACCGAAGAGACCCAAGACATGGCGGGCGATGCCACCACCCTGCTCGAGAACATCCTGCTTGGCACCGATTTGGGCGAGGTGATCGGTGGCACGGAGGGTGTGGACCTGATCAACGGTGGCGCAGGGGATGACAGCCTGTCCGGCGAAGCGGGCGATGATGAGCTTTTCGGCGGGCTGGGTTTTGACACGCTTGACGGCGGTGCGGGTAATGACAGCCTCTGGGGCGGTGGCGACGGCGACTGGATCGATGGCGGCGACGGTGATGATCACGCCTATGGCGAGAATGGCGATGACGCGGTCATGGGCGGGGCGGGCAATGACACGCTGACCGGCAGCATGGGCAACGATCTGGTCGCGGGCGGTGAAGGTGACGACGCGGTCAGCGGTTATCTTGGCGATGACAGCCTGCGCGGGGGCCTCGGGGCGGACACGCTTTTTGGCGGCTGGGGAAATGACACGCTGTCGGGTCTTGAGGATGACGATGCGGATGATGGCTGGGACGACTTGGATGAAGGTGATTTCCTCAATGGTGGTTCTGGCGATGATATCATCACCGCAGGCGCGCATGATATTGTGACATTGGGCGCCGGTGCTGACACGGCGATCCTTGGTAGTTGGCTTTCAGCCACGCATCAGGCGCAAGTTCTAGATTTTGACCCGGCGGAAGACAGCCTGCTGATTCTCTTCGACGACACCCTTGAGCAAGAGCCAGAAGTCGCTCTGGAACCCGATGCCGAAAATGGCTCGATCCAGCACGTTCTGCTTAATGGCACGAGGATTGCCGAGGTGAACAACTCAGAAGGGTTGAATGTTGGCCATCTCACTCTGATCGGGCAGAGCGCGCTGCCGCCGGGCGCAATGCTCTGATCAAGGCGGCGGCGCGGGCGGCCATGGATTTTGCTTCCCTTCGATGAAAAAACGGGTTACCTGCCCGCATCCTTCCGGGGCTTGCCTCTGACGGATACCTCCACGGACCTTGCTGGACGACATCCCGGCTTGTGCCCTAAACCCTTGACCCAAAGGAGAACCCGATGTCGATTACCGCCGAAGAAAAAGACCGCGTGATGAAAGAGTTTGCAACCAAAGAAGGCGACACCGGTTCGCCCGAAGTTCAGGTTGCCATTCTCACCTCGCGGATCAGCACGCTGACAGAGCACTTCAAGACCCACAAGAAGGACAACCACGGTCGACGTGGCCTTCTGAAAATGGTCGCTCTGCGCCGCAAGCTGCTGGATTACGTCCGGTCCAAAGATGAAGCCCGTTACAAAGACCTCATCACACGTCTGGGCATTCGCCGCTAAGGCCTTCGCGCCTGCCCACCCCTTTTTGGGTGGAGACATGATAGAACGCCTGCTCTGTGTTGAGCGGGCGTTTTTTTATGGCACCTGGCAAATTTTGTAATCACATCCGGCCAACTTTGATATGCTGAGCCTGACAGGATTTAGGGAGTCGCGCTCATGGATGATTATCCGGTGTTGGAAACAGAGTTCAACGGGCTGTCGCGCGCTATGCCCGCCTTGCCCGCGGCATGGTATCTCGACCCCGCGCATCATGCGCGGGAAATGTCGCAGATATGGATGCGCAATTGGGTCTATCTGTGCCGGGCCGAGACGCTTGAGGGGCCAAAGGCGTTTCGCACCTTTACCATCGCGGATCAGCCCATTTTGCTCCTGCGCGATGCGGAGGGTGCGCTGCGCGGGTTCTTCAACACCTGCCGCCATCGCGGCTCTATCCTGTGCCAGCAGGCGTCGGGCATGTTGGACAAACCGCTGATCACCTGCCCCTATCACCAATGGGCCTATGATCTGTCGGGCCGGTTGCGCGCCACGGGTCCGATGCGCCCTGTTGAGGGGTTTGACCGGGCCGATCATCCGCTGTTGCCGATCTCCGTGGCGGAGTGGGGCGGCTTTGTCTTTGCCAATCTTGATCCAGACGCCGAGGCGTTCGAGACGCTCTATGGCGCCGAGATGGCCTATGTCGCCAATTGGCCGCTGGCCGATCTGAGGATGGGGCACAGCTATACCAAGCGGATCAACTGTAACTGGAAGATTTTCTGGGAGAATTTTAACGAGTGTCTGCATTGCCCCAATATCCATCCGGAATTGTCGGCTCTGGTGCCGATCTATGGCAGGGCGATCATGGCGCGGCGGGATGATCCCGATTGGGCACAAACAGCGTCCGAGACAGCCGCGCATATCTCCGGCGGGCTTCGTGCAGGGGCGACATCATGGTCAATGGATGGCTCTGCGCAGGGGCGGTTGCCGGGGCTGACGGAGGATGATCTGGATGCCGGGCAGCGATATGTGACGCTCATGCCGTCAATTTTCGTGGCACATCACGCGGATTACGTGCGCAGTGTGCAGATCACGCCGATATCTCCGGTGGAGATGGAGATTACCGCAGAATGGTTTTTCCACCCTGAGATGACGGCGCGGCCAGATTTCGACATGGGAAAAATCGTGGATTTCGGGATTTTGGTGATGGATCAGGACGCTGACGCCTGTGAGATGAACCAAGCCGGTCTGCAAAGCCGCGCCTTTGAGCGTGGGGTTCTCATGCAGGAGGAATATGAGGTTTTTCTCTTTCAGGACTGGATCAGGGGCCAGTTGGGCGAACCGAAGCTGAGCCAGGGTGTGGCAAGCCGCGCGAGCCGCCGGGCTAAACCCAAGGCATAGCGGCTTTTTTGCGGTGCGCGCCGGCACCTTGGCCACTTGCCCTATGGCGTAGGGTCCCCCATTTTGTATCAAAGCAAAACGGGGACACACCATGCACAGCGCGACCAAAGTCGTCATCATCACCGAGCGCAGCATCCTTGACGGGGTGGCCGCCATCATCGAGGCGCACGGCGGCACCGGCTACACTTTCGTGGAGGCGGGCGGCAAGGGCAGCCGTGGCAAGCGCGGCAGCGGGCGCGCGCAGGTGGCGGGCGGCATTTCGCAGAATGTGAAGATCGAAGCCATCGTCGCCAATCATGACGTGGCCGAGGCGATCACCGATGATGTCGTGGCCAAGTATTTCACCAATTACGCCGGGGTCGCCTATGTCGAGACGGTCGAGATCCTGCGCCCGGAGAAGTTCAGCCTCGTCTAGGCTGCGTGGCCGAATCGCGCCCTGCATCAGATTGCTTTCAATTGCGCCCGATCTGAGGTAGACGCGGCGCATCTGGAAGTTGGCGCCCGGACCTCAGCGCCCGACAAATAAGATACCGAGGTCAGGGGGAATGCGCCCCCTATGCAATTGGCCAAACGGGCCGAAACAGGAAACTTAGATGTTCAACGAAGTGAAAAAATCGATTGAGTGGGGCGAAGAAACGCTGACACTCGAAACGGGCAAGGTTGCCCGCCAGGCAGATGGCTCGGTCATCGCCACATTGGGGGAAACGTCGGTCATGGCCAACGTGACCTTCGCAAAGTCGCCAAAACCGGGAATGGATTTCTTCCCGCTGACGGTGCATTACCAAGAGAAATACTATGCGGCGGGCAAAGTGCCCGGCGGCTTTTTCAAGCGCGAGGCGCGCCCGACGGAAAAAGAGACGCTGACCGCGCGTTTGATCGACCGTCCTATCCGGCCTTTGTTCGTCCCCGGTTTCAAGAATGAGACACTGGTGATGTGTACCGTGCTCAGCCACGACCTGGTGAATGACCCGGACATGGTTGCGATGATTGCCGCCTCTGCCGCGCTCACGATTTCTGGCGCACCGTTCCGTGGTCCGATCGCATCGTGCCGCGTGGGATATGAGGATGGCGAATACATCCTGAACCCCACCGTGGACGACATGCACGAGCTGAAGAACAACCCCGATCAGCGTCTTGATCTTGTCGTTGCCGGCACCAAAGACGCCGTGATGATGGTGGAATCGGAAGCCTATGAGCTGACCGAGGAAGAAATGCTGGGCGCTGTGAACTTCGCGCATGAGCAGATTCAGCCAGTGATCGACCTGATCATTGATCTGGCCGAAGTGGCAGCGAAAGAGCCGTTTGACTTCCAAGCGCCGGATTACTCCGAGCTTTACGAGGTGGTCAAAAAGGCCGGTGAGGACAAGATCCGCGCCGCCTATGCGATCAACGACAAGCAAGAGCGCACGACCGCCGTGTCGGACGCCAAAGCGGCGATCAAGGAAGCTCTGAGCGACGAGCAGCTTGAAGATCCGAACCTCAGCTCCGCGCTCAAAAAGCTCGAAGCAAGCGTGTTGCGCGGCGACGTGGTGAAAACCGGCAAGCGGATCGACGGACGTGCGCTGGATAAGGTGCGCGATATCGTGTCTCAGACGGGCCTTCTGCCTCGGACGCACGGCTCGGCCCTGTTTACCCGCGGTGAGACACAGAGCCTTGTGGTCACCACGCTGGGCACCGGCGATGATGAGCAGATGATCGACAGCCTTCAGGGCATGTATAAGTCGAACTTCCTGCTGCATTACAACTTCCCCCCCTATTCGGTGGGTGAAGCAGGTCGCGTGGGCCCTCCCGGTCGTCGCGAAATCGGTCACGGCAAGCTCGCATGGCGCGCGCTTCAGGCGGTTCTGCCGCCAGCGACGGATTTCCCCTACACGATCCGTCTGGTCTCCGAGATCACCGAATCGAACGGCTCCTCGTCGATGGCTTCCGTTTGCGGCGGCTCGCTTGCGATGATGGATGCGGGCGTGCCGCTGAAAACGGCTGTGGCCGGTGTCGCGATGGGTTTGATCCTTGAAGACGATGGCTCCTACGCGGTTCTGACCGATATTCTTGGTGACGAGGATCACTTGGGCGATATGGACTTCAAAGTGGCCGGAACCGAGAACGGTATCACGTCGCTTCAGATGGACATCAAGATCGCGGGCATCACGCCAGAGATCATGCAAAAGGCGCTGGCGCAGGCCAAAGAAGGCCGGATGCATATCCTTGGCGAGATGAACAAGGCTCTGACCGGCGCGCAGGATTTCTCGATCCACGCACCGCGCATCGAGACCATGCAGATCCCAACGGATAAAATCCGCGAAGTGATCGGTTCGGGCGGCAAGGTGATCCGTGAGATCGTCGAAGTGTCGGGTGCGAAGGTCGATATCAATGACGAAGGTATCATCAAGATCGCATCGCCCAACGGCGAGGCCATCAAGAAGGCTTACGACATGATCCATTCGATCGTGGCAGAGCCGGAAGAAGGTCAGGTCTATACCGGCACGGTCGTCAAGATCGTCGATTTTGGCGCCTTCGTGAACTTCTTCGGCAAGCGGGACGGGCTCGTGCATGTCTCTCAGATCGAGAACCGTCGCCTGAACCATCCTTCAGATGTTCTGAAGGAAGGTCAGGAAGTGAAGGTTAAGCTTCTAGGCTTCGATGATCGCGGCAAGGTCCGTCTGTCAATGAAAGTGGTTGATCAGGAAACGGGCGAAGAAGTCGCGCCCGAGGCGAAAGAAAAAGCCGACGATTGATCGTCTGACCCAAGATTGGAAGAGGCCCCGGCGGAGACGCGCGGGGCCTTTTTCGTTTGGCCTTTGGTTCAAACCGGATCATACCGGGGGCCATGTTATCCCGCCCATTCAAATCGGTTCTCTCCCATGCCAGATACATGCCCTTGTGGTCGGCTCTGACCGCTCTGAGGTGGCGTGCGTTCGATGTGCGCTCGCGCGGGCTTGGCGGGGCGCTGGAGGCGGTGATGCGGTGGTTTCCACCTGCTGGGCGCAAGTTTGATCGCGAGGCGCGGCGCGTGTTCCCCGAGATGAAGCGCAGTGCGCGCGCCCAGATGGGCTGGGCCATGGGCCGCAATATGGGCCAGACCCTCTTCGAGATTTATCACGGGGCTGAGTTTCAGACCCAGCACCATAAATTCCACACGTCCGGCCCGGGCCTTGATGCGCTGAAAGAGGCCCATATGGCTGGGCGGGGTGCGATCATCGTCTCGGGCCATTTCGGGCAGTGGGAGGCGGTGCGCGCCGTGATCAAGATGCACGGAATGGAAAGTGGGGCCGTCTACCGTCCCAACAAGAACCGCCATTACGAGCGCCGGCTGCGCGCAGGGATCGAGGCGGGCGGCATGCCCATTCTGGCCACGGGCCGGGTGGGGACCAAGGCGCTTGTGCAGCATTTGCGCGGGGGCGGCATCGTGTCGATCCTGCTGGATGAGAAATATTCCGAGGGCGTGCCTATGCCGTTTTGCGGGGTGGACGCGCTCACGTCCCTCTCGTCGGCGCAATTGGCGTTGAAATACGATCTGCCGATGATCCCGGCCTATGGTATCCGCACCGGGGAAGGGCACAGCTTTGACGTGGTGTTCGAGGCGCCGATTCCGCACTCGGATGCGATCACCATGACCCGCGCCTTTAATGACAGCCTCTCGGCGCGCATCCTTGCGCATCCGGATCAATGGTATTGGATGCTGAGACGCTGGGACGGTGCGTGACGGCTTGCCTGCCTTGCGCACAGGAGATAGGTTTGGTGCCATGAAAAAAGTCCCCAAACCAACCACGGATGATGCGCTTATTCAGGAATTTCTGAACAAGGGCGGCAAAGTCAGCAAGGGCAAGACCAAGCCCCTCGCGCCCGAGCTTGGGCTGAGCAAGAACGTCTGGCAGAACAAGCTGACGAAAGAAGAAAAAGCGGCCCGCGACAAGAAGTGATCGCGGGCGTAAGCGCTAGATCTCCAGAATCGTGCTGCCTGTCGTCTGACGTGCCTCCAAAGCCTCATGCGCTTTGGCCACATCGCGCAACGCGAACCTTTGGCCGATGTTGATCTTCACGTCGCCAGAGAGGACCTTTTCCCCAAGATGCCGCGCCATCGCCTGACAGGTCGCGTGGTCGCCGATATGGGTGAAAAGCGTCGGGCGAGTCAGTTTGAGGGAGCCTTTTTTGCCCAAAATTCCCACATCCATCGGTGGCACAGGCCCGGAGGCCGCGCCGAAGGAGATCATCATCCCCAGCGGTTTCAGCGCATCGAGCGAGCCTTCAAACGTATCTTTGCCCACCGCGTCCATCACGACGTCGACGCCAACACCCCCGGTCAGATTGCGCGCCTTCGCGGACCAATCCCCTTCGCGGTAGTTGAGGCAATGGGTGGCCCCATGATCAAGGGCGAGCTGGCATTTCTCATCCGTCCCGGCGGTGCCGATCAGTGTGATCCCTTCGGCGCGGGCCCATTGGCACGCAAGCAGACCCACACCGCCCGCGGCCGCATGAAAGAGAACCGTATCGCCCGGTTTGAGCGCGGTTGTGCGGTGGAAAAGATACTCGACCGTCATGCCCTTGAGCATCATCGCGGCCCCTTGCTCAAAGGAGATGCCATCGGGCAGCGGACAGACCTGAGCCGCTGGCATCACGCGGGCCTCGCTATAGGCGCCGGGCGGTTGTGAGGCATAGGCGGCGCGGTCCCCGACCTTGAGATGCGTGACACCCTCGCCCACGGCTTCGATCACTCCGGCTGCTTCCATACCCATCGCATGAGGCAGGGTGAGTGGGTAGACGCCCGTGCGCTGGTAGACATCGATGAAGTTCAGCCCAACCGCCTTGTGCGCGATCCGCACCTCGCCTGCTTCCGCCGCGCCCACATCGCGCTCCACCAGCTTGAACTGCTCTGGTCCGCCATAGGCTTCGATGATTGCTGTAAGTGCCATTTCCGGTTCCTTTGGTATGTCTTGCCCGGTCGGGATGGCCGGGGCGGTTATGTGGGGTTAGGCGGGTCGCAGCATGCCTACTCGGTCATGCTCGATACTTTCATCAAGATGATCCCAAGCACGATCAGCCCCGCCGCTGCGACGCGCATGGGCGTGAGCGCCTCGCCCAGCAGAACCACACCCAGAACAAAAGCGCCAAACGCGCCGATCCCGACCCAGACCGCATAGGCCGTCCCGAGCGGCAGGGTCCGCATGGCCAGCGACAGAAGGCCAAAGCTGATGACCATGGTGATGATTGTGATGACGCTTGGCACCAGCAGGGTGAAGCCCATGGATTTCTTCATGAAAAACGCCCAGACGATTTCCAGAAACCCCGCGATGATCAGATAGATCCAAGCCATGAGACAGCCTTTTCAATATGACCGGGCTGTCCCGGCGTGAAAATTTTGCGAGGGGCACCCCTCTCGGTTTCAGATAGATGCGAGGTGACCGAAGGTCAACTTCTCTGCGCTAGTGTTCGCCGCCTGACAGAAGATTCCCAACGGCGACACGCTGTGCGATA
>CALGEH010000122.1 GCA_937881735.1 uncultured Shimia sp.
GGTGAGGGCAAAGGCCGCGACACTGCCAGCCCGCAATATTGCGACGCGTGTTTTTCGGGTGAATACCCGGTCAAGCCTTCGGATCAGATCGCCAAGGGCTTTGAGCTGAAAGCAGCAGAGTAAGCCGCCTTCCCGGCGCCTTTCCGCGCAGGTTTTCGGTGGCAATTGTGCCCAGTGTGCTGCGCTCTTAACTGCTCCTCAAACCAATAATGAGGGGCTCTGCCCAGGTCCGAATCGCAAAACCCTGCCTTTGATCGCGCCGCCATAGCACCGGGCAATGAAACCATACCCGCTGCGCAGGAGGCGCTGCCCGAAGAGCCGGATCGCATTGAGGCTGGCAATGACACCGCCGCGACCGAGCGTGCCGCCACCATCGAAGGGGCTTTGCCCAATGATCCGGTCATCCTGCTTGGTACATTCTCCGCCCCCGCAGGCACCTTTGCCCTGATCCGCGCGCGCGGCGAGATACAGCGCGTCACGCTCGGCGACAACGTCGGCCGTCAAACCGTGGCCGCCATCGAGGAGGGCAGCGTGGTTCTGGTGCGCGGGACACGCACGGACGTGCTCCACATCCCCGGCTGAGCGGCGCATTTTGCCACGCCGCACCCGATTACACTTGATCCGGCGCGGCAAGGGTGGGATGCCACCGCCCATGGAACCGACAACACAACCCCTCGTGGCCCTCATCACTGGCGCATCGCGCGGCCTGGGCGCTGCATTGGCCAAAGAGCTGGCCCCCGCATATCACATCGTCGCCGTGGCCCGCACCACTGGCGCGCTGGAGGAGCTTGACGACCGCATTCAAGCGGCGGGCCACCAGGCCACGCTCGCCCCCATGGACATCACAAACCCCGACGCGATGGCACAGCTCTGCCGCTCGATCCATGACCGCTGGGGCGGCATCGCCCTTTGGCTTCACACGGCGGTTCACGCCGCCCCGATGACGCCCGCCGCCTATCTCGATGCCAAGGACTGGGCAAAATCCGTGGCCTGCAACACCACCGCCACTGGGCAACTCATCCCTTACATCGCCCCACTTCTGGGCAGTTCGGGCCGCGCCGTCTTCTTCGATGACCGCCGCGCGGGCGACAAGTTCTTCTCGGCCTACGGCGCCACCAAGGCCGCACAGATCGCGCTGGCCCGCTCCTGGGCCGCCGAGACGCAGCGCACCGGCCCGCATGTGCATATCCTCAGCCCCGCGCCCATGCCCACGGCCACGCGCGCGCGGTTCTATCCCGGCGAGGATACCTCCGAGCTGACCCACCCACGTGAAGAGGCCCGCCGCATGTTGGGTCTTTTGGGCTAAAACTGCCTGCAAAACCTCGGCAAATACGTCGCCGTGCTTGCCCGCCCGCAGCCGGGGGGATACACAAAAACACAACCCCTGCTGGAGGGCCTCAAGCCTTGCGTATCCTGATCACCAATGATGATGGCATTGCGGCCCCGGGCCTTGAGGTCATGACCGAAATCGCAGACGCGCTGGCCGGCCCCGGCGGCGAGGTTTGGTGCGTCGCGCCGGCTTTTGAGCAATCGGGCGTGGGGCATTGCATCTCCTACACCAACCCGATGATGCTCAGCGAGATGAGCCCGCGCCGCTATGCGGTTCAAGGCAGCCCCGCCGATTGCGTCCTCGCAGCCCTCCATCACATCATGCCCGAACGACCCGATCTGGTTCTCTCGGGCGTCAATCGCGGCAACAACGCCGCAGAGAACGCGATGTATTCCGGCACAGTCGGCGCCGCAATGGAGGCGGCACTGCAAGGCGTGCCCGCGATTGCGCTCAGCCAGTATTATGGGCCCCTCAACAAGGATCTCGACGACAAATTTGAGAGCTCCCGCCAGCATGGCCTCGCCACGGTGGAGCGCCTTTTGGACAAGGGCGTGTGGACCGCCGATGATTACGGCATCTTCTACAACGTCAATTTCCCGCCCGTGCCCGGCGCGGATGTCAAAGGCCTGCGCGCCGCGCGGCAAGGCTTCCGCCGCGATATGGGCTTTGGCGTCAAACCCGTAAGCGCCCCCTCGGGTCGGCAGTTTCTTTGGGTCACGGGCGCGCCGCAGGGCCAGCCCACCAGCCCCGGATCGGACGCGGCGCTCAACCTTGAGGGGTATATCACCGCCACGCCCATGCGCGCCGATCTCACCGCCCATGACGTGCTGGAGCCTTTGAAAGCCATCGAATGAGCTTTGATTCCGAAACCGCCGAACGCAAGATGCAGTTCCTTTTTGCCCTGCGCTCCAAGGGTGTGACGGATGCCCGCGTGCTGGGCGCCATGGAAAAGATCGACCGCGGCCCCTTCATTCGCGGCCTCTTTGCCGAACGCGCCTATCAGGACATGCCCCTGCCCATCGCCTGCGGTCAGACGATCAGCCAACCCTCGGTCGTGGGGCTGATGACGCAAGCGCTGAAGATCACGGCGCGCGACAAGGTTCTGGAGGTGGGCACTGGCTCGGGCTATCAGGCCGCGATCCTCAGCCAACTGGCCCGCAGGGTCTACACGGTGGACCGCCACAAACGCCTCGTGCGCGAAGCAAGCGAGATTTTTCGCGCCCTTGATCTGACCAATATCACGGCGCTTACGGCAGATGGCAGCTTCGGCCTGCCCGACCAGGCCCCCTTTGACCGCATCATCGTGACAGCAGCGGCGGAAGATCCGCCCGGTCCTCTCTTGGCGCAACTGAAAATCGGCGGTATCATGGTTGTGCCCGTGGGTCAGTCTGACGCCGTGCAAAGCCTGATCCGTGTTACAAGGCACGAGACGGGTTTCGACTATGACGAGTTGCGCCCCGTGCGTTTCGTCCCGCTCCTTGAGGGTTTGGGCCGGGACGAAGCGCAAAGGTGAGTTTGAAAGCCCCGGGTCACAATGGGGCAGGTGATGAGGATGATCGAGATGAGACTGCTCCAACGCCCCCTGCCCGTGCTGGCTGGCCTGACATTGATGACGCTGGGCGCCTGCTCGGAAACCTTTGATCTGGACCTGCGCGGTGGGCTCGGCACCGGCAATGCGCTGGATACCGCCGATGCGGCGCGCGCGGCCACCTCCAGCCGCCCCGAACCAGACAGCCGCGGCATCATCTCCTATCCCGGATATCAAGTGGCCGTGGCGCGGCGCGGTGATACGCTGAGCAGCCTTGCCACGCGGATCGGTGTCGATGCCAATGAACTGGCCCGTTTCAACGGAATTCAAACGGGCGATACGCTGCGCCGGGGAGAAGTGATCGCCCTGCCCGCCCGCGTGGCCGAACCTGCAGGCGGCCCGATCCGCCCGGACGGGGTGGACATCACCGAGCTTGCGGGCAACGCGATCGACGCCGCCGACAGCGCGCGAGTAGAGACCACCGCACTGGCCCCCGCCCAAACCGGCGCACAACCCATAAGACACCGCGTGAAACGCGGCGAGACCGCCTTTACCATCGCACGTCTTTACAACGTATCCATTCGAAGCCTTGCGGAATGGAACGGGCTCAACTCCGATTTCGCGGTGCGTGAGGGGCAATACCTGTTGATCCCCGTGGCCCTGCCCGGCGAACAGACCCGCCCCTTTGATGCCACCGAGGTCTCGGAGCCCCAAGCCCCAGGCGTAGGCTCACCCACCCCAGAACCCCCCAGCGCCGCCACACCGCTACCAGACGAGGACACCACCCCCGTGGCCGCGGCTGAGCCACCGAACGACGCGCCTGATCTCGGCGCGGACCAAACCACCAGCAATGCGCGGATGAGCTATCCGGTGCGCGGCGATATCATCCGCCCTTACGCCAAGGGCAAGAACGACGGAATCGACATCGCAGCCGCCCCCGGCACCGCCGTCAAAGCCGCGGACAAAGGCGTTGTCGCCGCCATCACCAAAGACACCAAAGGCACTCCAATCATCGTGGTGAAGCACAGCGGCAACCTGCTGACGGTCTATTCAAACGTATCGGATGTGGCGGTCTCGACAGGCGATACGGTCAACCGTGGGCAAACCCTCGCCAAGATCCCCTCAACGGGCATAGCGGCGGTGCATTTCGAAGTGCGCGACGGGTTTGACAGCCTCGACCCCATCCCCTTCCTCACACCGTAAAAGGCGGCGCGCGCGCCAAGCCGTCCGCCCTTCTTCTTAGCTAAAATACTCAAAAACTGTGGGGGATGCGACCGGCGCCCTCACCCAATGGGCGCGCCCATCCGTCCGGCAAGGTCGGTGACGAACTGCCAGGCTACACGGCCCGAGCGTGCGCCGCGCGTGGCTTGCCATTCAATCGCTTGGCCACGCAGATCCTCGTCGGAAATCTCGATGCCAAGTGCCGCGCAATAGCCGTGGATCATCGCCAGATACTGATCCTGATCACAGCTATGAAACCCGAGCCAGAGCCCGAACCGGTCGCTGAGCGACACCTTCTCCTCGACCGCCTCACCGGGATTGATCGCCGCACTGCGCTCGTTCTCGATCATGTCGCGCGGCATCAGGTGGCGGCGGTTCGACGTGGCGTAGAAGACCACATTATCAGGTCGCCCCTCGATACCACCATCCAGAACCGCCTTGAGCGATTTGT
>CALGEH010000123.1 GCA_937881735.1 uncultured Shimia sp.
GCCCCAGGAAGAGATTATCTCCCAGCTTATTCTGGGCCGTGACCTCGCCTCGATTTCGCCTTTGCAAGCCGCACAGCTGGCCTCCGCCGTGGCCACGCTCGCCGGGCGCTCGGAGAATGATGTGTTGGGGCAGTTGCGCAATTCCGTGGGCCTCAGCGATCTGGACGTGGCCACCAATGAGGACGGCACGACCGAGCTGCGCGCCGGCGCGTATATCGCGGAAAATCTCTATTCCGAGATCACCGCGGACAGCGAAGGACGCGAGGAAATCAACCTCAACCTCGACGTGACCCGTAACGTCACCGTGCGGGGCAGTGTGGACAGCGAAGGTGGCAGCGGCCTGGGCGTGTTCTTCGAGAAAGATTACTGAGCCAACTGGGCCAGGTGCCCCAGGGCAAGGTCCAGAACCTCTGCCCTATGCGCGTCCATCATGAGAAAATGACTGCCCCCCGGCGCGACCTCAGCAGCGGTGTCGAGATACCGTGCCGCCCTGCCGCTTTCCGTCAGCCGCGCGCAGGATGTGGCCCAAGCCCGCCCGCGCGCCTGCCAATGATCGGCGCTATCGAGGTTATCGCCCCCCAGAATCACCAGCGGAGAAGCAAGCCCCTCGCCGGGCTGCGATGATGGCTCCACCGCGATGATACCCGCCACCGTGCAGGGTGCCGCACAGGCGGCGTCGAACGCAATCTCGGCCCCTTGGGAATGACAGATCAGTGTCGCGGCTTTCAAACGGCGCAGGACACGGCCCAGACCGACAGTTTGCAGTGGTGCTGTGGAGAGCCAGAGCGGCACGATCCGCTGCATGAACGCATCGAAATGCGCGACCGGGAATTGGAGGCCCGCAAAGGGCCGCCGCCGGGCGAAGTCCTCGGGCGCGCCAAAACGGAAAAGCCCCCATGCCTCCTCGGCAGAGCGCAGGATCGGCGCCTCCTCCCAGATGCCCGCCGCAAACCCCGCGCGCCCCCGCTCGGGCAGGTCCACCACATGCACGGCGTAGCCCCGGTCGAGCAGGAGATGCAGCCAGCCGGGCCGCCCATCGGGTGTCGTCTCCCACGTGCTGCCCGTCATCCCGCCGCCATGGACAAGCACCATGGGCGGCGCGTCAATCCGGCGTTCGGGGATGAAGTATTGCACATAGGTCTGCTCGACCGCGAAATGGCCGCGCGGATCGTAGGTGAATGACGCCTCACGGGTGAAGGCTATCTCGCGCGGTGTGCCGTGCGTCACCTCATGGGTTCGCCCGCCCACCGTGTAGCTGCCAAAATCGCGCAGGCTATAGGCCATGTGCCGCTCCCATTCTCGCGAAAGCCCCGGCGCAAATGGCCAAGGCCTTCAAGGTTCACTCAAGCGCCGACAGGTCCTGATACTCGCCGTAAGCCGCCGCATAGGCACGGTAGCTCTCGATCACCCGCGCGAACATCTCGTCCTCGGCGGCCTTCTCGGCATAGACCTCATCGGCGGCCACGCGGAGCGCGTCCAGAACGCTGTCGGGGAAGCGCTGCACATTGGTACCGCCGGCGCGAAACTCGGCCAGAACCTCGGCCTGCGCACCGGCGGCCACACCAAGGGTCCAGAGGTTGATATCATTGCACGACACCTCGATGGCCGTGCGCTGCGCATCGGTGA
The DNA here is from genome assembly GCA_937881735.1 of uncultured Shimia sp. Classification (GTDB taxonomy): domain Bacteria; phylum Pseudomonadota; class Alphaproteobacteria; order Rhodobacterales; family Rhodobacteraceae; genus Roseovarius. The sequence continues at coordinate 1,627 of CALGEH010000123.1, forward strand.
ATGCGTCCCACACATCCTTGTTCACGTAGAACTCTATGAAGCCCGCAGGCTGGTGCCAGCCGGGGAAATAGTAATTCTCCGCCACCTTGTTGAACCCCATCAAGCGGTCCACCAGAGGAAAGCTGAGCTCGGTCGCATCCAGTCGACCCGTCTCAAGCGAGGTCGAAATCTCGCCCGCGGGCAGCGACATCGCATTGGCCCCAAGCCGCGACAGAATCGCGCCACCAAGGCCCCCGATCCGCACGTTCAGCCCCTGAAAATCTTGGGGTCCAGTGATCTCGGTCGTATACCAACCGCCCGCCTCGCTCAGGATCACACCGCAGGCCATGGGCACGAGGTGGTAGGGCGCGTAAAGCTCACGCCAAAGCTCGATCCCGCCGCCGTGGTTGAGCCATGAGATATACGACAGCGGATCACCCCCGAATGGCACCGAGCCAAAGAGCGCCGCCGCAGGCTCCTCCCCCGACGCATAGGCGGCGAAGGACCACCCGGCCTCGATCGCCCCCACGCCCACGTTGTTGAAAATCTCGAAGGGTGGCGACATCTCTCCCGCGCCCAGATGCTTGAACGTGACCTCGCCCCCCGTCAGCGTCGCCACATTGGCCACGAACCGGTCTGCGGCGGGCCCAAGCACCGGCAGGCCTGTGCCAAAGGCGCTTTGCATATTATAGGTCTCGGCCAAAGCGGGCGTCGCCGCCAGCGCCATAGCCGCCAATGTCAGGTGCAGTTTCATATCGTTTCCCTCCCGTTAAATCATGTCAGTCAAACCCGGTGATCAAACCAGGAAAAGCGACCAGAACCCCCAAGACGAGGAGTTGAAGGCCAATGAACGGCAAAACACCGCGATAAATCTCGGACATGCTGAGCGCATCGCCCACCGCCCCGCGCAGGTAGAATAGCGAAAAGCCGAAAGGCGGCGTCAGAAAGCTGGTTTGCAGGTTCACCGCGATGAGAACGCCAAACCAGATCATCAAAGCCTCGCCCGACAGCCCATTGCCAAAATCGAGCCCCGCCACGACGGGCGCAAAGATCGGCACGAGGATCAGCGTGATCTCCAGCCAATCGAGCACGAAGCCAAGGATGAACACAGCCGCCATTACCACCAAAAGCACCGTGTAAGGCCCCTCGCCAAAGGCGGTAAGCCCGGCCTCGACCATATCCCCCCCGCCGATGGCTTTGAACACGGCGGCAAAGCACGTGGCCCCGATCATCACAAGCAGAACCATGCTCGTCGTCACCACCGTTTGGCGCGCGGCGTCCATCACTATGCGAAGGCGGAATTTGCCGTAGATGACGGTGATCAGGATAGCGCCGAACGCGCCCAACCCGCTCGCCTCCGTGGGTGTCGCTATCCCCGCGATGATGGAGCCCAGAACGCTGACGACAAGTGCTTTGAGCGGCCCGAGATCAATCAGCAATCGCAGGGGTGAGGCCCTGTCGCTCCGCTCTTGCCGCGGCAGCCCCCGCGCGCGAAAAATCACCAGCGCGCCGTAGGCCCCGACCAAGAGCAGCCCCGGTAGGATCGCACCCGCGAACATATCCGGCACCGGTGTCTGAAGCTGATCCCCGAGCACGATCAGCATGACGGAAGGCGGGATCAAGATTGCCAATGTCCCCGAGGACGCAATCAGCCCCGCCGCGGTCGCATTGCCATACCCCGCCTCCTGCAAGCGCGGCAGGGCCAGCGTCGCCAGAAGCACCACAGACGCCCCCACGATGCCCGAGGACGCCGCCAGAAGCACACCGATCAGAAGCACCGAAATCCCCATCCCCGCCGCCGATCCACCAAGTGCTGTTTGCGCCGCGCGCAACGCGCGCTCGGCCACACCGGATTTCTCCAGGATCAGCCCCATGAAGATGAACATCGGAATGGCGACCAAAAGCCAGTTCGACAGGACATTGGCGTAG
>CALGEH010000124.1 GCA_937881735.1 uncultured Shimia sp.
TGCCGTGTCTCGGTGGCGGGTGGGGAGAAGTCAGCGCCAAAGAACGGCCCGACATAGGCATAGCTAACCAGCGCTAAAAAGGCCAGAACACCCAAATAGAACAACCGCTTGAGAAGTTTGAACACGTTTGACCTGCCTCAATTCCTGCTGATTTTCGACCAATGTAACTGGCCTTTTGGGCAAGATCACGTCATTCATTTGCACGCGGAGAATTTTGGGCGGGGGAGTGCCGAAGCGTGAGCGCAGGAGCGGCCGGAAAATTGAAGAAAACCGTTGTGATGATCGGCATGATGGGCGCTGGGAAGACCGCCGTGGGGCGGGCTCTGGCATGCTCTCTCGGGGTGCCATTTCTCGATTCGGATGCTGAAATCGAGGCCGCCGCCGCCATGAGCATCGCCGAGATCTTCGCCCGTGACGGTGAGGCGTTTTTTCGCGAGCGCGAGACCGAGGTGATCGACCGTTTGCTGGAGGCGGGTTGTGGCGTGTTGTCCACTGGTGGCGGCGCGTTTCTGGCCGCGCGCAATCGCGCGCTGATTTTGGAGAAAGGCGTTTCGGTCTGGCTGAACGCCGATTTGCCGCTGCTGTGGAGCAGGGTAAAACACAAAGACACCCGCCCGCTCCTGCGCACACCCGACCCTCGTGGAACGCTCAAGGCGCTTTATGAGGCACGTGTGCCGATCTATGCCGAGGCTGATATCGAAGTGGTGAGCCGGGCAGAGTATTCCATTGATATGATGACGCAAAAAGTGCTGGAGGCGTTGCGCACCCGGCCGGATGTTCTGGAGGCCGCCACGTGAGCGAGATCGTCCATGTCCCGCTCGGGGATCGCGCCTATGACGTGCTTGTGGGTCCCGGATTGCTGGCCCGTTCGGGCGAGATGATCGCGCCGCTGTTGCGCCGCCCGCGTGTGGCCGTGGTGACGGATGAGACCGTCGCCGCGCTGCATCTTCAGACATTGCGCGCGGGGCTGGCGACCGCCGGAATCACTATGGAGGCGTTGGCCTTGCCGCCCGGTGAAAGCACGAAAAGCTGGCCGCAATTGGAACGGACGGTCTCGTGGCTCCTTGATCAAAAGGTTGAGCGCGGCGATGTTGTCGTAGCCTTTGGTGGTGGTGTGATCGGTGATCTGGTAGGGTTCGCGGCGGCGATCCTGCGGCGTGGCGTGCGCTTTGTTCAGGTGCCCACCTCGCTTTTGGCGCAGGTCGACAGTTCCGTGGGTGGCAAGACGGGTATCAACGCACGGCAGGGCAAGAACCTTATCGGTGCGTTTCATCAACCGAGCCTCGTTCTGGCTGATACGGACGTCCTCGCCACGCTGCGCCCGCGCGATTATCTGGCGGGTTACGGCGAGGTGGTGAAATACGGGCTGCTGGGGGATGCGGCGTTTTTCGACTGGCTTGAGGTGGAGGGGCCGCGCGCCGCCGCTGGGGATATGGCGGCGCGCATCGCCGCCGTGCGCCGCTCGGTCGAGATGAAATCCGAGATCGTCGTGCACGACGAGACAGAACAGGGCGACCGCGCATTGCTCAACCTTGGCCATACGTTTTGTCACGCTTTGGAGGCCGCAACGGGCTATTCCAACCGGCTTTTGCACGGTGAGGGCGTGGCCATCGGCTGTGCCATGGCGTTTGAGCTGTCGTCGCGGCTGGGCCTGTGCAGCCAAGAGGCCCCAAGCCGGGTGCGCGCCCATCTGCGCGAAATGGGAATGAAGGTGGATCTGGCCGATATCGCCGGGGATCTGCCGGATGCGAAAGGGCTTTTGGCCCTGATGGCACAGGATAAAAAGGTCGTGGACGGAGAGTTGCGCTTCATCCTCGCCCGCGATATCGGTGAGGCCTTCGTGAGCGCCGATGTGCCACGCGACGCGGTGCTCAGCGTGCTGCACGACGCGCTCAGCCTGCGTTAGGCGCGCTGCCCGTCCGCATTGATCAAAAGCGTGCCATCATCCTTGTGGTAAGGGCCCGGAGGCCACTGATCGAGCAGGTCCAGAACCGTCTCGCTGGGCCGGCAGAGCCGCACACCCCGCGCCGTGCAAACGATGGGCCGATTGACCAGCACCGGGTGTTCCAGCATCGCCTTCAGAAGGCTGGCGTCATTCACCTCAGGCTCCAAAAGGCCCATCGCTTCCGCTGGAGATTTCGTTACCCGCAGCGCGGCGCGTGGGCTCAGTCCGGCGGCGGCGAAGAGACCCAGCAGGTGCGCCCGTGTCCAGCCCGCGCTTAGATAGTGAATGATATCGGGAGCATACCCGGCATCCCGCACAATCTGTACGACATTGCGCGAGGTCCCGCACTCGGGGTTGTGGTAGATGACGACCCTCATGCCGGCACCGCCCGCCCGCGCAACAGCCAGCTGAAAAACATCGTGGCCAGCACCGCGCCCAGTATCTCGGCGGCAATGAATCCTGGCAGATCAGCAGGGGAAATCCCGGCAAACGTGTCGGAAAACGCGCGGCCCACGGCGACCGCCGGGTTGGCGAAGGATGTAGAGGCCGTGAACCAATAGGCGGCGGTGATGTAGAGCCCCACCAGCCACGGGATTGCTCCCGGCTGAAACCGCAATCCGGCGAGGATCGTGCCCACCAACCCGAATGTCGCCACCACTTCAGCGGTCCATTGCGGCAAGCCGGTGCGCGCAGTCTGCGATATCTGCACCAGATCCAGATCGAACATCGCATGGGCCAGAATACAGCCCGCCACGGCCCCTATCATCTGCACCACCACGTAGAGCGCGCCCTCCAACTGGCCGATCTCGCGGCGCAGGGCAAAGGCCAGCGTCACCACAGGATTGAAATGCGCGCCGGAGATGGGCCCCAGGATGGTGATGAGCACGACCAATATCGCCCCCGTGGGCAGCGTATTGCCCAAAAGCGCCAGCGCCACATCCTCGGTCAGCGCATCCGCCATGACGCCTGAGCCCACGACGCAGCACACCAAAAGCGCCGTGCCCAACGCCTCGGCCACCAGCCTCCGGGAGAGGTCAAATTCCATGTGCGCTCTGTGTCAACATTGCGCGCAAATCTCATCCAGAAGCGGCGTACATTGTGCAGGTTGTCCGCCGCAACAATCCTCGACCAAATACCCTACAAGTCCGCGTATCCCTTTGAAATCAGCAAAATACCGAATGCCGCGCCCCTCACGCTGGCTGCGGATCAACCCGGCGCGGCTCAAAACGCTCAGGGCCGCCGACATGGTGTTTTGCCGCACCGAAAGCTGCTCTGATATCTCTCCGGCCAGCATCCCCTCCGGTCCCGTTTTCACCAAAAGGCGAAACGCATCCATGCGGGTTTGTTGTGCAAGGGCCGAGAGGGCCATGAGACTTTCATTCCTATCCATATATCGGGAGTTATCGATATAATAGGATAGAGTCAATCCCGGCTTCTTCTTAGCGAAAATACTCGAAAATTCCCTAGGTGGCCGCGTCAGCCTGCGCGTTTCACCAACGCGTGCCGCTTCTTGCCTGCGCTCAGCCTGACGGGCTCGGACAAAGCCGCCGCATCCAGCATCAGCCCGGCATCGCTCAAGGCGACGTCATCCATCCGCGCGCCGTGCTCTGCAATCAGCCGCTTGGCCTCCTTGCCCGATTTGGCGAGGCCCGCGCGCACCAGAACCTGCACGATCGACACCCCCCCCGACAGTTCCGCATCGGACAACTCGAGCGTCGGCAAATCATCGCCCAAGCCGCCTTTCTCAAAAACCTCGCGTGCCGTGGCCTCTGCCGCCTCCGCCGCTGCGCGCCCGTGCAAGAGGGTTGTCACCTCATTCGCCAAAATCACCTTTGCCGCGTTGATCTCGGCCCCGTCGAGTTTGCCAAGTCGGTCGCATTCCGCCACGGGCAGTTCCGTGTAGAGCTTCAGGAACCGGCCCGTATCGGCATCGGTCGTGTTGCGCCAGAATTGCCAGAACGTGTAGGGGCTGCACATTTCGGCATCGAGCCACACCGCGCCGTCCTGGCTCTTGCCCATCTTCTTGCCGTCCGATGTGGTCAGCAGCGGCGAGGTCAGGCCGAAGACTTCGCCATCGATCACCCGCCGGGTCAGGTCGATACCGTTGACGATGTTTCCCCACTGATCCGAGCCACCCATTTGCAGCATGCAGCCATAGCGCCGGTTCAGCTCCATGAAGTCATAGGCCTGCAAAATCATGTAGTTGAACTCAAGAAAGCTCAGCGATTGCTCCCGATCGAGCCGGGATTTCACGGACTCAAAGGACAGCATCCGGTTGACGGAAAAATGCCGCCCGATGTCGCGCAGAAACTCAAGATAGTTGAGCCCGTCCAGCCATTCGGCATTGTTGACCATAATCGCGCCTGTAGGGGCGGCGGAATAGTCGATATAGGCCGCGAACACCTGCTTGATGCCCGCGATATTGTCGTCGATCTGTTCTTCGGTGAGCAGGGGCCGCTCGTCTGCGCGAAAACTCGGATCGCCCACTTTCGTTGTGCCGCCGCCCATCAGGGTGATCGGCTTGCCGCCCGTCTTTTGCAGCCAGCGCAGCATCATGATCTGAATGAGCGAGCCCACATGCAGCGATTTCGCTGTGGCATCAAAACCGATATAGGCGGGCATCGCGCCCTTGGCCAAAGCCTCGTCCAGCCCTTGATAATCGGTGCAATCCGCGAGAAAGCCGCGCGTCATCATGACACTCATGAACTCTGATTTCGGATGATAGGTCATGGCGCTTGTCCCGCATGGTTTTGCGCGGCAATGTATAGGTGGGTAACGGGCGAAGGAAAAGGCCATGTTGACGGCCATAAAGCAAAGTGCGGCACAGACGAGCAGCAAGGCTGCGCGCCTTTGGGCCATGGGGGCCATGTCGGGAACCTCGCTCGATGGGGTGGACGCGGCGATGATCGAGACGGACGGCCATGATATCTTCGCTTTTGGCGCGTCGCAGTACCGTGCTTATAGCGCCGATGAACAAGCGGTTCTGAGTGCAGCTTTGGGCAAATGGCAGGGTGCGGATCTCAGCGTTGCGGAAGATATCGTGCTGCGCGCGCATCTGGATGCGATGGAGCGGTTGGAGGGCGCGGCGCTGGCCGGATTTCACGGCCAAACCCTCGCGCATGACCCGCATGGGCGCGGGACGCATCAGATCGGCGATGGGGCGGCGCTGGCCGAGGCTCTGGGCTTGCCCGTGGTTTGGGATTTTCGCAGTGCGGATGTGGAGCTGGGTGGGCAGGGCGCTCCATTGGCGCCGTTTTATCATTTCGCCTGCGCGCGCCATATCGGGGCCGAAGCCCCCTTGGCGTTTCTTAATCTGGGCGGTGTGGGCAACATCACTTGGGTTGATCCCTCCAAACATCGTCCCGAGGCGGAGGGCGCGCTTTTGGCCTTTGACACCGGGCCTGCGAATGCGCCGATCAATGATCTGATGATGGCGCGGCGCGGCGTGCCTTTTGACCGCGACGGCGCGCTGGCCCGTAAGGGCGTGGTGGCTGAAGGCGCGTTGGAGCTTTTCCTGGATGAGCCCTATTTCCGCAAGATGCCGCCTAAATCGCTGGACCGGGATGCGTTTGCCGACATGATCGACCTCGTCCGCGAGTTGAGCGATGCAGACGCCGCCGCCACCCTCACGGCGATGAGTGCGGCAGGCGTCTTGCAGGCGATGGAGCATTGCCCCACTGCGCCCACGCGGATGCTCGTGACCGGGGGTGGGCGGCATAATCCGGTTCTGATGGATATGCTGCGCGCAGCACTCGATTGCCCGGTAGAGCCTGTGGAGGCGGTGGGCCTTGATGGCGATATGCTGGAGGCGCAGGCCTTTGCGTTCCTCGCGGTGCGGGTGGCGCGGGGGTTGCCCACGTCTTGCCCGGGCACCACGGGCGTGCGGGCGGCGGTGTCTGGTGGCACACTCAGCGTGCCTGATCTGGGCGTGAGGGAGGCGTGATGGAATACACACTCAACCGAGGGGCGGCGTCCGGGGTACGGCTTGGCCTCATCGTGCTGCAAACGGACGAGACGCTGGAATTCGAGGCGCGGCAGGTTCTGGCCGGGCGGGATGCGGCGCTCTTTCATGCGCGTATTCCCAACGCGCATGACGTGACGCCCGAGACGCTGGCCGCAATGGCCGATGAGATGCCAAAGACGGCGGCACTTTTACCGGAAGGTTTGGACGCGGTGGGCTATGGCTGCACCTCGGGGGCGACGGTGATCGGCTCGGACGCGGTGGCGGGATTGGTGGCGCGGGCGCATCCAAAGGCGGCGGTGACGGACCCGATCCGCGCTGTGGTGGCGGCGCTCAATGCGCTGAAGGCCTCGAAGATCGCGATGGTCACACCCTATGTGCCCAGCGTGACGGCGCCGATGCGCGCCCTTTTGGGCAAGAGCGGCATCGATGTCGTCTCTGAGATCAGCTTTGGCGAGGGCAATGACTGGCGCGTGGCGCGGATTGATCCGGCCTCCACCCGCGCGGCGATGCTTGCGGCGGCCGAGGCTGCGGGGGCCGAGGCGATCTTTGCCAGTTGCACGAATTTGCAGACGTTTTCGATCATCGACGGGGTCGAGGCCGAAACGGGCCTGCCGGTTGTGACGTCCAATCAGGCGCTGCTGTGGCATCTGTTGCAGGTGTCGGGGGCTGATGCGCGCGGCTGGGGTCCGGGGCGTCTCTTTGACATCTGAGGGTGCGCCCACGGTTGCCTAACGGACGAGGGTTTTCATGCCCTTGTCCAACCCTTCGAGCGTCATCGGCACCATCTGGTTCTCGAAAATCTCGCGGATCATGTGGGTGGACTGGGTATATTCCCATTGGCGCTCGGGCACCGGGTTGATCCAGAGGTTCGCGGGCCATTGCGCGCGGGCGCGTTCCAGCCAGACCTGGCCGGCTTCGGGGTTCCAATGCTCGTTCGCGCCGCCCGCAAAGGCGACCTCATAAGGAGACATGGCTGCGTCGCCGACGAAGATGCATTTATATTCGGGCCCGTAAGTGCGCAGGACCTCATGGGTCGGGATTTGCGCATCCCAGCGGCGGTTATTGTCGCGCCAGACGCCTTCATAGAGGCAGTTGTGGAAGTAGTAATATTCCAGATGCTTGAACTCGCTGCGCGCGGCGGAAAAAAGTTCCTCCACCAGCTTGATATGCGGGTCCATCGAGCCGCCCACGTCGAGGAAAAGAAGGACCCGCGCCGCATTGCGCCGCTCGGGCCGGGTTTGCACGTCGAGATAGCCCTGCTCGGCCGTGGCGCGGATCGTGCCATCGAGATCAAGCTCCTCATGGGCGCTGTCGCGCACCCATTGGCGCAGGCGTTTGAGGGCCACTTTGATGTTGCGCGTGCCGATCTCCACCCCGTCATCGAGGTTGCGAAACTCGCGCTTGTCCCAGACCTTGACCGCGCGCTGGTGGCGGCTCTCGTCCTGACCGATGCGCACGCCTTCGGGGTTATAGCCGTAAGCCCCAAAAGGCGAGGTGCCCGCCGTGCCGATCCATTTACTGCCCCCCTGATGGCGGCCCTGCTGTTCCTTCAGGCGCTCCTTGAGGGTCTCCATCAGCTTGTCGAACCCACCCAGCGCTTCGATCTCGGCTTTTTCTTCGGGGCTCAGGTGTTTCTCGGCGAGCTTCTCCAGCCACTCGGCGGGCAGGTCCACGGCGTCCAGAACCTCATCGGCGCTGATCGCCTCCAACCCCGAAAAGGCGGCGGCGAAGGCGCGGTCGAAACGGTCGATATGGCGCTCGTCCTTCACCATCGCGCTGCGTGCGAGATAGTAGAAGCCGTCAATGTCATAAGTCACAAGGCCCGCGCCGACCGCCTCGAGAAAGGTCAGATATTCGCGCACGGACACCGGGACACGGGCGGCGCGGAGGCTCTCAAAGAACGGCAGGAACATCGCCTATCCAAAGCGCATCTGGCGGTCGATCAGCAATGTAACAAAGAGCGCACCCACTGCGAAAATCATCGCGTAAACCACAGCATATTGAGCAATATCTGCGGCACGCCCCTTACGGCGGCGGGCCTGCAATGCCCCAAGTGCTGCGCCGGTTAGCGCCGCTATCAGAATAATCATGTATCACCCGTTTGGACCTTTGAGCGGGTTCAGGGCCGAGACCTCGCGCAGCTTTGCACGCACGGCCCAATCCGCGCCGTATCCGTATCGCGCCCAGCCAAGGCTGTCCAGCCGAACGGAGCGCGCTTCGGCGACGCGGCCCGTAAGCTCCAACGCCTCGGCGCGCAACATCATGAGTTGGGCCAGAAGGGCGGCGTTCTCATGGCTTTCAGCGACGGAAATCTGTGGCGCGAGCAGCCTCAGCGCTTCATCGCCCCGCCCGCGGGAAATGGCATAGGAAGCCAGTTGTGCGGCGGTGTGCGCGCGGTGCATTTCGGTGCCGGGGGTGCGGCGGTAATAGGCGTCTGCGGCGGCAAATTGGTTTTGCGCGTATTCGGGATCGGTGTTCTGGCTGAGCCGTCCGATGGCGTAATGCGAGAACGCGCGGCGGTGATCGGTCCAGCCAACGGTTTCGGCGATATCAAGCGCGGTTTCAGCCGCTTTGCGCCGCTGCACTGGACCTGCGCCCGGGCCGAGCGCTGTCTGGATCGCCCGAATCCATGCTCGGGGTGTGGTGGTGGGGTGGCGCGCGGCTATGTTTTCGCCAGCAGGATTCAGGCGGCGCAAGATGCCGGGGATACGGTCGGCCACCTGCCTGCGCGACATGCCCGAGCGCAACTCAGGCGCGTAGAATGCGCGCAGCATCAGCATGTCAAAGCCAGTCAGGACGGTGTGGACATTGTCGTCGTTGAAGACGCTGTCCGAGAGACGATAGAGATCGTTGAGCGGACCGATGGCCTGGGCCAGTTCCTCATGCAGGCAATCGCGCACCTCTTGGGGGCTGGTGTCGTTGGGCACGAAAATGGCAATGCGCTTGCGGGTTTCCAGCGCGCTCCAGCTTGTCAGGCGGGCGCGGCGGGCTTGGCGATACTCTGCCAGGGTCGAGATGTTGGGCACCACGAAACACGCAGCCTGCGGCAGGTGTCGGCGGATATCGGCGCGGCTGACGGCCTCAATGGTGATGTTTGCGGCTTGGCCCTCGACTTGGCGGATATTGATGCCGGCCTCGTTGCGCACCCGGTGTAAAAGGCGGTTGAGGTCGGGGAGGAGTGTTGCGGCTGGCGCGCCAGTGACCCGCACCGTGATTGGCGTCTCAAAGCGCGACAGAACCGAAAGCTGTCGCCCGGACTCGAGTTTCATGCTCAGGTCCAGAAAGTCGCGTGCGAGATCGACGTTGGGGCGTTGCGGTGCGGCAGGGCGCGGCATGGAGAAGGATTTCATCGGGGGCATCACGCTGACATCGCCGGTGGCGGCGCGCGATGCGATCTCTCCAGAGGTGCCGGGCATACACGCCCCCAGCATGAGGCAAATTGGCAAAATCAATCGACGCATCTGTTTCCCAATCCTTGAGCACTCGTCAAAAACCCCCATGCCCGAGTGGCCGTGGGGGTGCGCTCTGCCAGTGGAGAATTGAGCGTTGATGCCTGCCACTTCTGGCAGATAAAATCGCACACATCCTCAAACCCGGCAGGTTCAGGAGTAGAATTACGCCTCATCCAGACGTCAGTAAGGAGCATTTAAGGCAAAAATGGGGCAAAGTTTACGGAGTGTCGGAAATGCGCGTTGTCACGGCAAAAAAACCCGCAAATGCAAGGTTTTGCAGCGCATAGCTTGCGTGGATATCTAGCGTCCGCGCCGCGCCATGAAGGCCAGGCGCTCAAAAAGATGCACGTCCTGCTCGTTCTTCAAAAGCGCGCCGTGCAGCTTGGGCAGGGCGTCTGCGCCTTTGGATTTAAGGTCCTCCGCGCTGAGATCTTCGGCCAGAAGCAGCTTGAGCCAATCGAGCACTTCGGAGGTGGAGGGTTTCTTCTTGAGCCCTTGCTGGTCGCGGATCTCGTAGAATTGTGTCAGGGCGGTGGTCAGAAGCGCGTCCTTGATGCCCGGGTGATGCACCTCGACGATCTTGCGCATCGTGTCCATGTCCGGGAATCGGATATAGTGGAAAAAACAGCGGCGCAGGAAGGCGTCGGGCAGCTCTTTTTCGTTGTTGGAG
>CALGEH010000125.1 GCA_937881735.1 uncultured Shimia sp.
AAAATGGGATAAAACTATCCCAGTTGGTGGACCACTTCAGTGGGGGCACTCCAACAGTTGCCGCTGTGACGGGGCCTTTTTCGTTTTGAACCGGCGATATTGGCTTTGAAACTTTCGCTTTTTGTTCACTTTTTGTCAGGGGGTGCTTTGCACCCTTAAGACGTTGTTTTTGCTTCCTATCTTTCTGGCTTGCAAATCCGTGTACACCGGTTCGATTCCGGTACTCGCCTCCATTTACTTTCAAGCACTTAGACAGAAACTCAAAACCAAAAAATGAGTTTCAAACACGGATACTTGAAAGCTTTCACGGAACAGCTTTACTGTCCCAACATCCAGCAGAAAAGCTTGTGGGAGACAGATGGGTGTCCGCAGGAACTCCGCGGATGGCCAAAACCGCCCAAGCATAAGAATTTTCAATACTATCTCCAGTATTGTATCGCTGGCTGAAACATCTTTTCCCGCTAGGTTTCGAGAATCTGGCTACCAACGGCCTCAAATCTATCCGTCGCCCCTCCATCTTGAGAGAGGTGCCACAACAGAAACTACGTTGCCTTCTGTCTTTCGTATCGACGCATACTCGGGCCTTCCTTCAGGCCACGACGAGACCAACCCAACGGGGGGCGCTGCCCAATCAGGACGAAGCAAGGCATTCGACCCGCTGGCCGTCATCGAACAGCAGCAAATCTTCGGGCGAAACCGACAGGCCCACTTCATCGCCCTGCGTGAGGGATTTGTGGTGTCTCGATTTGACTTTGAGCGCCGCGCCGTCCGAGGTTTTGAGACCGAAAACGCGGTCGATCCCGAGATTTTCAATCGTCTCGACGGTGGCGCGCGGGAGGTCGCCCACCTCCTCTTTGAGGTGGATATGCTCGGGCCTGACGCCAACCCTGACGGCTTCGGGATCGCGCGCGGCGCCCTCCGGCTCGAAATCAACGCCGAGCACGGGGCAATGCAAGGCGCCGCCTCTTGGTTGTACGGCGAAGAGATTGAGCGGTGGAGAGCCAATGAAATAGCCGACGAACTCGTTTTGCGGCCGCTCGAACAACTCCTCGGGTGGGCCCGATTGCTGCACGCGCCCGTCCATCATCACCACCACTTCATCGGCAAAGGACATCGCCTCCGCCTGATCGTGGGTGACGAGGATCATCGTGATCCCCGTGGAGCGGTTGATCTCGCGTAGCTTGCGGCGCAGGTCGAATTTCATTTGCGGGTCGATGACGGTCAGCGGCTCGTCGAGAAGCACCGCGCTCACATCATCGCGCACCAACCCGCGCCCCAGAGAGATCAGCTGCTTTTGATCGGCGCTGAGTTTGCGCGCGGGCTGGTCGAGAATATCCGACAGATCGAGCAGCCCCGCGATATGGGTGACGCGTTCGGCGATTTTCACAGGCGCCCATTTGCGACACTCCAGCGGGAAGGCGAGATTCTGGCGCACGGTCTTGGTCGTGTAGATCACGGGAAACTGGAACACCTGCGCGATATTGCGCGCGGCTGTGCCTGCCTTCGTGACGTCGACCCCATCAAAGAGCAGCTGCCCGTCGGAGGGTTCCAGCAGACCCGAAATGATATTGAGCATCGTGCTTTTGCCACAGCCCGACGGGCCGAGCAGCGCGTAGGTCTTGCCGTCTTCCCATGTCAGATCCACGGGTTTGAGCGCATAATCGGCATCGGAATTCGGATTGGGCGCATAGGAATGGCCGAGGTTTTTTAGAGTGATTTCCGCCATCAGTCAGCCCTTTCGGTGATATTGTTGCCGCTCTGCGAGAAGAGCATGAGCGCATTGGGGTCGAGCGCGACATTGAGGCTGTCGCCATTGTGAAATTCGTGGATACCGTCGACCAACATGACCGCGTTTCCGAAGGGGAGGTTGAGGTGGACAATCGTGTCCGAGCCCGAGAATTCGGCCAGAGAGACGCGCGCTTCGATGTCGCCGCCAATGCTCAGCGCATCGGGGCGGATGGCGATTTGCACGGGGCCGTCGGGGGGCAGGATCAGATCGGCTTGGCCCGGCAGGAAACCATCGGCGAAGTGTAACACCCCGCCTGTTACTTCGCCCGCGCAGATCGAGATTGGCGGGTCGGAGATAACGCGGGCCACATCGACGGTGGGCGGCGCGTCAAACAGCGTGCCCGGGTCGCCTTGCGCGACGATCCGACCCTCGTGCATGACGATCAGCTCATTGCCCAACTGCATAGCTTCGGCGGGTTCGGTGGTCGAGTAGAGGATGATCCCTTCGGCGTTTTCATGCAGCAGGCGAGGAAACTCCTCGCGCAATTGTTCGCGAAGTTTGTAGTCGAGGTTGGCCAGCGGCTCGTCCATCAGCAGGATGCGCGCATGTTTGACGATGGCGCGGGCCAGCGCGACGCGTTGCTGTTGTCCCCCCGACAACTCGGGCGGCATGCGCGTCTCGAAGCCGCCAAGGCCGACCAGCGCCAGCGCCTCTTTTGCACGTGCCCGCGCGGCCGCTTTGCCTTGGCCTTTGCGCCGCAGTGGGAAGGCGACGTTGTCGAGCACATTGAGGTGCGGGTAGTTGATGAATTGCTGGTAGACCATCGCCATTTGGCGCGCGCGGATCGGGGTGCGCAGGAGGTCGTCTCCATCAAGATAGACAGCGCCCTCGCTGATCTCGTCGAGACCGATCAGGGTGCGCAGCAATTCGGTTTTCCCTGCGCCCGTGCGGCCCAGAATAGTGTAGATTTTCCCCGCTTCGAAATGTGCGCTAAGCGATTGGAGCGGCACTTTCGGGTCGGATGTGGAGAGGTTTTCTAGTGTCAGCATGGTGTTACCTGAAAGCTCCTGCGAGGGATCCGCGCGACATGAAGCGCTCCACGACCACAGCGACCAAGGCGAGCGGTGTCACCGAGATCAAAGCGAAGGCGGAGAGCGACCACCACGGGGTGACGGAGGAATTGAGCGACACGATGGCCACGGGCAGGAGTTGGGTTTTGGTGAAGGTCAGGATGAAGGCGAAGAAGAAGTCGTTCCAGCCGAAGATCAGGCAGAACATGCCGGCCACGACGATGCCTGCGACGGAGTTGGGTAGGATGACGCGGAAGAATGCGCCGATGGGCGTGCAACCGTCGATCATCGCCATTTCGTCGAGCTCGGGCGGGATGGAGCCGAAGAAGTCGATCATCACCCAGACCGCGATCGGCAGCAGCAGCGCGATATAGACCAGCACCAGCCCCGCGATGGTGTCGAGGGCCCCGATTTCCTTGAGCATGAGGAAGAAGGGGATGGCCAGCACGATCGGCGGCATGATGCGTTGCGAGATGAAGAAGAAGGTGATGTCCGAGTTTTTCACGAAGCCCGCGCGGAACTGGTAACGGCTGAGCCCATAGGCGGCGAGCGTGCCCAGGATCAGGGAGATCACGCTGGCGATCAACGTAACCATGGCGGAGTTGATGAAGGGGGTGACGATGTTGATGCCTTGGCTGCCGGAGGAGAAGAGCGATTGCCAGCCTTTGGTGGAGGGTTCGAATTCCAGCCACGGGATATAGGTCGCGCCACTGGTCACGGCGTTGGCGTCTTTGAACGAGGTGGACAGCGCCCATAGGAAGGGGAAGACCACGAAGGTCGACCAGCCCAGCAGGCAGAGGTATTTGGCGGTTTGATAGGTGCGGCGCATCTCAGGCCTCCTTGCCGACGAGAAAGCGCATCAGGAGTTTGGCGATGATCGTCAGGGTAATGATCATCAGCACTAGATAGGTCAGCGACAGCGCCGCCGAGTATCCAACCTGAAAGTCACGCAGACCGCGGATATAGATGTAGTAGGATGGGGTTTCAGTGGCGGTGCCCGGCCCGCCGGAGGTCAGGACATAGACAGTGTCCATGATCTTGGAGGCCTCAATCAGGCGGATGATGACCGCGCCGATGGAAACGGGTGCCATGAGCGGAAAAGTCACTTGCCAGAAGGTGCGCCATGGCCCTGCCCCGTCGATGGCGGCGGCGAGATAGGGTTCCTTGGGCAGCGAGACCAGCCCTGCGAGCAGCAGCAAGAACATGAAAGGCGTCCACTGCCAGACCTCGACCATGATCACGCTGATGAAGGCGCCCGCCGCACTCGATAGCCACGGCACGGGGCCGATACCGATCATCGAGAGGATGTCGTTGGTCGGCCCGAGGCTCTCGTGCAGCATCGTGCGCCAGATCACCGACATGACCACGGGCGTCGTCATCATCGGGATGAGGAACAGCACGCGAAAGATCCGCTGTCCCTTGGCCTCTTTCCACACCGCGAGGGCGAGGGCGAAGCCGAGGACATATTGCAGCGTCACGGTGATCAGGCTGAGGGACGACAGGCGCATGAGGCTTTCCCAGAACCGCCCGTCGGCGAAGACGCGCAGGTAGTTCTTGCCGCCGATGTAGTTGAGCCCTGCCTGATAGACGTCCCAACTGGAAAAGGAGACGCGCACGGTGAAGAGCAGCGGGAAGAGGATGATTGCGGCCAGCGTCAGAAGCGCGGGAAGCAGGAAGAAGTGTTTTGGCTTGAGCATGGATATTCACCGCCGTTGGGGCAGCGGGCCGCGGTGACGGCCCACTTTAGGGATATGGAAGGTGGTGGAGAAGTTGGGCTCGCGCGCCGTGGCCAGGGAGCAGCCGCGGCGCGCTTTGCCTTGTGCTAATCTCGGGCGACGTTAGCCGTCTTCGAGGCGCACCACGTTGGCATAGGCTTCGCGCAAGCGATCCTCACCGATGCGATCGACGATGTCGGCCCATTCCTTGGCCACGCCGTCAAGCGCCTCTTGGGCAGACTTCTGGCCCGCCATGGCTTCGGCGACGCCGTTGGCCATGGAGGACATGAACTGCCCGACGCCCGGAACACGCAGGTCGTAGACGCGGTTGGTGCTTTGCTCCATGCCCGAGAGGGTTTCGACATAGCTGTCAGCCACGTTGGCCTCCCAACCCAGACCCTGCCAGAAGGTGGTGTCGAAATGGCTGTCGCGGTAGGGGTTCACACCGAAACGACCGATTTGCAGGTCGTGGAACGTGTTCGCCTCGTTGGAGAAGAAGCACAGGAAGTCGAAGGCCATTTCCTTGTCATCCGACATCTCAGAGACGGCGGAGGACCAGCCCCATGTCATGTAGGGCGCGCGGTTGGGGGCCTCGAAGCTGTCCCATGTGCCTGTGTCGCGATTCCAGACCTCTTTGGCACCGGGCAGCGGGGCGGCGGCAACCTGGTTGCGGATGCGGCTTTCTTCCTGCTGCGCCTGAATGAAGGCGTCGTCCCACGAGTAGCTCATCAGGGTTTGACCGCCCCCGAAGGAGAATATCTCGTCGCCCAGACCGAAGCTCGATCCACCGGGCGGGAAGGCTTTCTGCGCATCGATGAACAATTCCAGACCGCGCACGAAACCGGGCGTGTTGATGAGCGGCTCCATGGTGTCGAGATCGAAGAAGAAGCCCCCCTTCACGTCGGGGTGTTTAGCATAGGGTGCGGCGCGGCTGATGAAGGCGGAGAACATCAGGTCGTCGCGCTTGGAGACCTCGGCAGAGCCGTAGTTATCCTCGCCGTCACCGTCCCAGTCAAAGCCCGAGAAATAGGCCGCAACGGCGTTATACTCTTCCCATGTTTCAGGGATTTTCAGCGCGTTGCCGGTGTCAGCCAGGTACTTTGCCTGAAGCTCTGCGTTCTCGAACACGTCGGTGCGGTATTTGAGATAGTGGCGGTCGCCGTCCATCGGGTATTGCACCATCTGGCCGTTCCATGTGGCCACGCCCTTGAAGCTGTCGGTGACGTCCGACATGCCGCTCGAGGCGCTGTAGGCCTCAGGCACGGGGGCGAGGAAACGGTTGAAATCACCGATCCACAGCGAGGCATAGAACAGCACGTCATAGGCGTTCTGGCCGCTTTGGAACGGGATCATGATACGCTGGAACAGATCGCCAAAGGGGACGTGAACGACGTTGACCTCTGCGCCGGTAAGCTCGGCGAATTGCTCCGCGTGCAGCGCCGTGGGCTCCCCGATCACGGGGATGGCGTGGGTGATGACATCAAGCGTGCGGCCCGAGTAATCCTTGGCGTCGATTGCCGCGTAGTTGCATGTCCCCGGCAGATCTTTCTCGATCCCGTAAGATGTGTAATCCGCCGCCTGCGCCATCGGTGCGCCGAGCACACCGGTAACCGCCAGCGCCACTGCGGACAGTGAGCCTGTGAATGTATGTTTCATATTTTCCTCCTAGAAATTGAATAGATGTCACGGGGCCAGGCCCCGTGTGGCCCGCCCCCGATCAGGGGACGAGAACGGCACGGCCTTTGATTTTGCCGTGGTGCAGGGCCCGAAGCGCATCGTTGGCGTCTTCGAGTTTGAACTCATGGGTTTCGAGGTTCACCAAACCGCGGTGCGCCAGTTCCATAAGCTCGGTCAGCTCGGCCCATGTGCCGACCAGATTGCCGATGATGTTTTTCTCGGTGATGACCAGATCGACGGTCGGCACCTGCACGTCCTCGCCGTAGCCGACGACGTAGTAGCTGCCCGCGTTGCGGGTCATGGCGATGCCCTTGGCCGTGGTGCCCTTCTCGCCCACGAAATCCAGAACCGCCTCGGCGCCGTGGCCTTTGGTCAGCGACAACACCGCGTCGACCTCGCCGCCATCGGCGCGGATCAGGTGGTCAGCACCGCATTCCTGCGCCAGCTGCAGGGATGCGTTAGAGGTGTCGACGACGATGATCTCGGCGGCACACATGGCGCGCAGGACCTGAATGGCGATATGGCCCAAACCGCCCGCACCGATGATGACGCAGTATTCACCGGGCATCAGGTGGCGCGTGGCTTTCTTCGCCGCGCGGTAGGCCGTCAGACCCGCATCCGAATAGGGCGCCACGTCCTTGGGGCTCAGGGTTTTGGGCAGAGCCACGATGTTGCGCGCGGAGGTCACGAGCGCCTCGGCATAACCGCCGTTCGCGTCAAGACCGGGGAAGCTGCCCTCGCCGTGCATGTCCTGACCACGACGGCAGGCCAGACAGGTGCCGTTGGAGATTTTGGGATGCACGATGACGGGATCACCGACCTTGAGCCCCTCGACCTCCGGGCCGATCTCTTCGATCCAGCCTGCGTTCTCGTGACCCAAAATCAGCGGCAAAAGCGCGTCGCCATTGGGGTCCATATGGGGGCGCCAGACGCCTTCAATCACATGCAGATCGGTGCGGCACACGCCTGCCCCGCCGATGCGCACAATCACATCGGAGCCCTTGGAAATCACCGGATCGGGCACGTCCTCATAGCTCAGCCAAGACGGCGCGGTCAGTTCATCATCATACTTGTAAAGCACTTGGGCTTTCATATTGTCCTCCATTCACGGGTATTCGTGTGTTCGAGAACAATCTGACGGCGGGCGCGGCAAATGTCGGGGCGGCGGCTGTTCAAAAACGTTAACGCTTTGGGCAATTGGCGTTCAAAAACTGAACACACGGGTTGATTTCCAAACGCCTGCAGTGCTTTTGGAGGGTGAGGAGCTGCACCATCTTTTGGGAGGACGATGTGCAATCACTATTTATGCGGGCCCGTGCCTCGCTCGAGGACAAGGGCATTTTCTCGCACGGCGCCGTGCCTGACATCATTGCGGACAGTTGGCATCGTTGCTTGCAAAGCGGCCTCGACCCCAAGGGCGAGCCGATCGACGCTGTGCTGTCCTATCAGGAGTTGCGCGAGGCCAAAGAGAAGAACGAGCGCCTGATTTCCATCGTGCGCCCCGAGCTGGAATTGCTGAGCAAACAGATCGCGGGCACCAACTACATGACCGCTTTTGCCGACCGCGAGGGCGTGGTGCTCGACGCGATTATGGACAGCGAGTTTCGCAGCTCCGATTGCTCCCGCGCCATTCGCACGGGCTCGATCTGGCGCGAGGATATGCGGGGCACCAACGCGCTCGGGCTCGCCCTGCACACGGGCCACACGGCGATGGTGACGGGCGGCGAGCACTTCTTTTCGCGCCACGGCAAGGTCTCATGTGTCTCGACCCCGATCTTCGACAGCAAGGGCGAGATTGTCGGGCTGCTGGACGCCTCATCGGAAGTCGCCGCGCGCCAATTCCACACCCAAGCCCTCGTCGCGCTGGCCGCCTCCAACATCGAGAACCGCCTCTTTATCGACGAACACCGCGACGACAACATCATTCAATTCCACCCGCGCGAGGAATACCTGACCACCCAAAGCGTCGGCATGATCAGCTTGGACGGCGACGGGGTCATCACAGGCGTCAACCGCCACGCGGGCGAGCTGCTCAAAGGCATGGACCTGAACGTGGCCAATAAATTTGCCGATCTGTTTCAGGGTGGCTTCGGTGCGGCGATGAAACCCATGGAAACGGGTGAAGTCGTGCGCCTGATAGACTGGCTGAACGCGGCCTATTTCGCGCGCATCCGGATCACGCGCAAACACAATGGGACGGCGGGCGCCAAGCGCACCGTCGCCCTCTCGGTGCCTGCGGTGTTCAACCTGCCATCGGCGCCCGACGCCCCGATCTACCGCGACGAACAGGTGCACAACAGCCTGCGACTGGCCATCCGCTCCGCGCGGGTCGGCGCGCCCTTCACCATCATCGGCGCGTCCGGATCTGGCCGCACGACCCTATCGCGCACGGTCCACGACGAAGTACACAAGGACCGCCCGTTGATTGTGGTCGACTGCCGCACCGCCAATGCCCTTGGCGAGGCCGAACGGCTGATGGCTGACATTTTGGGCGACCCTGAATGTCAGGAATTCAGCCTGCGCAGCGGTGGTACTTTGGTGCTCGAAAACCTGTCTCTTATCACCGGCGGGGCGGCGGAGAAACTGGCGCAGGTCGTCAACCGCCTCTCGCAGCTCAAACAAGGGCCAAAATGGGTGATCATCACGACGGACGGGATCGATGTCCGTGACGCCTCCCCGAACTGGCCGCGCCATGTCCAAATGGCATTCTCGTCGTTGACGGCGATGAATATCCACCTCCCTGTCCTCTCGGAGCGCTCGGATTTTGCCCAAATCGCCGCCTTTATCCTTCACGACATCTCATCGGGTCATCAGCTCTCGAACACCGCGATCGACGCTCTGCGGGTGCTCGAACGCCGCCAGAACCTCAACGAATTGGCCAATCAATTGCGGGTGTTGGCCGTTCAGTGTCCCTTGGGGGTCATTCGCAAGGAACATGTCGAGCGCCATCTGGAGCTGCCCCGCGACGCGCTGCTGCCAGAGGGGAACAGCCAGACCTGCCCGCGCTGCTCGGGCCATGCGGTGCGCGAGGCCAAGTGCATCGAGATCAACCGCGTGTTCCGTCAGTGCAACGCCAATGTCGCCCTCGCGGCCCGCAAGCTCGGCATCTCTCGCAACACCGTTTATACGCATATCCGTGATTGAATGTATTGGACCGTAGTGGACAGACAGCAACTGCACCATCACGCCAGCAGCCCCGCCGCGCGCACTTGCTCAGGCGTCACCATCTTTGATGCGATCAAGTCCTCGATCTGCCGGTTGGTGATGTGGCGGCAGAGAGGATGGCGCTCGTGGATCCATTCGGCAAGGCTCGCACGGCCTTTTGCTTCGGCTTCTCGCGCCTTCTCGCAGTCGGCCTGGATCTGGGCGAGCCCCTTCTCCCACCTGAAAGAACCATCGGGGCGCATCTTGAACCAGTTGTCCGAGAAACAGACCTTGCTGCGCGAGTAGCCCTCGCTTTCCTTGGCATAGGCTTTGACCGCCTGTAGCAGGTCATCGGGCTCTACCCCGGCTTTCACAGCCGCTGCGATCAGGCGCAGACTGGTCTGCCGGTCTCGGACCCTGACGGGGTCGAGAACGTCCCGCCAGCCATCGGCGCTGTGGACGTTGCCATGGCG
>CALGEH010000126.1 GCA_937881735.1 uncultured Shimia sp.
ACGGTCATCTCGGACACGCCCGAGGCTTCGGATACATCGCGGAGTGTCAGCGGGCGTGTGTCGGATTGGGTCAAAGTAACGTATCCCTTAGTTGATTGCCCCGAATGTTATCGCCAACATTCCTCCCCTAGCAAGCCCAATCGCTAAGATTGGCCCCATGACAAGGGTCAAATATCGCGCTATTCAAAGGCAGGCGGCCCCGTGGCTCAACTGGATAGAGCAGCCCCCTCCTAAGGGGCAGGTTGCAGGTTCGAATCCTGCCGGGGTCACCAAAAACACTTTGAAACACTGCCCGAAGGGCCACCCGTCACAGCGGGGCGAAAACGCCTTGTGCGGGCAGGTAATGTTCCACCACGCCTTCGGATATATCGAGCCAGAGGCCGTGGAGTGTCAGGTCGCCTGCCTCGACCAGTTCGGCGACGAAGGGGAAGGTCATGAGGTTGTCGAGTGAGATCAGCACCGATTCATGCTCCAATGCGCGCATCCGTTTGGCAGGGTCCTCGATATGGGCCACGCGCGCGACGCCGGGGCGCAGGATATCCATCCAGCGGCCGACAAAACTTCCTTTATCCTCAAGCTCGGGCGCATGACCGGAGCACATCGCGGCACAGCCGTTTACGCCACCGCAATTGGAGTGACCCATGACGATCACATGCGCCACATGAAGCTGACGCACGGCATATTCCACCGCCGCTGATGTGCCGTGCTGGCCGCCGCTCGCGTCGAACGCGGGGACCAGATTGGCGATATTGCGGTGTATAAAGAATTCGCCCTGATCCGCGCCGAAGATCGACGTCACATGCACCCGGCTGTCGCAGCAGGAGATCATCATCGCGCGTGGATGCTGACCTTCATTGGCCAGATGGCGATACCAACTTTTGTTCTCGGAATAGCTGGTTGCTTTCCAGCCGTGATAGCGTTGCGCCAGATATGCTGGCAGCGGGGAGATATGCTCCATGGTATCCCTCTTGTTTTTTCGGTCTTGGACGGGGTGAATAGACTGGATTGTCCGAGAATTCGAGAGAGAAATGGCGTTGGCGGAAACCTTTTGGGAAGGGCTGCTGGCGCATGGTGCCGCCCGTGAGCGGTGCAAGCTGGGGGCTTGGCCGTGCGGTTGAATTGAATTTGGGGTGAGAGTTTTGGAACACGTGACGATGCTGAAGCAGGATGAGACTGTGCGGCTGGACCCGGACCGTCTTGAGGAGCTTTACGTTCAGCTGGGCGAGGCAGGGGCCGAAGACGTCGTTTGCCGCGCGTTGGAGGAGCTGGCCGTGCGCCTGTCGCATACCGAGCGATGCTACCGCGAAGGGCGCGAGGCGGATTTGCGTAAATCAGCACGCAGCCTTGTCGCGATTTCCGAACAGATCGGCATGGGGACCCTTGCGCGTGCGGCGTCCAATGTCGTGGCCTGCGTGGATCGTGGGGATCCCGTTGCCCTTGCGGCGACGCTTGCACGACTGCTGCGCATTGGTGAGCGGAGCCTGAGCGAGATTTGGGAATTACAGGATAAGTCCATTTGAAGGCTTGCAGGTGCGGGCCGGGCGGATAGGCTAAGTTTTGATTATTGGCGGCCTTGCGCCGCTTTCTGAAAAGGACTGCCTGCCATGAGCCTGACCTTCGCCTCCGCCGATCCCGCTGCCATTCCCTGCCACGTGATCTCCTCGGGCGATCTTGATGATTGGCTGATGGGGCAGGAGAGCAGTATTCAGGTTTGGGTGCGCGGTGCGGGCTTTACTGGTGCGTTGGGCACCACATGTCTGGTGCCGGGCGTGCAAGGCTCGATTGCGATGGCGCTTGCGGGCTATGGGACCGAAGATGCGCGGGTGCGCGGCCGGTTTCATCTGGCAGCGGCGGCGGCGGCTTTGCCCGAAGGGACATACACGCTTGTCGGGTTGCCCGAGGATCGCGCGGATGAAGAGGCGCTGGGCTGGCTTCTGTCAGGCTACGCTTTTGGCCGCTACCGTGCGCAATCGGGGGCGTCTGCGCGGCTGATCGCGCCTAAGGGCGTGGATGCGGCACGGCTTGAGGTGATCGCGGCGGCGGAGGCATTGATCCGCGATCTCATCAACACACCCGCGTCCGATATGGGCCCCGATGCGCTGGAGGCTGCCTGCCGCGACCTGGCAGAGAGCCATGGTGCCGAGATTTCCGTCATCACTGGTACGGAGTTGTTGCAAAAGAACTTTCCCCTGATCCATGCCGTTGGCCGCTCGGCCGCAGAGGCCCCGCGCCTGATCGACATGCGCTGGGGCAAGGTTGGCCCAAAACTGACCCTTGTGGGTAAGGGGGTTTGCTTTGATTCCGGCGGGCTGAACCTAAAGCCTGACACATCGATGGGCCTGATGAAGAAGGATATGGGGGGTGCTGCCACGGTGCTGGGCCTTGCGCATATGATCATCGCGCTCGATCTGCCGGTGCAGCTGCGGGTGCTTATTCCGGCGGTGGAAAACGCGGTGAGTGCCGGCGCTATGCGCCCGAGCGACATCATCACCGCGCGCAATGGACTGACGGTTGAGATCACCAATACCGACGCCGAAGGACGCTTGGTTCTGGCCGACGCGCTGAGCCTTGGGGCCGAGGATACGCCGGATCTGATGATCTCCATGGCCACGCTGACAGGGGCGGCGCGGGTTGCGGTCGGGCAGGATATCGCGCCCTATTTCGCCGATGACGGCGCATTTGTGACGGCGCTGGAGGAGGCGGCATTGCGCGTGGCCGATCCGGTTTGGCGGCTGCCCTTTCATGCGCCTTATGAGGCGATGATCGAGCCCGGCATCGCCGATCTGGACAATGCGCCCAAGGGCGGGTTCGCCGGATGCATCACGGCTGCCCTCTTTCTGCGCCGTTTCACGGCCGGGACGCGCTATGCGCATTTCGATGTCTATGGCTGGAACCCCACGGCGGCTCCTGCGCGCCCCAAGGGCGGCGTCGGCATGGCTGCGCGCGCGCTGCTGGAGGCGTTTCCCAAGGCCCTCGGGTTGTGACCGACCGCCGCTTTCTGGCGGCCAATGCCCGCGTCGCCGAGAGCGGCCTGCGGGGACGCGTGGTGGCGCCCACCTATACTGACGGCACCGTAGCGCGTATCGCTTTGCCGCATGTGGACCTTTGCCGCGCACCAAGTGGCGCGCGCGACAAGCAGATGCTTCTGGGCCAAGGGTTTCGGGTGCTGGAGCGGCATGAGGGTTGGGCCTTTGGTGTCGATATGGCGGATGGCTATGTGGGCTACCTGCCTGAGACGGTGCTGGACGCCGCGCCCCGCCCCACCCACCGCATCGGCCAGCGGAGCGCACATCTCTATTCCGCCCCAGATTTCAAATCGCCTGAGCGGGGGCTGCTTAGCTTTCTGAGCGGTGTGACCGTCACCGCCAAGGCCGACGGGTTTCATCACACGCCGCAGGGTTACATCGCAGCGCAGCACCTCATCCCCGCAGAGCACGCTCTCCCGGACATTGCCGCCACTGCCATGCTTTTTCTTGGCACACCCTATCTCTGGGGTGGCAACACCGGCACGGGGATTGATTGCTCCGGCCTGATCCAGATGGCGCTTTGGGCGGCGGGCCACACCTGCCCGCGCGACAGCGACCTGCAAGAGGCGCAGCTTGGTTTGGAACTGCCCGAGAATGCGCCGCTCAAACGTGGTGATCTGATCTTCTGGGCCGGGCATGTCGGCATGATGCTTGACCCAGAGACATTGATCCACGCCAACGCTCACCACATGCGCGTCGCGACTGAGCCATTGGCCGGCGCCACGGCCCGCATTGGCGCACGTGAATTCGGCGAGATCACCGCCCGCAAACGATTGGAGCCTGTCCCATGAGCGATCCCTTTTTTCACCCGCCCTCGGGGTCAGAACTGCCGCGCTTTGCGGGTGTGCCGACCTTCATGCGGCTGCCACATGTGCCTTTGGATCACGCGCGTCTTGGCGAGGTGCAGATCGGCCTCATCGGCGTGCCATGGGACAGTGGAACGACCAACCGCCCCGGCGCGCGGCACGGACCGCGCCAGATCCGCGACGCCTCCACCATGATCCGCGCGCAGCACGGCGTCTCTGGGATGCGCCCTTTCGAGGCGCGGGCCTGTGCCGATCTGGGGGATGTTGGGCCAAACCCTGCCGATATTCACGACTCGATGGACCGCATTACGGCGTTCTACAAGACCGTCACCGCCGCCGGCATCGTGCCGTTGACCGCTGGCGGGGATCATCTGAGTTCGCTGCCTATTTTGCGCGCCGTTGCGGCGGATGGCCCGGTAGGAATGGTGCATTTTGACAGCCACACGGATCTGAACGACAGCTATTTTGGTGGGACGAAATATACCCATGGCACCCCCTTCCGGCGCGCGGTGGAGGAGGGGCTTCTGGATCCCAAACGCATCGTGCAGATCGGCATCCGGGGGACGACTTACGGCGATGAGGATATTGATTTCGCCGCAGCCCATGGCATCCGCCTGATCCATATCGAGGAGTTTCACGCGCGCGGTGCAGTCGATGTGATGGCAGAGGCGCGCGCAATCGTGGGGCAGGGGGCGACCTATGTGACCTATGACATTGATTTCGTCGATCCCACCTTCGCGCCGGGCACGGGCACGCCCGAGGTGGGTGGACCAAACAGCTTTCAGGCGCTGGAGGTGGTGCGCGGGTTGACCGGGTTGCAGATCGTTGGCGCAGATCTCGTCGAGGTCGCACCGCCCTTTGATCCCTCCGGTGGTACGGCCTTTCTGGGTGCGTCGATCATGTTCGAGCTTTTGTGCGTCATGGCAGCAGAGCGATGAGCGACCCTAACCAAGCGCAGGCCGAGTTCTGGAGCACTGAGGGTGGGCGCAAATGGGTGCAGTTTCAGGGTGTGATGGACACCACGCTCGCCCCCGCTCTGGACTTGCTGATGGCGGGTGCTGCCCTGCGCCCCGGTCAATCGGTTCTGGATATCGGATGCGGCGCGGGGGCCAGCAGCCGTGCCGCCGCCGCCATCGTTGGGCCGGGTGCCCGCGTGACCGGTGCGGATATCTCTGCGACTTTGCTGGAGGAGGCCGAGCGCCACGCTGCAGACCAACCCAACACCGGATTTATCTGCGTTGATGCTCAGACCCATGTATTTGCGCCTGAATACGATGCGCTGATTTCGCGGTTCGGGGTGATGTTCTTTGACGATCCCGTGGCGGCCTTTGCCAATATGGCCCGCGCCTTGCGCCCCGGCGGGCAGGTTACATTTGTCTGCTGGGCGGGGGTGGATCTCAACCCCTGGTTCCGCCTTCCGGCGCAAATCGCGGCGCGCCATCTCGGCCCGTCAGAGCCGCCCGCGCCACATGCCCCCGGCCCGATGGCCTTTGCGGATGAGGTCTATACAAAGGGCCTGTTGCAAGATGCGGGGCTGAGCGATGTGTGCATCACACCCAGCGCGGTCATGCTGACCCCGCCCGGCGATGCGGAGCAGGTGGCGTCCATGGCCACGCGGATTGGCCCCGCCGCCAGCCGGATCGCAGCGGTGGAAGCGGGTAAACTCGAAATTGCGGAGGTTGGAGCGGATATCGCGGAGGCTTTTGCGCTTTTTGAAACTTCGCAGGGCATGCGCATTCCCGCCGTTTTGCATCTCTGCCAAGCGCGGGCGGCATGATCCGAAAAGGACGCGCATCATGACCAATCTTCTGCTTAACGTCTCGGATGAGCACCGCAAGGACGCGACGGGCTGCGCCGATCGCGGCATCGTCCAGACCCCTTAGCTCGATGTGTTGGCTCGCGGCACCTATGTGCAGCGCACGGGCCACGGCCTGTGGGTCGTGTGATGGCCGCACTCGGATGGCGAAGGGCCTGTCTTGAGGTGGCGGCGTTTTCGCAAGAACCCAAGCCCGAGGAGGGCAGCGCGCTCTAATCCACCGCCCGGATCAGCTTACGCTCCAAAACTCTCAGCACTTGTTTGAGGTCATTGCCGCGCTTGAGGATTTGCCCGTCCATCCCGATCACAGCATATTGGCCTTGCTTGGCGCGCAGCTTGGGCCGTTTCTCGATCCGGTAAAGCGGGTGCTCGGCCGTGCGCCGGAAAATGGAGAACACGGCCAGATCCCGCAACGACGAAATGCCGTAGTCCCGCCATTCACCCGCTGCCACCATCCGTCCGTAAAGTGACAGGACCACGGCCAGCTCTGTGCGATGAAAGGCAACCGTCTCGGGGCTGCTGATCTGGCTCACGGGTTGAAAACTCATGCCCCAGACTTGCGGCATTTAGCGCCGGGATCAAGTGGTTTCCTGCCGGGCGCGTCCCTTTTGGCCTCTACGAAATCAGCCGCACCAGAACCGCGTGATCTGTCCCGCCTGGTCCAGATCGACGTTCAAACGGTCTGGGCGGTAATCCATCGTTACGGCAGAATTGGGGGGGATGATGCGATGCGGGCGATTGGGGTCGGTAAAGTCATGGTCGCTTGCGGCGGTGCCAACAAGGGTGGCGAAACCCTTAACGCCACATATATCTTCGCTCGCGGTTTCTTCAGGTTGGCAGGCCATCAACAGCAATGTGATGGCGGGAAGGGCGATCAAACGGGTCATATCCGGCCTCCTAAACAAGGTACTGAGGTTACCCAGCAGGTGCAGCAATTCAATCCGTTGTCGCAAGCGTTATTGAAACCGCGCGAAACTTCGCCCAAAGTCGGATCAAACAACCTGAGAGGACACGCGATGCGCACGAGAGCTGCTGTGGCACTGGAAGCCGGCAAACCGATGGAGATCATGGAGGTGAACCTTGAAGGCCCCAAAGCGGGTGAGGTTCTGGTGGAGATCAAGGCGACGGGCCTGTGCCATACCGATGATTTCACGCTGTCCGGTGCGGATCCAGAGGGGGCGTTCCCGGCCATTCTGGGCCATGAGGGCGCGGGCGTGGTGGTCGAGGTTGGCCCGGGCGTGACCTCGCTTGAGGTAGGTGATCACGTGATCCCGCTCTACACGCCCGAGTGCCGTGAGTGTGAGTATTGCCTTAACCCCAAGACGAACCTCTGCCAGAAAATCCGCACGACCCAAGGCGCGGGCGTGATGCCTGACGGGACCAGCCGGTTTTCCATGCTCGATGGCACTCCGATCCTGCATTACATGGGCTGTTCGACCTTCGCCAATCACACCGTCCTGCCCGAGATTGCGCTGGCCAAGGTCCGCAAGGACGCGCCGTTCGACAAAATTTGCTACATTGGCTGCGGTGTCACGACCGGTATTGGCGCTGTGATCAACACAGCCAAGGTCGAGATCGGCTCGACCGCGATTGTCTTTGGCCTTGGCGGAATTGGTCTCAACGTGATCCAAGGCCTGCGCCTTGCGGGTGCGGATCAGATCGTGGGCGTCGACATCAATGATGATAAGGCGGTCATGGCCAAGCATTTCGGTATGACCCATTTCGTTAACCCCAAAAAGGTCGATGGGGATATCGTGGCCCATCTGGTCGAGCTGACCGGCGGGGGTGGCGACTACACGTTCGACGCGACCGGCAATGTCACCGTGATGCGCCAAGCGCTCGAATCGGCCCACAAAGGCTGGGGTGAGAGCGTGATCATCGGCGTGGCGGGCGCGGGGCAGGAAATCTCCACCCGTCCGTTCCAGCTTGTCACCGGCCGTGTTTGGCGCGGGACGGCGTTTGGCGGTGCCTCGGGCCGCACCGATGTGCCCAAAATTGTCGATTGGTATATGGATGGCAAGATCGAGATCGATCCGATGATC
The DNA here is from genome assembly GCA_937881735.1 of uncultured Shimia sp. Lineage (GTDB taxonomy): Bacteria > Pseudomonadota > Alphaproteobacteria > Rhodobacterales > Rhodobacteraceae > Roseovarius. The sequence goes on from CALGEH010000126.1 coordinate 7,691, forward strand.
ACTCATACGCTCAAGCTTGAAGACATCAACAAAGGCTTCGACATGATGCATTCCGGCGAAAGCATCCGCAGCGTCGTCGTATTCTGAACCGATCGGTCGGGGGCCTGCCTTGGCCCCCCACCCCGCGCGCACATCGCTCGTGCGGCGCTGCACATTGCACATCTCTGCGCGGTGACTACCTATGCCGCAACGCATAAAGGAGACAGCAATGACCGATACATATACCCCGCCGGACGTCTGGACATGGGACGCCAAGAACGGCGGCAAGTTTGCCTCCACCAACCGTCCCATCGCAGGAGCCACCCATGACAAGGCTCTGCCCGCAGGCGATCATCCGTATCAACTCCACTCGCTCGCCACGCCCAACGGGGTGAAGGTGACGGTGATGTTCGAGGAGCCTCTGGAGGCTGGCAAACCCGCTGAGTATGACGCCTACCTCATCGATATTGGTGAAGGGGATCAGTTTGGCAGCGGCTTTGTAGAGATTAACCCTAATTCCAAAATCCCGGCCTTGCTGGATTGTTCGGGTAAAGAACCCGTTCGCGTGTTTGAGAGCGCGTCGATCCTCATGCATCTGGCCGAGAAGTTCGATATTTTCCTGCCCAAAGAGGGTGCCGCGCGCGCCGAAGTGCTGAACTGGCTCTTCTGGCAAATGGGCAGCGCGCCCTATCTTGGTGGCGGTTTCGGCCATTTCTACGCCTATGCGCCCGAGAAATTCCAATATCCGATCGACCGCTTCGCGATGGAGACAAAACGCCAGCTCGATGTGCTGGACCGGGAGCTGGCCACGCGGACCTATATCGCGGGCGAGGACTACACGATTGCTGATATGGCGATCTGGCCATGGTATGGGCAGCTGGTGCTCGGACGGCTCTACGATGCCGCGACCTTCCTCGATGTGGAAAGCTACAGGCATGTAATGCGCTGGGCCAAGCTGATTGACGCACGCCCCGCCGTGCAGCGTGGCCGCAAGGTCAACCGCAGTTGGGGTGAGCCGGACATGCAACTGCCAGAGCGCCACAGCGCGGCCGATTTCGACGCGCTGCCGAAAGGCTGAGCCTGCATCGCGTCGATCTGCTTTCGCCGGGCGCGGTTTTCGGGCAAGACAGAGCAGAAGGAGTTCATCATGCCCAACCAGACACCCTTGCTCGCCGTTCTGATCGACGCCGACAACACCTCGCCCAAATGGGCTCAGGCGATCTTTGACGAGATCGCAGGCATGGGCGAGGCCTCTGTGCGCCGCTGCTATGGCGACTTCTCGTCATCGCAGATGAACGGGTGGAGCAAGGTGCAGGCCGAGTTTGGCCTTGTCCCGCATCACCAGCCCGCCAACACGGTTGGCAAGAACGCCAGCGACATCGCACTGGTGATCGACGCGATGGACCTGATGCACTCAAATCGCTTCGACGGGTTCGTCCTCGTCTCCTCCGATAGCGATTTCACCCGTCTGGCGAGCCGCATCCGCGAACAGGGGCTGGACGTGTTCGGCATCGGTGCGCGCAAAACGCCCGACGCGTTCCGCAAAGCATGCAAACGGTTTATCTATCTCGAAAACCTCGGTGGCGCGCCGGAAGGGATAGCGCCTCAGGCTACGGGCAAGAATCTCAACGAGGCGCGTGACCTGCTCTTCAAGGCGATGGATAGCCTTGATCAGGACAGCGATTGGTATTCGCTAGGTCAGCTTGGTCAGCAGATCACTACCGCTACGCCCGATTTTGACACGCGCAGCTACGGCCACAAGAAGCTGAGCGATCTGATCAAGGCGCTGAAAGTGCTGGAGACCCGTCATGAGGGCAACCAGCTGATGGTGCGCCGCGTCGATTGAGAAGCTGCTCGCTTTGACCGGATTCAGATTTTGAGTATTTGACCTAAGAAGAAAGCCAAAGTGGGCATCCCGCCTCCGGACTGGGCCACTGACCCTCACGCCGGCAAGCAGGATGCGCCTTCTCCTCAGACGGCCATCGGCTCTCCAGCCTGTTCCGCGTGGCTAGAAAACCCGATTAAGGTTAATAAAATCTTGCGCTTCTTCTTAGGGCCTGTGGACAATCATCTTGAGGCTATGAATGCTGCTACGAGGTTCCAACACGCTGCATAACTGCAATCGGTTTTGTCGTATCTT
>CALGEH010000127.1 GCA_937881735.1 uncultured Shimia sp.
CGTCCAACACCTATATCGCAACATGGCTGGCCGTATCTGCCGTGGGGGCCACGCCCGTTGCGGTGGAGCCGGATCCTGCCACGCATAACATCGACCCGTCGCGGATCGAGGCCGTAATAACCGCCCGCACACGCGCCATTATTCCCGTGCATCTTTATGGGCAGCCCGCGGATATGGATCCCATTCTGGCGCTCGCCAAGACACATGGGTTCGCCGTGATCGAGGACGCCGCACAGGCGCATGGCGCGCGCTACAAGGGGAAGCGGATCGGGGCACATGGCGATGTGGTCTGCTGGAGCTTTTATCCGGGCAAGAATCTCGGCGCGCTGGGCGATGCAGGGGCTGTGACAACCAATCGCGCCGATCTGGCCGAACGTATCGCGCTGTTGCGCAACTACGGCTCGCGCGAGAAATACGTGAATGAGGAAGCGGGTGTGAACTCTCGTCTTGATCCAATTCAGGCGGCGGTGCTGCGCGTGAAGTTGCACGCGCTGGAGGAATGGACCAATCGGCGGCGTGAGGTCGCGCGGGGCTATACAGATGCGCTGGGCGGGGTGGGCCTCACACTGCCGCACGTGCCCGATTGGGCGGACCCGGCATGGCACCTTTATGTGGTCCGCACGCCCCAGCGGGCGCAGGTGCAGGCGCAGCTGGCGCAAGCGGACATTGGCACGTTGATCCACTACCCGATTCTGCCGCATATGCAGGCGGCCTATGCCGGCATGGGCATTCCCGCAAATGCGCTGCCCATCGCCAAAACCCTCGCGGACGAGGTGCTGAGCCTGCCAATCGGCCCGCATTTGACCGAAGCTGATGCGCAACGTGTCATCGCCGCACTGCACGCCGCTGGCTAAGCGCCGTCGGAACCCTTTGCCAAACACAAAAACGCCGCCGGGGCGAAACCACAGCGGCGTCTTGATATCTCAGAGCGCAGAAGCGATTAAGCTGCCAGTGCGCCTTTGGCTTGGTCCACGATCGCCGCAAATGCTTCGGGTTCGTGCACGGCCAGATCGGCCAGAACCTTGCGGTCCACTTCGACACCAGCCAGGGTCAAGCCGTTGATGAAGCGGCTGTAGGTCAGCGCCTCGTCATGGCTGCGCACGGCGGCGTTGATCCGCTGAATCCACAGGGCGCGGAAGTTGCGCTTGCGATTCTTGCGGTCGCGGGTCGCGTATTGGTTTGCCTTGTCGACGGCCTGAGCGGCCACCTTGAAGGTGTTCTTGCGGCGGCCATAGTAACCTTTGGCGGCCTTGATGACTTTCTTGTGACGGGCGTGGGTAACAACCCCACCTTTGACGCGTGCCATATTTCAGATCCCCCTTATCGTGCGTAAGGCATCATCGGTTTGATGATACCTTCGTCTGATTTGCTCAGCGTGGTGGTGCCGCGCGCGTTACGGAGAAACTTGTTGCTGCGTTTGATCATGCCGTGCTGCTTGCCGGCTTGCGCCGCCACGACACGGCCGCTCGCCGTCACTTTGAATCGCTTTTTACAGCTTGATTTGGTCTTCATCTTGGGCATTTCCGGCTCCTCTTCGGGTTCGGTCGTATGCGCGCGACTCGGCATGCCACATTGGCCGGACGCGCGGGTGAAGCCGCCTTTTAGGCATCAACGCCGCGCCGTGCAAGGGCGAATTGTCATGCCGTGCAAGGGTAAAACCCGGCGCGGCGGGCCTTAAAACCCGATCATCGTATCGGCCAGTGCCATGAAGAGCGGGATCGACAAGATCGCGACCGGTGTGCCCAGCCCGGTGGACGTGCCCACATAGGTTGATGGGTTCGCCTCGGGCAGCGCGCCGCGCATGGTTGGCGGGCCGGAGATGTCCGAGCTGGACGCTGCCATCGTCGCCATCAAAACCACGCCGCCTGCGGAAAACCCGGTGATGTGATGCGCAGCAAGACCAAAGCCAAAGCCGATCATGCCGTGCACGATGGGGGCCGTGAGGCCATAGAGTATATAGGCGCCAGCGACTTTGCGCATCTCCGCGAGGCGCGACCACGCTTCCATCCCCATGACCAGCATCAGGATTGACAACAGACCTCGGAAAAGCGGCTCATAGAAGCTGGCATAGACGCTCTCGGGGCGTGCGAAAATACCGAGCGCAAGGCCCAGTACCAGTGCCGAGATCGCGGGGCTGCAGAATGTATCGACGAAAATGCCGCGGATTTCCGCGCCGCTCATCCCGCCCTTGGGCGCGCCGCCCATGACGGCTGCACCACCTGTTGTCGCCTCGGCCTCGGCGCGCCGGGCCTTGGCCATCCGCGCCAGCACGATCGCCGTGACCAATGCGGCGATATCCATGAACGGGTAGAGCGCGCCGATGAAGCCCTCATAGGAGATGCCTTCGGAATCCAGAACCGCCATGCTGGCCGCCAGCGTGGAGGCGGAAACCGCCCCGAAAAGTCCCGCCGTGGCCATCGCATCCATATGCGACACACCGCGCAGCCGGGCGATGGTCTGCGTGCCCAAAAGTACGATTGCGATCCCCGCCAATGCCGCAAAGAGGGCTGGCACCGCCAGCGACATAAGATTCGCCTCGCGCACCGAGATACCAGCACTCATGCCCACCTTGAGCAACAAGAGCATCACAACAAACTTGTAGACCGGGTCTGGCACTTCCAGCTTGCTGCCCATCGCGGCGATCAGCATTCCGCCGATCAGAAACGCCAATGTGGGTTTTTGAAACTGCGAGATGATGGTGGAGAAGATGTCGGCCAGAATATCCATGTCGCACTCCTTGGGCGTAAATCTTTGGAGGGATATGGCGGAGGCGCGTGCTGATAAAAAAATATAACTTTTCTCATAAAGCGTTCTATAAAAGAGATGTAGGGCGAGCGCTAACATACGCCTGACATATCGGAGGCCCATGGATGCAGCACCTGAACTATCACCACCTGCGCTATTTTCGCGAGGTGGCCCATGAGGGCAACCTCACCCGCGTGGCCGAGCGGCTGAACCTGTCGCAATCTGCCCTCTCCACGCAGATTCGCGCGCTGGAGGCCCGGCTGGGCCAGCCTTTGTTCGATAGGGTTGGGCGGCAACTTGTGCTGACCGAAGTGGGGCAGATCGCGCTGGATTACGCGGACCGGATTTTCACCGCGGGCGATGAGATGCTGGCCACCTTGCAAGGCGCGGGCAGCGATGTGCCGCCTCTCAAGGTCGGCGCGCTTTCGACCCTGTCGCGGAACTTTCAGCTGCGCTTTCTGGAGCCGTTGATGGCGCAACCCGAGGCGAGCTTCATTTTGCGCTCGGGCAATGCTGAGCCGCTTCTGGAGGCGTTGCGCTCGCTCACCCTTGATGTCGTGCTGACAACCGAACCACCAAGCAGTGCGGCGCGTGGGGCCTTCACCGCGCATCTGGTTGCCGAGCAAACCGTGGGTCTACACGGCCCGCCCGCGCGGCTGGGTTACGACAGTCTGCGCGATCTTCTGGCGCATGAGCCCCTCATCGTGCCCACGGAAAGCCCGATCCGCACCGGGTTCGACAGCCTTGTGGCGCGGCTCAAAGTCACGCCAAAGATCGTGGCGGATGTGGATGATATGGCGATGGTGCGTCTTCTGGCGCGTGCGCAGGTGGGGGTTGCGGTGGCACCTTCGGTGGTTCTGGCCGATGAGATTGCTGCAGGCACGGTGCAAACAGCGCCCTTCGATCTGGCAATCAAGGAAAGTTTCTACGCGGTCACCGTGCGGCGCAGCTTTCAGCATCCGGCACTCGACGGGCTTTTGCACCCCTGAAGCCTGCTTCAGATGAACATCGCCAAGACCCGCACGAAGGCCGCAGGAATATCCTGAAGCTCATACCCCCCGGGTCTGGTCTGTATGGCGTAGACAACCAACGACCCTGCCGCAATCAACGTGAAGGCCGCCACCCGTGGCGCGCGCCCATCGGACAGTGACGAAATGATGGACGGCACCGAAAACACACCAAGGATAAGGCCGATCACAAGAAGCAGGTCGGAGTTCATGCAAGGCCCTCTCAACTAAGATACGTTGATCTTAACCCGGATCGGTCGCGTATATCAAACTTTCCTGACAGGGCGCGACGCGCAGGATATTGGTCGTGCCTGGCACGTTGAAGGGCACACCTGCGGTCACCACGATCTGGTCAAGGGTTGTGGCGTAGCCTTGGGCGCGCGCAGCGCGGGCGGCGTTGATCACCGCTTCCTTGAAGCGGTCCAGCTCGGGCGTCATCACGCAATTGATCCCCCAGCTCAGCGCGAGGCGGCGCGCTGTGCCACGTTCAGATGTCATGGCGATGATCGGCACGCGGGGCCGTTCGCGCGAAGTCAAAAGCGCCGTTGTTCCGCTTTGGGTGAAGCAGCAGATAACCTTGATGTCGGTGGTCTCTGCAATTTCGCGTGCGGCGGCGACGATGCCGTAAGCCACGGTGGTGCGGCTCGCGGTGCGCGATGCCTCGATGATCTGGGTATAGGTCGGATCGCCCTCCACCTCGCGGGCGACATTGTCCATCGTGGTCACGGCCTCGATCGGATAGTTGCCCGCCGCACTTTCCGCCGAGAGCATGATGGCGTCAGCGCCTTCATAGATGGCTGTGGCCACGTCAGAGACTTCGGCGCGGGTTGGCACCGGGCTTTCAATCATCGATTCGAGCATTTGCGTGGCCACGATCACAGGCTTTGCCGCCGCGCGGCAGGCCCGCACCAGGCGCTTTTGAATCGGTGGCACGTTCTGCACCGGAAGCTCCACGCCCAGATCGCCCCGCGCGACCATGATGCCATCGGATGCTGCCAAGATGCCATTGAAGCGGGTCACGGCCGAGGGTTTCTCGATCTTGCTGAGGATCGCGGCCCGTCCGGCCGCCAGAGCGCGCGCCTCGGTCACATCCTCGGGGCGTTGCACAAAGCTGAGTGCGAGCCAATCCACGCCAAGCTCGCAAACAAACTCCAGATCGCGCCGGTCTTTCTCCGACAGCGCGGCCAAAGGCAGCTCAACATCGGGCACGTTCACGCCCTTGCGGTTGGAAATCACGCCGCCCACGACCACTTCGCAATTGGCATGGGTCTTGCTGCACTCAAGCACACGCAGACGGATTTTCCCGTCATTGACCAGAAGGGTGGCCCCCTCGCGCAGCGCCTCGAAAATCTCAGGGTGGGGCAGGTTCACACGGGTGCTGTCGCCCTCCGCCGCGTCCAGATCGAGACGGAACTGCGCGCCGGGTACCAGATCCTCCTCACCATTGGCAAAGACACCCACGCGCAGCTTCGGTCCTTGCAGGTCGGCAAGTATGGCGATGGGGCTGTCGAGATCTTTCTCGACCTGCCGGATGATGCGGTGTTTCTCGCGGATATCGTCATGCTCGCCGTGGCTCATGTTGAGCCGGAAGACATCTGCGCCCGCCTCGTGCAGGGCACGGATCATCTCGTAGGTTCCGGAGGCGGGGCCAAGTGTGGCCACGATTTTCACGTTGCGATGGCGTCTCATGTGTCGTCCTGTTCTATGCGGTCGGTCGTGTTGGTCGGTATGGTGCCCAGTGCTACAGTTATCGCTAACAACGCGCCAGTGCTTTGTTGCACCGCGTGGCGATGCGTCCTAGAGCTTGGCCTGTGAAAGATGACGCTGCAATGACATATGAGCCCTTTTTTATCGAAGGGCAGACGCGCGGGTCGCGGTGGCTGATCACGTGCGATCACGCCAGCAATCTGGTGCCACCTTTCGTGAATGGCGGCTCTTTGGGCGTAGCCCCGGCTGATATGGCGCGTCATATCGCCTATGATATTGGGGCCGCGGGCGTCGCGCGGGCGTTGGGAAAAGCGCTGGATGCACCCGTCATTGGCTCCAATTTCAGCCGTCTTGTAATTGACCCGAACCGCGGCGAGGATGACCCCACGCTGGTGATGAAGCTCTATGATGGCACGATCATTCCGGGCAACCGGCATGTGGACGCGGCAGAGGTGGAAGGGCGGCTCAACCGGATGCACCGTCCCTATCACACCGCCCTTGCGCAGATCGCGGCACGTCGGGACGATACGGTAATCGTCTCGATCCACAGTTTCACCAAGCAATTGCGCGCGCGCCCAGCTCGGCCTTGGCATCTGGCCCTTTTGTCGGCGGCGGACCGGCGTCTGGCCGAGCCCTTGCTGCGCAGCCTGCGCGCAGAGGCCGATCTGTGTGTGGGCGATAATGAGCCCTATACCGGCCACCTGCCCGGCGACGCGATCGCCCGCCACGCCATCGCGCACGAGCGGCCCAACATCCTTATCGAGCTGCGCAATGATCTGATTGCCGACGCTGACGCGCAGGCCGCATGGGCCACCCGCCTTGCCCCCCATCTGACCGCCGCTTTGGACCATATCTGAGGAAAACGCCCCATGCCCCATGTCATCATCGAGCATTCCGCCGATTTGAGACCCGATGCGGCGTTTCTGGACGCACTTTTCCGCGCGCTGGCCGGACATCCGGCGATCACGAAGCCGGAGACACTCAAGCTGCGCTGCACCGCTTGCGACCTGCATATGCTAGGGACATCGGGCCAGAGTTTCGCCCATGCCACGCTTTTGCTCTTGCCGGGGCGGGACGCTGCCACCAAATCAGACCTGTGCCAGACGATCCTGGCCCAAATGGAGAAAGCCCTGCCGGATGATACCAGCCTGTCGGTGAACCTCGCCGATCTGGACCTGGCTTATGTAAAACGCGTGCCGCCTGAATAACGCCAAAGGAGACTGCGAGATGACAGACAAGATCGACGCCCAGACGCAACTTGAGCTTGAGGCCGCCGCCTTTCGCACGCTGCGCGACCACCTGATGGAAAAGCGCACCGATGTGCAGAATATCGACATGATGAACCTCACAGGGTTCTGCCGCAACTGCCTGAGCCGATGGTATCAGGAAGCCGCCAATGCGCGCGGCATCGAGATGGACAAGATGCAAGCGCGCGAGATTTTCTATGGCATGACCATGGACGAGTGGAAGGCCAATTATCAGACCGAAGCGGGCGCCGATAAGCAAAAGGCCTTCACCAAAGCTTTTGATGAGAACGTCACCAAAGGCTAGGCCACCAGCGCCTTCGCCGCACGCAGCCCGCTCATATAGGCGCCATGCACCGTGGCGCGGTAGCGCCAGATCGTGTGCTCCCCTGCGAAGGCGAGGCGGTCGTTCACCACGGTTTCAAACTTTCGCGCATGCTTGCTGCGGGTCCCCGGCATGTTGAAGCTGTAGCTGCCACGCGCGAACGGATCGCTGCGCCAGCGGGTGATCTTGGCCTCAATAGGCTCTCGTGCTGCGTCCCCGTAGATGCGGCGCAGGGGGACCATCATTTCCTCGATAAGCTCCGCATCTGGTTGCTCCTCAGCGGTCAGCGCATGGGCGCCACACGGGTAGTTCACCAAAATAGGCGTGCCGGGGTTGAGATCGTCGATGTTGAAGTAAAACGGAAAGCGACCATCTCCCCCTGCCCAATACTGCCCCGAGCCTTTGGCCCAGAACGCGCTCCTGAACCTCAGGGCCACCTTATTCACCAGACCAGAACCGATGCTGTCTATCGCTTTGTCAAAGCCTTTGGGCAAGGGCGGCTCAAAGCTCAGCTTGCGGTCTTGCAACACACCAATGGGTAGCGTGCAGATCACGTAATCGGCGGTGAACGCGCCCTGATCCGTCTCCACCCGCACGCCCGCGCCAGATGTATCGATATGGGTGGCAATATGGCTGAGGCGAATGTCGAGACCTTTGGTAAGTGGCGTCAGAATCCTGTCATACCCTTCAGGAAACGCCACATCCTCACCCTTGAACTCACGCATGCCCTTGTAGGGTTGCGCGCTCAACTGCGGTAGGGCGGCGCCTGCGTCAAACTCGGTCATCACGGCTTGAATAGAGCGCATGAGCGGATCGCGCATCGTCTTGCTTGCGTATTTATCCAGCGCTACATCCATGGTCATTTTGCGCGGGGCGTTGTCCTCAATCCGGTCATTGGCCTTCTCGACCGATGCCGAGGCTTTGCGAAACGCCTTGCGCGCGATGACGGTCCCATCCGCGTCATGGCCCGTCATGTTGAGCCAGTCCGTCAGGTGCCGCGGGGCGTCTATGTCGTCGGCCAATGCGCTGATCGGATTGCCTTTTGGTCCGTGAATCCACGCAGCCCCCAGATCAAGTGCAGCCCCCAAGGAGCGGTCCGTCCAGATGCGCCCACCAATGCGATCTCGCGCTTCCAGAACGGTCACTTTCCCGCCTGCTTGCGCGATGGCATGCCCTGCCGCGAGGCCGGCCATGCCCGCCCCGATAATGATCACATGTTTGCCGCTGTAGGATTGATCCACTAAATGGCCACCTTTCTGCTTTCCTCGATGTAAATCTCGCGTAGGCGGCTGGCCACAGGGCCGGGCGCGCCAGATCCCAATGCCACGCCGTCGATCTCCACCACGGGCATCACGAAGGCCGAAGCGGAGGTTATGAACGCCTCATCGGCGGCCAAGGCCTCGTCGAGAGTAAAGGAGCGCTCCTCGACCTCCATCTGCGCCTCGCGGGCAAAGCGAAGAACGGCGGCGCGGGTGATGCCGTGCAGAATTTCATTGCCCAGATGGCGGGTGATGATCCGGCCGTTCTTGACGATATAGGCATTGTTGGACGTGCCCTCGGTTACATGCCCGTCCTCGATCATCCACGCATCGTCGCACCCCGCCTTCTTCGCCATCATTTTGCCCATCGACGGATAGAGAAGCTGCACCGTCTTGATATCACGCCGTCCCCAACGCTGATCGGGGATGGAGATCACCTTGATCCCCTGTTGCGCGGCGGGGCTGGTGGCGAGGCCGGGCTTGGACTGGGTGAACAGCATCAATGTGGCAGGCGTGCCCGCCGCAGGATAGGCGAAATCGCGGTCCCCGTTGCTGCCACGCGTGATCTGAAGATAGATCAGCCCGTCCTCGATGCCGTTCCGGCGGACCATCTCTCGGTGAATCTCCAAAAGGTCATCGAACCCGGCGGGCTTGTCCATTTCCAGTTCACTCAGCGACCGTTCCAGCCGCTTGGCATGGCCCGCGAAATCAATCAGCTTGCCGTCCAGAACCGTGGTCACCTCATAGACCCCATCGGCCATGAGAAACCCTCGATCAAAGATCGAGACCTTCGCCTCATGCTCAGGCAGGTAGTCGCCGTTCAGATAGACAATGCGTGTCATCGTTGATCTCCTCTTTCTTGTGGGCACGTGGCCCTTACCCCCAAAGCGCGGGCTGCGGCGGATGCACGCCCGCGTCGTCAAACATCAACGGTTTGGCGCGGTCCTCAGCCAGCAAAAGCGGCCCGTCCAGATCGGTGACCAGCGCACCTTGCGCCACCAAAGTCGCAGGCGCCATCGCCAAGGAAGAGCCGACCATGCAGCCCACCATCACCTTGTAGCCCTCGGCCAGCGCCGCATCTCTCAGAGCCAAGGCTTCGGTCAGCCCCCCTGTCTTATCGAGCTTGATGTTCACCACATCATATTTACCCCTGAGCGCGGCAAGGCTCGCACGATCGTGACAGCTTTCATCGGCGCAAACGGGCACAGGCCGCTCCATCCCCAGGAGAGCATCATCCTCACCCGCGGGCAATGGCTGCTCCACCAAAGTCACCCCAAGACGCACAAGATGCGGCGCAAGATCGGCGTAAACCTCCGCCGACCACCCCTCATTGGCATCCACGATAATCTCCGCATGCGGCGCACCCGCCCGTACGGCCTCCAGCCGCACCATATCATCCGGCGTGCCCAGCTTGATCTTCAAAAGAGGACGGTGTGCATGTTTCATCGCCTGCGCGCGCATCTCTTCAGGGTCTGCCAGAGACAATGTATAGGCCGTAATCTCAGGACCCGGCTTCGCCAGACTGGCCAGTTCCCAAACCCGTTTTCCGACCCGTTTCGCTTCCAGATCCCAGAGCGCACAATCCACCGCATTCCGCGCCGCCCCGGCAGGCAGCAGATCATAGAGAGCAGCGCGGGTGAGCGTTTCACCCAGACCCGCGATCTCATCGGTCACCGATTCCAACGTCTCACCATAGCGCGCATAAGGCACACATTCGCCCCAGCCCTCACGGCCTCCCTCGCGCACCCGCACAGTGAGCACCTGCGCTTCGGTCCGGGAGCCGCGCGAAATCGTGAAAACCTGCGCCAATTTGAAGACGTCGCGCGTGACGGTGACCTCCATGAGCCTACTCCCTTGCTTTCTTCTCAGTTAAAATACTCCCGCCGGAGGCGTCTCAGCCTGCCAGCGGCGCAACCGTTTTAGATCGCCGCAAGGGCATCCACGAGCGTGTCTGATCCAAACCGGTAAGGGTCGGTCGCGGGAAGCCCCAAGCGACTTTCCACCTCGGTCAGATAGGCGCGCGCATCCGTCTCGCTCATATGCTGCGTGTTGATCGACACGCCCACCACTTTGCAGGCCGGGTTCGCGACCTGCGCGAGGGGCAGGGCGGTGTCGCGCAGCTGCTCCAGACAGGGCAGAGTGTAACCGGGCAAGCCGCGCATATGGCTGCGCGTCGGCTCGTGGCAAAGGATCAGCGCATCGGGCTGCCCGCCATGGATCAGCGCCATGGTCACGCCTGAATAACTGACATGGAACAGGCTGCCTTGCCCCTCGATCATGTCCCAGTGATCGGCGTCATTATCTGGTGTCAGATACTCGACCGAGCCAGCCATGAAATCGGCGACCACCGCATCCAAGGGCACGCCGTGCCCTGTGATCAGAATGCCGGTTTGTCCTGTGGCGCGAAACGTGGCCTTCATCCCGCGCGCGGTCATATCGCGCTCCATCTGCATGGCCGTATACATTTTACCGACCGAGCAATCCGTGCCCACGGCAAGGCAACGTTTGCCGCTGCGTTTCACGCCATTGGCGATGGGATAGCCATCGGTGGGCACGCGCACATCATGCAAGGTGCCGCCATAGGTCTGGGCTGCGGCGACAAGATCGCCCTCGTCGCGCAGAAGGTTGTGCAGGCCCGAGGCCAGATCAAATCCCATCTCCAGCGCTTTGATCAGCACCTCTTTCCACGCCGCACTGATCAACCCGCCACGATTGGCCACGCCGATCACAAGGGTTTTCACCCCGGCGGCCTTGGCCTCTTCCAGCGTCATTTCCCTAAGGCCCAGGTCGGCCCCACAGCCGGGCAGGCTCAGCTGTCCCAGGGCATTTTCCGGCCGCCAGTCGCGGATGCCAATGGCCACTTTGGCGGCCAGCATGTCGGGCGCGTCGCCCAGAAAAAGTAGATATGGTGTCTCGATCATGGCCTATGTCCCCCGGTTTGTCCTCATGGTGATACCGCCCGAATTCGCTCTGGGCGCACAGAATCACCGCCTTGTGGCTACTTATCACGAAGGGCAGTTTGGACCGAACTATGCGTAATTTCATGTTGAATCCGCCGCCCGAGCGGTCAGGTGCGCAAGATTACGTCGAAGCTGGCACATTATTCAGCGGAAACTTCACCCGAGGAGTCGCGCTGCATGGGTAGGTGCTTCTGTCTCATCTGTCGCGCCCTGAGGCCTGCTTAATTTTTGCGCTGCGGTCGCGCTCGCGGAATTGCTTTTGTCGTGCGCGATCCTGTTCAAAAATGCGCGCTCGCGTTGGGAGAGGTGTGGGGACGCTGGGACCTTTGAGCGTAAGCTTGCGATAACAGTTAAGGGATATTTGCGCGGCGCAATGCAGCTTGAAAACCTCGGCATCGGACAAAGACGGCACGTCCGGTGCAAAGCCCAGCCCGACATAGGCTTTGCGCAGGTTTGGACCGCGAGCCTGAAGTGCCAGCCCATCGTCCGGGTGTGCGCTGGTTTGTGAGAAATCTGTCAGGGTCAGGGTCCGATGGAGCGTCAGGGGCCGGTTGTTGAGGATGTCTCCTGCCGAAATTGGCCGCTGCAATGCGGCCATATGATCGGGCTTGCTGCACCTGCACAATCACCTTGCGCGCAGGGGCGCAATTTAATAGCTCACGATCCAACGCATTTGTTGTTTCTTCACTTGAAAGGCCATAAAACATGAGCTTCCGCCTCCAGCCATCCGCCCCCGCCCGCCCCAACCGTTGCCAGCTTTTCGGGCCAGGATCGAACGCCAAATTGTTTGAGAAAATGGCGGGAAGTGCAGCGGATGTGATCAACATCGATCTGGAAGATTCGGTCGCGCCGACGGACAAGGATCTGGCCCGCGCGCAGACGATCGAGGCGATCAATACGGTTGATTGGGGCAACAAATATCTCAGCGTGCGGATCAATGGCTTGGACAGTGGCTGGTGGTATCGCGATGTGGTGGAACTTTTGGAGAAGGGTGGCGACCGGCTGGATCAGATCATGATCCCCAAAGTGGGCTGTGCGGCGGATGTGTATGCGGTGGACGCGCTCGTGACGGCGGTGGAGCGTGCGATGGGGCGCACCAAGCCGATCAGCTTTGAGGTGATCATTGAAAGCGCGGCAGGCATCAGCCATGTGGAAGAAATCGCAGCGGCAAGCCCACGCCTGCAGGCGATGAGCCTTGGGGCTGCGGATTTCGCGGCCTCCATGGGGATGGCCACGACGGGGATCGGCGGCACGCAGGAGAATTATTACATGATCCGCGAGGGCGTGAAGCATTGGTCGGACCCCTGGCACTGGGCACAGACCGCGATTGTGGCGGCCTGCCGAACGCATGGGCTGCTGCCTGTTGACGGCCCGTTCGGCGATTTCTCCGATGACGAAGGGTTCCGCGCGCAGGCACGCCGCTCGGCCACGCTGGGGATGGTGGGCAAATGGGCAATCCACCCCAAGCAGATCGCGCTGTCCAACGAGGTGTTCACCCCCTCCGAGGCGGCTGTTGCAGAGGCCCGCGAGATTCTGGCGGCGATGGAGACGGCCAAGGCCAATGGCGAGGGCGCGACCGTCTACAAGGGCCGCCTCGTGGATATCGCCAGCATCAAGCAGGCAGAGGTGATCGTGAAGCAATCCGAGATGATCGCAAGCGGCACCTGATCCGGGGCTTGACCAAGCGGAGCGCCTTCGGCGCGCTGGATTTTCCGGGGCTGAGGGGGCGCTGCCCCCAATGTTCAAAATTTAAGCAACTTTCAACATTCCCCCGGGATATTTTTGGCCAGAAGAAGAGCGGGTCCGGAATGGTCTGGGCCCGCTTGTATGTGGGCAAGTGGCACCGCATATTGCGGAAGATTGGCATATGGGGGCGGCATGACGGAGTTTCGGGCGCGGATCGACGAATTTCTGGAGCGCTCGCGGGTGCGGCAGGTGATCATTGGCGTGATCATCTTCAACGCCATTATTCTGGGCATGGAGACGTCCAAGGGGCTGATGGCCGATTATGGCGACTTGATCCTTGCGATTGACCGGGCGTGTCTTGCGTTTTTCGTGGCTGAGATTGCGCTGAAGCTTTTTGCGCGGGGGGGCGGTTTTTCCGCGATGGCTGGAGCATCTTCGATCTGATCATTGTGGGCATCTCGCTGGCGCCTGTGGGCGAGGGCTTCTCGGCGCTGCGGGCGCTCAGAATCTTGCGGGTTTTGCGGGTGATTTCGGTGGCCCCCAGCCTGCGACGGGTGGTTGAGGGGTTTGTGACAGCACTTCCAGGTATGGGCTCCGTCTTCGTGCTGATGGCGATCATTTTCTACATTGGCGCTGTGATTGCCACGAAGCTTTTCGCGGCGGATTTTCCGCAGTGGTTTGGCACATTGGGTCAGTCTGGCTATACGCTTTTCCAGATCATGACGCTGGAAAGCTGGTCCATGGGGATCGTGCGCCCGGTGATGGAAACCTTCCCATGGGCGTGGGCATTTTTCTTACCGTTCATTATGATCACGACCTTTGCGGTGGTGAATCTTCTGGTCGGTCTCATCGTGAACTCAATGCAGGATGCGCATCAGGCCGAAGCTATTGCCTCCACCGATGCCTACCGCGACGATGTGATCGCGCGGTTGGGTGAGATGGAGGAGAATCTGGCGCTTTTGTGTGACCGCCAGGGTATTGGCGACGCGCGCAAGCGGGATTAGCGGATCAAGAAACGCTTGAGTGCGGCGGTGACTGCATCGGTGTTGGCGAAGGGCAGGTTGTGACCTGCGCCGGGAACGACCGTGTGCTCTGCCGAGGCGTTCCAACCGGTGAGCGTGTCTTTGCCGGCAAGCGGGATGATCGGATCCTCGGCACCCCAGAGGGCCAGCAGCGGCAGGCCATGGGTGGCGATTGCGCGGTGGCGATCCTCGAAGTGCTCCTCCAGAATTCCGCGCAGGGACGACAGGACCGCGCTGCGAAAGCTGCGTCTACGAAGCTGTGCCAGTTGCAGATCGGTGATGTTTGGCACCGCGCTGGGCTGGTGACGCTCGTCTTCGAGTGCGCGCGTCAATGAGCGGCCATAAACGGCATGCATCGCCCAGCTTCCCAAGAGCCCGGTTTGGGCCATCAGCCGCCCGGCAGGGCCCAGATCATGACCGATACCCGCCGGGGCAATGAGGACGATCTGGCGCAGTTTGCTTATGTTTTCAGCGCCGTAGGCGGGGACGATTACACCGCCCATGGAGTAACCCAGAAGGGTGATATCCTCGGTAATTTCTTCATGAGCCAGAAGATCGGAGAGCTGCCGTGTGAAAAACGCGCTGTCTTGCAGGCCGCGCGGGGCGCTGGAATATCCGCGCCCATAGAGGTCATAGACCAGCACGCGAAACCCCATTTCCCCCAGTGCGTGGGCCACCGGGCCCCAGACGAAGCTGGGCGTGGTGAGGCCGTGGACACAGACCGCAACCGGGCCGGTTTTTGCCCCCAGCCATTGGTAGTGCGTGCGGCCTTGTGAGAGCTTGGCGATCTGGCCAGGGGCGTCATTGAGGCGCGGACCTGGGCGAAGCGCCTCGCGGGCGAAAGGGGCCAGTGCCGCCACACCGAGGAGGGCCAGCGGCCAGATCACACCGCCTGCCATGCGTCGAGGATGTAGCGCGAGGTCATCAGATCCAGATGCGCGCCGCCGCCGTTTTTGAAAAGCGTTATCTCGTCATCGCTCTGCCGGGTGAAATCGCCCTGATAATAATCGGCAAGGATATGACTGCGCGCGATCGCGCCCGTCTCAAGGGGTATCTTGATCTCGCCGATATGGCCCAGGGTGGTGTCGAAACTGTCGACGAAGACGCGGGCGCGCGTGAGGGCGGTATCGTCTACCTCGCGCATATCGGGGCGATAGGCGCCGATGAGATCCACATGCTGGCCTGGGCGCAACCAGTCACCGCGGATCAGTGGCTCGGTGCTCATCGTGGCGGAGGTGATGATGTCGGCGGCACTTACGGCGGCTTCCAGATCACCCGCGACGATCATGCCGGGGCAGTCCGCGGCCATCGCCTCGGCGTTGGTGCGGGTGC
The DNA here is from genome assembly GCA_937881735.1 of uncultured Shimia sp. GTDB lineage: Bacteria > Pseudomonadota > Alphaproteobacteria > Rhodobacterales > Rhodobacteraceae > Roseovarius. Next base: position 15,288 of record CALGEH010000127.1, read on the forward strand.
GGTTCCAGACGGTAAACTGGGTGTCTGGGAAGCCCGCACGGTAGGCCTGCCAGAGATTGCGCCCCACCGTGCCTGCACCGACGATGAGGATCTTGCGGCTGTCCTTGCGGGCAAGGCGGCGGGCGGCAAAAAGGCTGTCGCCTGCAGTTTTCCATTTGGTCACGAGGTGAAAGTCGATGATCGCCGCGAGCGTTCCGCGCGCATCGTCAAAAAGGCTCACCGCGCCATTGATCATCGGCGCGCCATGCGCCGGATTACCGGGAAAAACGGTGGCACATTTGACGGCCAGCCCGACGCCGTCGATCCAGGCTGAGCGGTTCAGTAACGTGTCATCGCCGCGATAGAGAAACGTATCGGCAATCTCGGCCTTGGGCAGGGTGTGGCCCCGCTCAAAAGCCGCGCAAAGCGCCAGCCAGTCAAGTTTGGCCTCGCCCTCGGCAAAGGGGATGATGGTGACGGTCATTGCGCGTCCTCCTCAGGCAAAAGGCCACGTGCGACAAGAGTTTGCGCAAAGCCTTCGGGGGTTTCAAAGAGATGCGTGGCCCACCCGCGGGCGGCGGCGGCGGCGATGTTTTCGGCCCGGTCATCGGTGAAGAGAAGCGCCTCTGGTGGAAGGGCGCAATCGGCTTCGACTGCGGCATAGATGGCGGCATCCGGCTTTTTCATGCCCATCGCACCCGAGATATAGCTACGGTCGAAAAGGCTCAGGAAAGGGAACTGTGCCACGCTGAGCGGAAAGTTGTTGGCGCCGAAATTGGACAGGGCGAAGACGGGCACTCGGGCTGTCTTGAGCGCGTTAAGCAGGCGCACGGAATGCGGAATTTCGGGCTGTGCCATATCGGTCCAGTGATCGCGGAAATGTAGGATCTCCGCCGCGAAGCCGGGGTGCATCCGGGAGGTGCGCACAACCTCCTCGGCAAAGCCCGCCCCTGCGTCGATCCGGTCCATCATCGCGTGGATATCGACCTCGGCAAACAGCGCGCGGCGGCGTCCCTCGCCCACAATGCTGTCAAAATAGCGCTCGGGTTGCCACTCGATCAGTACGTTTCCAATATCGAAGACGACGGCTTGGATCATGCGTTACCTCGGGGGTTGGGGCGATTTGGGTGTCTTGTCTTGTGCCGTCTCGCGCCACACCAGATAGAGCCCGGAGGCCAGGATCAGGGCGATCCCAGCCCAGGCGTTGGCCGTGGGCCATGTGCCGAACACCGTGACGCCCCACATGATCGCAAGAGGCATGGCGACATATTCGAACGGTGCGGCGAAAGCGGCCTCGGCCAGACGATAGGCCTGACTGACGAGCATCCCGCCCATGACCCCTGTAACCCCCAGCAAGATGATGATCGAGATATCGGCGGGTGCCACTGGCGCCCATGCGCGCAACAGAAACGAAAGCGACGGATGCGCGCCGCGCTCGAACCCACCATGGCCCAAGGCGAGACCAAACGCGGCAGAGGCGATGAGAAATGTGAAGAGAATATAGAACGTCATTGTCGCTGCACTTTCCGTGCCGCGTATTTTGCGGGTCAGCATGTGCATGGAGCCATAGAGAAGGGCTGCGAAGGCCGGCAGCAGAGAGGCGATTTGAAACGCGGATGTGCCGGGCTGCACGATGATGATGACGCCAACAAAGCCGATGGCAATCGCGATCCAGCGGCGGGGGCCGACCACCTCTCCCAGCACGAAGACAGACAGTACCGCGATAAGCAGGGGCGAGACGAAGAAGATTGCGACAGCGTCCGCGATGGGCAGGGCGGCCAGGCCGAGAAAGAGGCTCATATTGGCAAAGACCACAAAGCAACCGCGCAAGAGATGCACCTTGAGCCGCTTGGTGCGAATGAGGCCGACCCCACCGAAGAAGGGCATGATAAAGAAGAGGAAAAACGTGATGCCGACGAGGGTGCGCAGGAACACGACCTGATGCAGCGCGTAGCTTCCGCTGAGGAATTTGATACCCATGTCGTTGAACGAAAAACACACCATTGAGCAAAGCGCGCAGAGCGCCCCGATGAGGTTGTTACGTTTGATCTCCGCTGCGGACATGATAGGGTCAGTGCGCTCCCGGCGTCTCAGCGGGCGGCGATACGCAGCGCCCGTTCCAGAGCGTCCAGAAAGCGCGAGCGGTCGGCCTTTGTAAACCCCTTGCCGCCGCCCATGCGGAACGGATCAGCGGCGCGCAGATCCGTCATGAGGTCACGGGTGGCCAGCACATTGCCGATATTTGCCCCCGTCAGCGCCTCGCCATTGTGCTTGAGCACCTGCGCGCCCGCCTCCACGCATTTGGCAGCCAGCGGGATATCCCCGGTGATAACCACGTCGCCCGGACCCGCGCGATCGGCGATCCACATATCGGCGACGTCCGGCCCGTCAGGGACAATCACAGTGTCTACCAGAGGGTTCTGCGAGGGGCGCAGGCCACCGTTAGAGACCACGTAAATCTGCACCTTGTGGCGGGTGCCGACCTTCTCGACCTCGGCCTTGACGGGGCAGGCATCTGCGTCGACATAGATGCTCATTCGGCCGCCTCGCTGGGGCGTTTGACCTTGTATTCCTGAGGGATAGGCATCCTGTTAAACGCATCGAGACCAGCGATCTTGTAGGCCTCGGCGAGGGTGGGGTAGTTGAACGTGTTCTGCACGAAGTAATCCACCGTGCCTTTGAGGTTCAGCACGGCCTGGGCGATATGGATAAGCTCGGTCGCCCCTTCTCCCACGATCTGCACGCCCAGCACCCGGCGTGTCTTGAGCGAAAACAGCATCTTCAGCATCCCGTGCTCCAACCCCATGATATGGCCCCGGCTTGTCTCACGAAAGCGCGCGACGCCGACCTCGTAGGGGATGCCGCGCTCCTGCATCTGCTCTTCGGACATGCCGCAGGTGCTGATCTCGGGGACGGAGTAGATGCCATAGGGAAACCACGGGCTTTCGGGCAATGTCGGCACACCCAGCGCATGACAGGCGGCGATGCGCCCCTGTTGCACCGACGTGGACGCGAGGCTGGGATGGCCGATTACGTCGCCTGCAGCATAGATATGCGGCTTTGTGGTCTGATAGGTTTTGCGGTCTACCCCTATCCGCCCGCGATGGTCCGTTTTCAGCCCCGCCTTATCAAGCGTCAAACGGTCTGTGGCTCCCATCCGCCCAGCAGCAAAAAGCAACATTTCGCTGCGCACATGGCGTCCATTCGCGAGGCTGACCTCGACATGCCCGTCCGCATCCTCGATCCCCTCAATGGCCGAGCCAAGGCGCAGGTCCACACCGTTTTCGCGGATCTGATGGGTGAAATCCTGAATGAGGGTTTTGTCGATGAAATCCAAAAAGGTCTCGCGTGGTTCAATCAGAGTGACTCGCACGTCGAGAGCCGAGAACATGGTGGCGTATTCCACCCCGATCACACCTGCGCCCACGACAGTGAGGCTGCGGGGAATCTTGCCAAGCTCAAGAAACTCGTCACTGTCCACGATGGTGCGGCCATTGAAGGGCACGGTATCCGGGCGATAGGTTTTGGTGCCAGTAGAGATCAGGAACTTGTCCGCGCTCACTTTCGTAACATCGCCCGCCTCGGTTGCCACGTCGATCTCATGGGCGCTGGTGAAGCTCGCCATACCGTGCAAGGTGGCCACGTGGTTGCGGTTGAATTGATGCTCCAGCACGTCGACCTCATAGTCGAGCGTCTTGTGCAGCCGCGCTTTCAGATCGCCCGCGTCAATATCCTCTTTCACTCGGTAGGAGCGTCCGTAAAAGCTCCTTTCGCGCCAGCCCGAGAGGTTCAGAACGGTCTCGCGCAGGGTCTTGGAAGGGATCGTCCCGGTATGCACCGAGACACCGCCCAAACGGTCCTTGCGGTCGACTACCAGCACGCGGCGGCCCAGCTTTCCTGCCTGAATGGCAGCCGAGCGGCCAGAGGGGCCTGAGCCGATGATGATCAGGTCATAATGGCTCACGCGCGTCAGACCCCGTAGAGGGCTTCGGCGTGGAAGGCGATGTGATCTTCCATGAAGCTCTGGACGAAGAAATAGCTGTGATCATAGCCGGGCTGCATGCGGATGCTGCCTTGCTGGCGGCGTGTTGCAGCGGCCATGGCGAGCGTTTCGGGGCGCAAAAGCTGAAGGAACTGATCGCTCGTGCCCGTGTCGATAAGCATGGGGCCGTCAAAGCCCTGCCTCTCCATTAGCAGGCTCGCGTCATGTTCGGCCCATGTGGCTTCATCCGCGCCGAGATAGGCGGTGAGCTGTTTGCGGCCCCAATCAGAGGCGGTGGGGTTGCAGATGGGCGAGAAGGCGGAGACGGAGGCGAACCGCCCGGGCAGACCCATGGCAAGCGTCAGCGCGCCATGCCCACCCATCGAGTGGCCAGTGATGCCTTGGCGGTCCATATCGACCGCGAAATTGGCCGCGATGAGGGCGGGCAGCTCTTCGGAGACATAGCTCCACATGTTGAAATGCTCGGACCATGGCTCTTGCGTCGCGTCCACATAGAACCCTGCACCCTGACCCAGATCAAAAGCCTCGTCATTGGCCACACCTTCGCCGCGCGGGGAGGTGTCGGGAAAGACCAGCGCGATGCCCTGCTCGGCGGCCCAACCCTGCGCGCCCGCCTTGGTCATGGCATTCTCATGGGTGCAGGTCAGGCCCGACAGATACCAAAGCACCGGGACCGGGCCGAGCTTGGCTTCTTCTGGCAGGAAAAGTCCAAACGTCATATCGGTCTGGCACGCTTTGGAGCGGTGAGTGTAGACGCCTTGCACGCCGCCGAAGCAGATATTCTCGGATAGGGTTTGCATGGTGTGGCTCCGTCTTTGGAAGGGTTTGACGCCCTTGGTGTAGCAGCGCGGGGCGAGGGGCGAAACGGGGAATATCGGCGCGGTCTCTCAGGTCGGGCTGCGCGCCCACAGCTTTCGCTCCGTGGTGAGAATTACCATCGCGGCGGGTTGCCGGGCAGCGGCGCGGGGGAGTAAGCTAAGGCGGCCCAAACGGGAGGCAACCGATGACCGCACATGCGGCTCAGATCAAGAAGGGCCGGAAATTCGACCAGGTCCTGGAAGGCGCGCGGGTGGTTTTCATGCGCG
>CALGEH010000128.1 GCA_937881735.1 uncultured Shimia sp.
CACCCGGCGCCTGTGCATGATAAGGACAGACAGCTTTCTCGCCGAGACGGCGGAAACGGTTAATATTCGTAACTTAGCCTCAATTATTCATGACCGCTGGGCGTTGCGCATTTTCCACGGCGAATTTGCCGCCTGAAGCGGTTTCAAGGTCAGGACGATTTGATCTGCGCTGGATTTCTGGGCTTTGGGTTCATCGCGGCACTACGGCCGCGACGTCTATGGGGCCTGAGCGGCGAGGTTCCCCAACATGACGTTGATGACGGGGACGTTTGGGGTCGCGGTCGGGAAGGATACGCGGATGCGGGTCTTCATCTGCTGGACGCGGGCGGCGATCTTGATGAAAGTATTGCGTATGGTCTCGAAGGTGGCGCTGCGCCACTGAGACTTCTTCGGCGCTGCGTTTCGCAGGCGAAGCATGAGCCAGTAGGCCGCCGTGTGTAGGAAAAGCCGGAACTGGTTGGCCTCCCATCGATGGCAAGATGTCCGGTCCGACTTCAGATAGAGCTTGTGTTCCTTGATAAGGTTTTCCATCCGCCCACGGGCGCAGTAGACCTTCTCGTAGAGGTGCTTCGCCCTTGCTTCCGTGATGTTGGTGACGATGAAGCGGACATCCGATCCGAGGAGGGTCGCCTCGACCCGCGCGATGACGCGGCGGTCGCGCCGCCAGCTCTTGGCGCCGTAGTTCGTCTGGAAGAAGCGCCGGACTTTGTCTTTATCATTCACGGCCCGCCGTGTTGCGACGTCATCGCGCCAAGGCGCGCTGATTTGGGCGAGACGTTTGTTGCCTGAGAGGCCGAAGATGTAGAGGCAGTTCATATCCTCCAGCACATCCATCACCTCCGGCGTCCCGTAATGTGCATCGCCCCGAACGGTGATTGTGACGCGAGGCCAATGAGAACGGATCTGGCGAACGACATGACGGATGACGCTCGCGGCTTCCTGGCCGGAGGGGCGCTTGCCACCGCGCAGAATGGCGGCGACAGGCTTCTGGGTAGCGGCCTCAAAAATCAGAATAGGTTGGAAGCAGTAGCCGCCCGCATGGGTGTTGAAGAGACTGAGCTGCTGGCCGCCATGGGTCAGGTCGGTTGTGTCGTCGATGTCCAGCACGATCTGCTGGGGCGGTCGCGAGAAGCTGTCGCAGAAGGCTTCAATCATCTTCACGCCCATTCGGGCGAGCGCCCGCCAGCTGACCGTGTTCTCAAGACGTGAGAGTGTTGGCTGGGAAGCGAGGCCAACCGTGCCGTCTGGCGTCTTACCGCAGAACATCTTCAGCATCGGTTCATGGCGCATCACATCGTGGTCGTCGCAGTCCTCATGGCCGCAGGCGATCGCTACAACACGGGCGTCGATCATCGAAGGGTAGCTGTGGATCACCTTCGAAGGATCCCGCTCATCTGGGATGCACGAGCCGAGCATCTCGCCAAACTCGAAACACCGCGCCGCCTCACGCAACAGGAGCGCGCCGCCATTGGACGACATCGTTCCGCCATCAAATCTGGCGTGAATATCAAGCCCGCAAACAGGTGACAGGCCGGGGAGAATAGGGATATCTTCGGACATGGCGGGCGAGGAACTCAGTTGGTTCGGATATGGGTTTGCTTGGTAACAAATACATAAACGATCTCAATCGCTTACACCACGCCCGCCACCCAATTCACGCCGCATTGTGAATAATCCGGGCTAGAGCGCCCCTGTTCATCAGACGCGCGCACCACCCACTGGTCCTTTAGCTTATCGTCGATCTGCATGACAGTGAATTTTGTCAAAATTATCGCAAAATGCGGCCGCTCCGACGCAAAGATTCACCCGACGCGCCTTTAGAGCGAGTCAAGCAATTAAAATAC
>CALGEH010000129.1 GCA_937881735.1 uncultured Shimia sp.
TGCTGCACCGCTGCATTTCCGAGGAGGGACCTCCGTGGCTGACCCCATCAAACCACTGCTGATCAAACGCTACGCCAGCCGGCGTCTTTATAACACCGAGACCTCCGATTACGTCACGCTGGAAGATATCAGCCAGTTCATCCGCGACGGTCGCGAGGTGCAGATCATCGACCTCAAATCCGGCGATGACCTGACCCGTCAATACCTCCTACAGATTATCGCCGAGCATGAAAGCCGCGGTGAAAGCGTGCTGCCTACCAACGTGCTCAATGATCTGGTGCGCAGCTACACGACCCAAGCCACGTCCGTGGTGCCGGAATTCCTCGCCGCCAGCTTCGAGATGCTGCGCGACGGCCAGTCCAAGCTGCTCGACAACATGACCAAGGCAAATCCGATGTCGGCCATGCCGGGCATGGAGGCGATGCGCGCCCAGCAAGAGGCCTTCATGAAGGCGATGACGGGGGGCATTCCCGGCATCACGCCAACCAAGGCCACTGAAGAGGCGGCAGAAAAGCCCAGCCCCGCCGACGAAAACCTCGATGAGATCAAGGCCCAGCTGGCCGAGCTTCAGCGCAAATTGTCCACGCTGGGCAAGTAGGCGATGGTCGACAGTCCGGGCCGGATCACCCTTTGGGGGATCGAAGTGTTCATGGCCGCCGCCGACGAGCGCTCTATCAGCGCTGCCGCCCGCCGTCTTGGGGCCAGCCCCTCTACGATCAGTCAGCAACTGACCAATCTGGAGACGGCGATTGGCGCGACCCTGCTGGAGCGCAGCGCCCGCCCCATCCGCCTGACCCGCGCGGGCGAGATCATGCACCGCCGCGCGCAGACCATCCTCAACGAGGCCGCACAGGCCCGCGCCGAGATGGCGATGCAGGATCTGTCGGTGCTCACGCGTTTTCGCCTTGGGATGATCGAGGATTTCGAGGCAGATGTGACTCCGCAACTCCTGACCCATATGGCCGGGCGGCTCAAAACCTGTCAGTTCCTTCTGGAAACCGGGGCAAGCCACACGCTCTATGATCTGTTGGATGCCCGCGCGCTTGATGTGATCGTGGCGGCAGAGTTGGGCGGGGAGGCGGACTGGACCGAGGTGCACCCGCTGTTGCGCGAGGGCTTTGTCGTCGCCGCGCCCAAAGGGCAGATTGATCCCAATTCAGATCTTCTGACGCAGCTCAAGACCCTGCCGCTCATCCAGTATACGCAGCGGCACTACATGGGCCGGATGCTCACCGCGCATCTTGCGCGGCAAAATCTGTCGATCCCGTTCCGGTTCGAGATCGATAGCTATCACGCGATCCTCGCTTTGGTCGGCCAAGGCACCGGCTGGAGCATCCTGACACCGCTGGCCTTGCGCCGCGCGCGCCGCTTTGCCGATCAGATCGACGTGCTGCCGCTACCCGGCGCGCCGCTCAGCCGCACAATCAGCCTGAAGGCGCGCAAGGGCATCCTACAAGACATGCCCGCCGAGGTGGCGGCCACGCTCAAACCCATCCTGCAAAGCGCCATAGTGGACCCCGCAATTGAGCGGCATCCCTTCATGGCCGAGGACCTGACGGTCCTCTGACAGGCCGTGCTTTTCAGGTCCCGTAAGCGCGCTGGGGTCCGGTCACCTCGGCGACGGCGTCCAGAATGGCCCCCGCAATCACGTCCAGCTCCGCACGTTTCAGGCGCGCGGGCAGGCGGGTGTCGCAGGCCGCGCGCAGCATCACGCGCGTTTTGGGAAGCTCGGGGATACCGCCCGGCAGGAACTTCCAGTTCCAGAACGCCCGCGCATTATCCTGGCTCAGCCCGAAGACCTGCACTTTGACGCCGCGCGCGGCGGCTGCATCCGCAAAGGCACGCGTGTCATCGTCGCTCATTCCAACAAGGTTGAACTGAATGGAATCGGGCGCGCGCAGCTCCCCGGGCAGGGACGCGGGCACATCGAGCCATGCGCATTGGTTCAGCAATCCCGCCACGTAATCATGGTTCGCGCGCCCATCGGCCACGCGCCGTGGCACCTCGGCCAACTGGGGCCGGATGATTGCTGCGCTGAGATTGTTCAAGCGCAGATTATAAAGGGGCAGCATGTTCTGATGCGTGGCAAAGGCCGCCTCAAGCGCCACATCCGCGCCGCCCATATGCTTGGCCCAGTTATGTTCATACGCACCCGACATGATCACCGCGCGCGCCACCAGATCCGCGTCATCGGTGATCAGGATGCCGCCTTCACCGGCATTGACCAGCTTGTAGGACTGAAAGCTGAAGCAGCCGACCTTGCCGATCGTGCCGATCTTGCGCCCGTGCCACTCGGTCCCAAGCGAATGGGCCGCATCTTCGATCACAGGCAGGCCGCGCGCCTCGCAAAGCGCCATGATAGCGTCCATATCCGAGGTATGCCCACGCATATGGCTGATCATCACCGCTTGCACATCGTCAAGCTTGGCCTCGAAATCTGCCAGATCAATGCGGTAATTCTCGCCCACTTCGCACAGAACCGGGATGCAATCGGCATGCACGATCGACGACGGCACGGCGGCGAAGGTGAAGCCGGGGATCATCACGCGCGCATCGCGCGGCAGGCCCAAAGCTTTGATCGACAGGAACAATGCCGCCGAGCAACTGGAAACCGCCAGCGCATAACGCGTGCCCATCATCGCCGCGAATTCCCGCTCCAACAGGGCTACAGGCGCGTCTTGCGGTGCGGTGTAGCGGAAGAGGTCACCCGATTGGAGCATCGCCTCGACGGCGGCGCGGGCCGCCTCGGGGATGGGTTCTGCGTCATAGGTATTGGGGGGCAAAGCGGCGTGTGGGGACATGATGTTCACCTTTTCCGAAATCTATATTCGGGTTTACTTAAAACACCCCACCCCACCGCGCCAGAAAAATCTTTCACGGCTCGCTCGGGTGAGCGTCAAAATGTCGGTGGCGTGCAGGCGCTGATTACCTCGCAGGGCTCTGGACCAACTTGGCGAAACCTGTGCGGCTGGCGGCTGTCGAAGTAATAGGCATCCCCCGGACCCAGCACCTTGCGCTCGTCTCCCACCCAGATCTCCACCCGCCCGCTCACCACGATCCCGCCCTCCTCGGCCTCATGGGCATACATAACCGGGCCCGTATCGGCACCGGGCTGGTAGGTCTCTTTCAGGATCATCATCGCCCGGCCCACAAGGCTGTTGCCCACTTGCCTGAGCGACAATCCCTTCTTGCCGATCTCGGTCAACTCTTCTGTGGCGTAGAACACTTTGCGCTCCGGCTCGGGCGAGAAGGCGAAGAAATCCGACATGCCCACGGGCACCCCTTCGAGGATGCGTTTCAGTGCCCCTACAGAGGGGTTTACCTTGCCCGCCTCAATCAGCGAGATCGTGGAATTGGGCACGCCCGAGCGTTTCGCAAGTGCCCGTTGCGACAGGCCCGCCCGTTCGCGCACGGCGCGCAGGCGCAGGCCCAGATCATCTTCGTCTTTGTTCGACATGTTCAATTCCTTGAACGTTTATGTTCAGCATCTTGATATTTCAACAACTTGCCTTGCGCAAGAAACAGACTTTTCGGAGCTGATTTTCGGGCGTAATGATAGGGGTGTAACATCGGCCCTCCCGCCGCAAAGGATTCCTCAAATGTTGAACGCCGAAATCGCAGAACGCCGCACCCACGCCATCAGCCAAGGTGTGGGCATGATGACCCAGATCTATGTGGATCACGCCAAGAATGCCGAAGTGTGGGACGTGGAGGGCAATCGCTACATCGATTTTGCCGCCGGGATCGCCGTCGTCAACACTGGCCATTGCCACCCTAAGGTGATGGCCGCCGTGGCCGAGCAAGCGCAGCGCTTCACCCATACCTGCCACCAGGTGATGCCTTATGAGAACTACATCCGTCTGGCCGAGCGTCTGAACGAGAAGGTGCCGGGCGATTTCGAGAAAAAGACGGTCTTTGTGACCACGGGTGCCGAGGCGGTTGAGAACGCGATCAAGGTGGCGCGCGTGGCCACGGGCCGCCCCGCGGTGATCGCCTTTGGCGGTGCGTTCCATGGCCGGACCTTCATGGGCATGTCGCTGACTGGTAAGGTCGCACCCTACAAAAAGGGCTTCGGCGCGATGATGCCAGATGTCTACCACGTGCCCTTCCCGGTGGAACTGCACGGCACCACGCCTGATCAGGCGATGGGCGCGCTCAACAAGCTCTTCAAGGCCGATCTCGACCCCGAGCGTGTAGCCGCGATCATCATCGAGCCCGTTCAGGGCGAGGGTGGCTTCTATCCCGCACCCGCCGAGCTGATGCGCGGACTGCGCAAGCTGTGTGACGAGCATGGGATCATCCTGATCGCTGATGAGGTGCAGACGGGTTTTGCCCGCACCGGGCATCTTTTCGCGATGGAGGGCTATGACGTTTGCGCTGATATCACCACCATGGCCAAGGGTCTGGCCGGTGGTCTGCCGCTTGCGGCCCTCACCGGGCGTGCCTATTTGATGGATGCGGCCCTTCCGGGCGGTCTGGGCGGCACCTATGGCGGCAACCCTTTGGGGATCGCGGCGGCCAATGCGGTGCTGGACGTGATCGAGGAAGAGGACCTTTGCAACCGCGCCAATGAGCTTGGCTCGCGCCTGCGTCAACGGCTGGAGCAGATCCGCGCCCACACGCCCGAAATGGTCGATGTGCGGGGCCCGGGCTTCATGGTCGCGGCCGAGTTCAACACAGCCTCAGGCGACGCGCCGAACCCTGATATGGTCAACCGCATCCGCGCCGAAGGGCTCAAGCGTGGTTTGGTGCTGCTCTCGTGCGGCGTCTACGGGAACGTGATCCGTTTCCTCGCGCCGATCACCATCCCGGATGAGGTTTTCGCCGAGGGTCTCGATATCCTTGAGGAAAGCATCAAGGCCGCGCAAGCCGCCTGATCTTTTTCACCCCCGGAACAGCAAGGCCCCGCAGCACCCGCTCCGGGGCCTTTTTGATGGGGATTACGCCAATCCTCTTGAAACCCACGTCCAAGCGGTCAGAGTAAGGCGCATGACTGATCTGCCCCATCTGTTCGCCCCGCTCCATCTGCGCGGCCATGTGATTCGCAACCGGATCCTCTCCACCGGCCATATGACCGTGATGCTGCAGGATGGCGTGCCCTCGGACCGTATGGTCGCCTATCACGCAGCGCGCGCCAAAGGGGGGGCGGGGCTGATCATCATCGAGGCGGCGCGCGTCCACCCTTCGGGCGAATCGAGCCGTCCGGGCATCCGCGCCTACAGCGATGATTGTATCCCGGCCTATGCGCGGCTGGCGGGTGCGGTGCAGGGGCATGGCGCGAAGATATTCGGGCAACTTACCCATCCCGGCCGCGAGATGGGCGTGGGTGCCGATGGCACACGGCTTGCACCCTTCGCGCCCTCGTCTGTGCCAAACGAGCGGTTTCACGTCATGCCGCGCGCCATGCCTGTGGATGTGATTAATGAGATTATCGATGGGTTTCGCAGCGGCGCCGCGCGGATGCGGCAGGCTGGGCTTGACGGGGTCGAGGTGGTGGCCTCGCATGGCTATCTTCTGGCGCAATTCCTCAGCCCACGTGTGAACCTCCGCAGGGATGAATGGGGCGGCGATTTCGAGGGCCGCCTGCGTTTCGTGCGCGCCTGCATCGCGGCGGCGCGCGAGGGGGCAGGGGAGGACATGATTGTCGGTTTGCGCCTCTCGGGTGATGAGAAGGAGGCCAGCGGTCTGGACGCGGGCGAGGTCTTGCAGATTGCCGAGGCGCTGTCCGGGGACGGCGTGCTCGATTATCTCAACGTGGCCGCAGGCAGCTCTGCGAGCCTCGCAGGGTCCACCCATATCGTGCCGCCGATGATCTATGAGGCGGGCTATACCGCGCCCTTGGCCGCCGCGATCAAGGCGCGGGTGGACCTGCCGGTTTTTGTCGCGGGCCGGATCAACCAGCCGCAGATCGCGGAAGGGGTGCTGGCCTCCGGTCAGGCCGATATGTGCGCGATGACCCGCGCGATGATCTCCGACCCCGAGATGCCCAACAAGGCCCGCGCCGGGCGTCTCGACGATATACGCGCCTGCATCGCCTGCAATCAGGCCTGCATTGGCCATATGCTGAGCGGCGTGCCGATCTCTTGCATTCAGCGCCCTGAAACGGGCCGCGAGCTTGAATATGGCACACTGCCACCCGCCGCTGAAAAGCGCCGCGTCTGGGTTGTGGGCGGTGGCCCCGGGGGCATGAAAGCCGCCATTGTGGCCGCACAAAGGGGTCATGACGTGACGCTTTTCGAGGCCACCGGCGCGCTGGGCGGGCAGGTGGCTTTGGCGCAGGCGCTGCCGGGGCGGGCTGAGTTTGGTGGCGTGACGACCAACCTTCTGCGTGAGATTGCGCAGACTGGCCTGCGGGTGGAGCTGAACACCCCCATGACGCCCGAGCAGGCGCAAGAGGGCGCGCCTGATGCGATGATCATCGCCACCGGCGCGCGGCCTCATGCGGCGGACCCCGAGGCGTGCGAAGGCGCGCATATCGTGGACGCGTGGGAGGTTCTGGAGGGCCGCGCCAATGTTGGCGCGCGCGTGGCGATTGCCGATTGGCGCTGCGACTGGATCGGGCTGGGCCTTGCTGAGCGGCTGGCGCGCGATGGCTGCCACGTGCGCCTTGCCGTCAACGGTATGATGGCGGGCGAGGCGATCCAGCAATATGCCCGAGACACGTGGCTTGGCGTGCTGCACAAGCTGGGGGTCGAGATCATCCCCAACGCGCGGTTCTTCGGCGCGGATGCTGATAGCGCCTATTTCCAGCACACGTTGAGCGACGAGGCGATGATTTTTGAGGGCGTCGATACGGTCGTGACCTCGCTTGGCCATGTCAGCCAAACGGGGCTGGCCGATAGGCTTGCCGATTGGCCCGGTGAGATACATATGATCGGCGATTGCCTCAGCCCCCGCACGGTGGAGGAGGCGATACTCGAGGGGCTGCGGGCAGGGGT
>CALGEH010000130.1 GCA_937881735.1 uncultured Shimia sp.
GTGTCGCGGATACCCACGATTTCCAATTCGTCGCCGACGTTGACAACACCGCGCTCGATGCGGCCTGTCACAACGGTACCACGACCGGAGATCGAGAACACGTCCTCAACGGGCATCAGGAAGGGCTGATCCACGGCGCGTGCGGGCGTCGGGATATACTCGTCCACGGCGGCCATCAGCTTGCGGATCGACTCTTCGCCGATCGCAGGCTCGGTGCCGTTCATCGCATGCAGAGCCGAGCCGGGGATGACGGGAATGTCGTCGCCAGGGTACTCATAGGAGCTGAGAAGCTCGCGGATTTCCATCTCGACCAGTTCCAGCAGCTCGTCATCGTCCACTTGATCCACTTTGTTCATGTAGACGACCATGTAGGGGATACCCACCTGACGGCCGAGCAGAATGTGCTCGCGGGTCTGGGGCATCGGGCCATCGGCCGCGTTCACGACCAGGATCGCGCCGTCCATCTGCGCCGCACCGGTGATCATGTTTTTCACATAGTCGGCGTGGCCGGGGCAATCGACGTGGGCGTAGTGACGCGCTTCGGTCTCATACTCGACGTGAGCGGTCGAAATGGTGATCCCACGGGCTTTTTCCTCGGGCGCGCCATCAATTTGGTCATACGCTTTGAACTCACCAAAATACTTGGTGATCGCTGCGGTCAGCGTCGTTTTGCCGTGGTCAACGTGGCCGATTGTGCCGATGTTGACGTGCGGTTTGCTGCGGTCAAACTTTTCTTTTCCCATGATCGGGCTCCTCTTTTGGTCTTTGGGGCAGTGAGGCGAGGCCTCACCCTACGGTGGTGGGTAGGGCGGGGGGTCTCCCCGCCACCCGGGTTATGCGTATTTGGCCTGAATTTCTTCGGAGATGTTCGACGGCACAGGATCATAATGCGAGAATTGCATCGTGAACTGAGCGCGTCCCGAAGACATCGAGCGCAAGGTGTTGATGTAACCGAACATATTGGCGAGCGGCACATTACAGTTGATCGCGATGGCGTTGCCGCGTGGCTCCTGGCCGGAGACCTGACCACGACGCGACGTCAGATCGCCGATGATACCGCCTGTGTAATCTTCGGGCGTAATCACTTCGACTTTCATGATCGGCTCAAGCAGCTTCGCACCGGCCTTTTTCAGACCTTCGCGCATGCCCATGCGGCCAGCAATCTCGAATGCCATGACCGAGCTGTCCACATCGTGGAACTTGCCGTCGATCAGAGCGACCTTGAAATCAATAACCGGGAAGCCTGCCAGAGGACCGGAGTCCATGACCGAACGGATACCCTTCTCGACGCCGGGGATGTATTCCTTTGGCACCGAGCCACCGACGATGCGGCTCTCGAAGGAGAAACCTTCGCCCGCTTCTGTCGGCGAGATAATCATTTTCACTTCAGCGAACTGACCCGAACCACCCGACTGCTTCTTGTGGGTATAGGTATGCTCGACCTCGTGGCCGATCGTCTCACGATAAGCCACCTGCGGCGCGCCGATATTGGCGTCCACTTTGAACTCGCGGCGCAGACGGTCGACGAGGATGTCGAGGTGAAGCTCGCCCATACCCTTCATGATCGTCTGTCCAGATTCTTGATCAGTCTCCACGCGGAACGACGGATCTTCTGCCGCCAGACGTGCGAGGCCTGTAGACATTTTTTCCTGATCACCCTTGGTCTTGGGCTCAACTGCGATCTCGATCACGGGATCCGGGAAGGTCATCGTTTCCAGAACGACCTGCTCCTTGGCGTCGCAGAGCGTGTCGCCAGTTGTGGTGTCTTTCAGACCCGCAAGCGCAATGATGTCACCGGCCCATGCTTCTTCAATCTCTTCGCGGTTGATCGAGTGCATCATCATCATACGACCGATGCGCTCTTTCTTGCCCTTGGTCGAGTTCTGGACGGTGTCGCCCTTCTTGATCTTACCCGAGTAGATGCGGGTAAAGGTCAGCGACCCTACAAACGGGTCGTTCATGATTTTGAACGCGAGGCCCGAGAACGGCATATCATCATCCGCACGGCGCGGGATGTTGCGTGTCTCTGTCTCATCATCCGGGCTGAAGCCCATGTAATCGACCACGTCCAGCGGGCTGGGCAGGAAATCGACCACAGCGTTCAGCAAAGGCTGCACACCCTTGTTTTTAAACGCAGAACCACAAAGCACGGGAATGAACGCAATCGCCAGCGTGCCCTTACGGATCAAGCTGCGCAGGGTTTCCTCATCAGGCTCTTTGCCTTCGAGGTAGCCTTCCATCGCGTCATCGTCCATTTCGACGGCAACTTCGATCATATTGGCGCGCCACTCGTCAGCCAGATCCTTCAGGCTGTCGCGGATCGGGCGTTTCTGCCAGCTCGCGCCAAGGTCTTCACCTTCCCAAACCCACTCCTGCATGGTGATCAGGTCAACCATGCCCTCAAGCTCGGTCTCGGATCCAATTGGAATCTGGATTGGGCAAGGGATCGCACCAGTGCGATCTTTGATCATCTTCACACAGTTGAAGAAATCGGCACCGATCTTGTCCATCTTGTTGACGAACACGATACGCGGAACCTTGTACCGGTCGGCCTGACGCCAAACGGTTTCTGTCTGAGGCTCAACACCCGCATTGGCGTCCAGGACGGCAACCGCACCATCGAGAACTGCCAGCGAACGTTCAACTTCAATCGTGAAGTCAACGTGGCCAGGCGTGTCGATAATGTTCATCCGGTATTTCGTATCGGACGTGCCTTCGGTCGTCGGCTCTTCCTGACGCTGCCAGAATGTAGTGGTAGCAGCGGATGTGATCGTGATTCCGCGCTCCTGCTCCTGCTCCATCCAATCCATCGTCGCGGCGCCATCATGCACCTCGCCAATGTTGTGGGATTTGCCGGTATAGAATAAGATCCGTTCCGAGCAGGTGGTCTTGCCTGCATCGATATGGGCCATGATGCCGAAGTTGCGGTAGCGTTCGAGCGGATAATCGCGTGCCATGGGGCTGCTTTCCTCAGATAATCAGAATTACCAACGGTAATGGCTAAAGGCTTTGTTAGCCTCGGCCATCTTGTGTGTGTCTTCGCGCTTTTTCACGGCGCTGCCGCGGCTGTTCACCGCGTCCAGAAGCTCGCCCGCGAGGCGCTCTTCCATCGTGTTCTCGTTGCGCGAACGGCTTGCGTTGATCAACCAGCGGATCGCCAGAGCTTCGCGGCGCTCGGGGCGCACTTCGACGGGCACCTGATAGGTCGCACCACCCACGCGGCGCGAACGCACCTCGACAGACGGTTTGATCAGGTCGAGCGCTTCATGGAAGATCTCGATCGGTGCGCGCTTTGCTTTGTCCTCAACACGGCCAAGCGCGTTGTAGACGATGCGCTCGGCGGCGGATTTCTTGCCGTCGATCATCAGGTTGTTCATGAATTTGGTCAGCACACGATCACCATATTTGGCGTCGGGCAGAACTTCGCGTTTTTCAGCGGCGTGACGGCGGGACATATCTTATTCCTCTTACTTCGGACGCTTCGCGCCGTATTTCGAACGACGCTGTTTGCGGTCTTTGACGCCTTGGGTATCCAGAACGCCGCGCAGGATGTGGTAACGCACGCCGGGAAGATCCTTCACACGGCCCCCACGGATCAGAACGACCGAGTGTTCCTGCAGGTTGTGGCTCTCACCACCGATATAGCTGATCACTTCGAAACCATTGGTCAGGCGCACTTTGGCGACCTTCCGCATGGCCGAGTTCGGCTTCTTCGGTGTCGTGGTATAAACGCGCGTACAAACGCCACGCTTTTGTGGGCAGCCCTGAAGGTGCTGCGACTTTTGGGCTCTTACTTTTGGCTGCCGCGGTTTGCGGATCAGCTGCTGGATCGTTGGCATTCCGGTTATTCCCCGTCTCTCAACACATGTGTCTGCATGGGGCGTCCCATGCGGGTTAATCAAATATGCATTACGCGTCCGCAATACACCAAGGGCCGCAACAGCCCCCTCAATCGGGGCGGATGCGGCGGGCTTCCAGAGGATCGGGGAGTTAGCGTCCCGGATCTTGACCACTTCAGTTCTGATATCGGCGATAAAGGCTTGGCCCCCATGCCGTGATGGGGCGCGTATATGGGGAGTCGGAATGCTTGTCAACAGGCCCTGCCCGCTTGTCTCGGCGGCCTCGCGCTGCCATGGTAGTCCAAGGGCAAAACACATGGCAAGCGAGGCCTGAACGGCAATGTCAGACGGCAAGATGCAGGTGATCGGCCTCGTGCGGTTCTCCTACCCCGCCCATGGCGGCTTTCAGATCGAGCACGAAAGCCCACAAGAGCGCGCGGCCTTTCTTTATGACCCGGTGCGCATGGAAGAACGCTTTGCCACCTTCGCGGGCCTTACATTGCCCCCTTTGTGCGCGCAGACAGACCCGGACTTCACCCTCGCCATCGTGGTGGGCGACGCGATGCCCGAACCGCTGTTGCAACGTCTGCTGGATCTGGTGGAGGACATGCCGCAGGCGGTGATCATCCCGCGCGCGCCAGGCCGTCACCGTCAGGTCATGCGCGAAGTCATCAACCAGGTGCGTGACGACACCTCCTCGCTGCCTTCGCTTCAATTCCGCATGGATGACGACGATGCCGTCTCCGTCCACTTTGTCGAGCGGTTGCGCCATCATGCGACGGCCCTCGCTCCGTTCCTCGCGCAAAACCGCTACGTGGGTCTCGATTTTAACCAAGGTCATATAGCGCGGATCACCCCGCGTGGCATCCGCGCCAAACCCACGATCGAGACCCTTTGGACCCCCGGCCTTGGTATGGCGGTCGCCCCCGGTGCCTCGCGCGGGATCATGAACTTCAGTCACGCAAAACTTGCCCGTGTGATGCCCGTCGTGACCCTTCCCGAGCCCGACATGTTCATCCGAGGCCATAACGAGTTCAACGACAGCCGCCAAAAAGACGGTGTGAAACCCGTGCGCCTGCCGCCACTAGACGCCGAGGGCGAGGCGCATTTCATGCAGCATTTCAACATCAGCGCTGATGCCATCCGCGCGCTCTATCGTTAACCCAAAGGACCACCCCATGCGCGTCATCGGTATCTGCCGTTTTTCCTACCCCGCGCTTGGCGGCTTCAAACGGATGCACGACACAGTGGCCGAGCGCGAAGCCTATCTCTACGAGCCCACCCGTATGAATCTGCGCTTTGCCCATTTCGAGGCACTCACCCTGCCCTCCATCGCCGCGCAGACGGACCGGGATTTCACCTTTCTGGTCATCATCGGGCAAAACATGCCAAAGCCGTTTTTGGACCGCCTCCATGACATCTGCGCCCCCATCCCCCAGATCAAGATCGTGGAATGGGAGCCGATGAAACACCGCCTTGCACTGCAACTCGCCATTCAGGCCGAGCTGGGCGACCCGGCGCCAGAATCGCTA
>CALGEH010000131.1 GCA_937881735.1 uncultured Shimia sp.
GCCCAAGGGCGGCCCTTTCCTTTTGCGCCACCACACGCCACTTTCCCCGTCACCAAATGTGAGAGGGCTTCACATGCTGCGCAGCACTGATTTCAGCCGGGAAATGCACCGGGGCGAGGAGCCTGCGGTGGCCAAGCTTCTGACACGCGCCTATGGCACCGACCACGAGGCATGCCGCGTTGAAAAGCTGCGCCGCGCAGGCGTTCTGGCCGGGGAGGTGGTTCTGCCAGCCGGGGACCGGATCGTGGGTTATTATGCGCTTTCATCGCTGAGCGCGCCCAAAGGTTGGCTGATCCTCGCGCCGGTCGCTATTGATCCCGAGTGGCAGGGGCAGCGGCACGGGCGCCGGATGATCGGGATGCTGGCCGAATGGGCGCGGCTGAGCGCGCATTATGTCGTGGCGACTGGCCCCGCGGCTTTCCTTGAGGGGGCAGGTTTCAGCATGCAGCGTGCCGCACACCTCATGCCGCAGGACCCGCTCACGCAGACGTGCCTTGCCGGTCCCGGCACCGACGTGCCAGAGCAAACCGTGATCCTGCCGCCTGCTTTTGGAGCGCCCTGAATGCGCCTTTTCGCCCTAACTGCCCTGACGATGGTAGCCTTCGCCTCCAACTCTGTTCTCAACCGCGCGGCGCTGACCCTGGGCGGTATTGATGCCGTGAGCTTTGGTGTCATTCGGCTGATGGCGGGGGCGTTTATCCTCGGCGCTTTGGTCTATGCCTTGCGGGGGCGGGTGCGTCTGGGCGGGGCAGGACGCTGGATCGGGGTGTGCGCCCTCCTGCTCTATATTTTCGGGTTTTCGCTTGCCTATGAGGCGCTGGATGCTGGCCTCGGCGCGCTCATTCTCTTTGGGGTGGTGCAGATCACCATGTTCGCGGGCGGCATGGTGCAGCGTGAGCCGATGCCGCCACGTCGTGCGGTCGGGGCGTCGCTGGCCTTTGGGGGTCTCGTCTGGCTGCTCTGGCCCGGCACAGGGCCTCAGATCAGCGCGCTGCACGGGGGGCTCATGGCGCTTGCGGGCATCGGCTGGGGGCTCTACTCGCTCGCTGGACGGCGCGAAGGCGATGCGTTGAGCGGGACGGCGGCGAATTTCATCCTCGCGGGACCCGTGGCGCTTCTGGTGGCGGGCCTCGTGCCGCACGGCGCGCTGAGCGATGCCGCATTTTCGGGCATCGCGCTGGCGATTGTATCCGGCGCTATCACCTCGGGGCTGGGCTATGCTTTGTGGTATCATGTGTTACCGGGTCTGGCTGCATCCTCGGCTGCAGTCGCACAGCTTACCGTGCCGATCATTGCTATGGCGGGGGGGATACTCTTTCTCGGTGAGGCCCTGACGCGGGACTTTGCAGTGGCCGCAATCGTGGTTTTGGGGGGGGTGGCTATATCTGTTCTGCCTGGCAAAGCGTCTGATCAAGGCAGCGCACGTACCCCTAGAGAATAGACTCGATCCACGCCCGCCGCGCCGCGCAACCGGGTACGCCGTCTCATGACGCCGTGTCATAGTATAGCACCCCCTTTCCGTGGCGGGGTTTTGCGCATATCTGACACCATATGAAACAGCTCTTGTTCGCCCTTCTTTTGCTGCTGCCCGCCACGGCCCGCGCCGAATGTGTGGTGCTGGTTCATGGGCTTGCCCGCACTGACGCGTCTTTTTTGCTTCTGCAAGAGGTGCTTGAGGCTGATGGCTACCGCGTGATCAATCCCGAATACCCTTCGACCAAGGCGCGGATTCAGGTGCTCGCCGATGAGGTGCTGCCCGCGGCCGTGGCCAGATGTGGTGCAGAGCGGGTGAACTTCGTGACCCATTCGATGGGGGGTATCCTGCTGCGCGTGTGGCTGGAGAAGAACCGGCCCGAGAATTTGGGCCGTGTCGTCATGCTGGCCCCGCCCAATCATGGGTCCGAAGTGGTGGATGAATTTGGTGGGCTTGAGCTTTTTGAATGGATCAACGGGCCAGCGGGGCTTCAGCTTCAGACCGGCCCGAACACGTTTACCGATAGCCTGCCCCCGGTGGATTTCCCGCTGGGTGTCGTGGCCGGCACACGCTCGCTCAATCCCTATTTTTCCGTGCTCATAGACGGGCCGGATGATGGCAAGGTCTCCGTCGCCTCGACGCGGGTTGAGGAAATGGCCGATCACGTCGAATTACCGGTCACGCATACGTTCATGATGAACAACCCTTACGTCATCTTTCAGGTTCATGCGTTTCTGCGTGACGGAAAATTCGACGATGATTTGGAGCTTGGCGATCTTTTCAGGGCTGGTGGGGAGTGAGCCTTCCACTTCGCCTGTGTGGGGCTGAGGTTTTGCACCCTGGCGGCCTCAGCGATGCACCCCTCAGCATCGCGGGCGGGCACATCGTGCACGATGGTGGGCGCGAGGTGAACCTTGCCGGATACATGGTGCTGCCCGGCATCGTCGATATACATGGCGACGGGTTCGAGCGGCATCTGGCCCCGCGGCGCGGTGCCATGAAGGATATCCCCGCGGGCCTCATCGCGACCGAGGCAGAGCTCGCGGCAAACGGCATCACCACCGCCGTTCTTGCGCAATTCTACAGCTGGGAAGGCGGGATGCGCGGGCCGGAATTTGCCCAGCGGGTGATGAAGGGTCTGGATGTGGTGCGCGGATCGGTAGTGACCGAGATGATCGCGCAATTGCGGATCGAGATATGTATGCTCGATGGGCATGAGGGGGCCGAGGCGCTGATCGCGGCGCATGATATTCCTTACGTGGTGTTCAACGACCACCTCCCGCATGAGGAACTGGCTAAGGGTAAGCGCCCGCCGCGCCTGACGGGTCAGGCCCTTCGCATCGGCAAGAACCCCGAGAAACACTTGGCGGACCTTATGGCGATGCACGCCCGTCTGGACGAGGTGCCTGACGCACTTGCGGCCCTCACGGCAAGGCTTACCGCGCGCGGTGTGCGCCTTGGAAGCCACGATGACAAAGACGCGGAAGGGCGCGCGCGCTGGCGCGATCTGGGCGCGCGGATTGCCGAATTTCCCGAAACGCTGGAGGCTGCGGAAGCAGCGCATGGGGGTGGGGATGCCGTGATCATGGGTGCGCCCAATCTGGTGCGGGGCGGCTCGCACAAAGGCAATGCCAGTGCCACGGATATGGTGGCGATGGGGCTGATTGGGGCGCTGGCCTCGGACTACCACTATCCCTCGCTGCGCCGGGCCGCTTTTTTGGTGGCCGATGCGGGGCTGGCCGATCTGGCGGGCGCGTGGGCGCTGGTCTCCTCTGGTCCTGCGGCCATGTTGGGCATGCCGGATCGCGGTACGCTCGCCCCCGGTCTGCGGGCCGATATGGTGATCGTCGAGGCGGAGACCCGCCGGATCGCGGCCACGCTTTGTGCGGGGCGCTTCAGCTATCTCAGCGGCGCTGCGGCGGAGCGGTTTCTCGCGGCGTGAACGCGGCGAAGATCGGCCAATCCCTGCTATCCCCACTTTTGATTCGCACCGTTTCGCGCTACCTTAGCCGCGAGGCATAAAAGAGTAGGTGCAAAAATGCGCAGGATGGTTTGGGCTTTCGTAGCAGGGGCCGCCGTGATCTGGCACATGCCAGAGCCAGTATACGCTCAGGTTGAGACGTCTTTGCGGCCGCAGATCCGGCCCACCGTGCCGAGCAATATCGCCGCGCGGCAAGCACCACAGGCTGGGGTCATTCTGGCCGCGTCGATCCGGCCCGTGCTGCGCCCCTCGGGGCTTTCCACACGCCCCGCAGAGGCCGCGACACAAGTGTCGGTGCAGGACCCCAAATTCGGTGCATGGATCGCCGGTTTCAAGGGCCGTGCCCGTGCGGCGGGCATCAGCGGCGATGTGTTTGACCGCGCCTTTCGCGGTGTTCAGTTTGATCCCAGCGTGATCAAGCTTGACCGCAATCAGTCCGAGTTCACCAAGGAGATATGGGACTACCTCGACTTCGCCGTGGCGCCCACACGGGTGACGAACGGCAAAAAGATGCTGCGCCGTCATGGCCGCACGCTTGATCGGATTGAAGCGCAGTTTGGCGTGGAAAAAGAGGTGGTTACGGCCATCTGGGGCATGGAAAGCGCCTATGGCGAACGGCGCGGGGACCGTCCTTTGATCGAATCGCTGGCCACGCTGGCCTATGACGGACGGCGTGGGGAGTTCTTCGAAAAACAGTTGATTGCGGCGCTCAAGATCATTCAGGCGGGCGATGTGGCCCCCGGCAACATGACAGGCTCCTGGGCCGGGGCGATGGGGCATACGCAGTTCATACCGACGTCCTATGAGGCCTATGCGGTGGATTTCACCGGCGATGGCAAACGCGATATCTGGTCCGATGATCCCACGGATGCGCTGGCGTCCACGGCGGCCTATCTCAAGCGCTTCGGCTGGAAAAAGGGCCAGCCCTGGGGTGTGGAGGTGAAGCTTCCCTCGGGGTTTGATCTGGGCCGCGCACGGCGGGAGTTCAAACAGAACCCTGGTGCTTGGGCTGCGGAAGGCGTGCGCGACATGAACGGTAAAGCGGTGCCGAATTACGGTGCGGCCTCCATCTTGCTGCCTGCGGGCAGTGAGGGTGCTGCCTTTATGATCTTCAACAATTTTGCCGTGATCGAGCGCTATAATCAGGCCGATGCGTATGTGATTGGGGTGGGGCATCTGTCGGATCGGATCACCGGCGGCCCCGCGATTCAGGCCAGTTGGCCGCGCCAATACGCGCCCACGTCGATCAAGGAGAAGGAAGAAATCCAGCGTCGCCTGCGCCGCAAGGGCTTTGCCGTGGAGAAGATCGACGGGGTGGTCGGCCCCAACACGATTGCCGCGATCCGCGCCTTTCAGCAATCGCGCGGCATTCCTGCGGATGGGTTCCCGTCACAAGAACTGCTTCAGCAGTTGCGGGGGCAGTAAGGGGCGTATCAAGTAGCGACCCTGCGGCCTCTCTTTCTGGCGCAAAAACCTTACGGCCTTACTTCGTCAGGCCCGTTTGGGGCAGGCATGGCCCGCCCTCAAAGCACTGTCGCACGGTGTCCAACACCTCGGGCGTCGGTGTGAATACATCGCCGCCGCATGGCCCGAGTGTGAGGGTATAGCCCGCCTCCGAGCGCTCCACGAAGGCCAGCACCGGTGCGCCCGATCTGGCCCCGGCGCACCACGGTCCGGCGCAGAGCACATTGAGGGTGATCTCGCGCTCAAACCG
>CALGEH010000132.1 GCA_937881735.1 uncultured Shimia sp.
ACGATCTGCGCGCTTATGCCCGCACGAGCCTGCGCAACCTTTACCGCCAAGGGCTGCGCCGGATACCGATGGAGGCCTTGGAGGAATGTGCGAGCCCCACTGTGGACCCCGCCGTCTTTGGCGCGCTGGCCCTGCGCGATGTGGCAGGGGCCATCAACCGCCTGCCCGCGGATCAGGCGCGGCTCATGCGATTGGTGGCGGCGGGCGAGACAAGTCCTGCTGCGCGCGCGGCACTCACCGGGGTGCCGAAGGGCACGGTCATGTCGCGATTGGCCCGTGCGCGGGCCGCGTTGCGCGGGGATATGGGGATCGCGCCTGATGCCCCGGTCAGCAGCTTGATCTGAGCGCAGCCATCTGAGCGCAGTCCGGAGACAGACGCAGGCCGGACCGCAGATTTTGATTGTTCCAGACACGCAATATGCCTCAATGGACCTATGGAGCAGAGTACCGGACAGACATGCAGCGTGACGATTCTCATCGCACCGCATTTCAATATGGCCGCAACCACCGGGTTCATCGACCCGCTGCGCGCCGCCAATTATCTCGATGGTGCGGCCTACTTCAAATGGGATTACGTGTCGGAGCGCGGGGGCGCGGTTCTGGCCTCCAACGGGATGCAGATCATAACGCAGCCCCTGTCAGAGGTGGTCCAGCAGCGGCGCGACATGGTCATTGTCTCCACCAGCTGGACCCCCCAGCAGCATGACAGTGCCGCTATGCGCAGCGCACTCTGGCGGTGGGCGCGGGGTGGGGCCACGCTGGGCGCGCTGGATACGGGCGCGTTCCTTCTGGCGCAGGCCGGGCTTCTGGAGGGCCGCAGCGCCACGGTGCATTACGAACATATGGATGCGTTTGGAGAGATGTTCCCGAACGTGGAACTCAGCGAGGCGCTCTGTGTCTTTGACGGGGCGCGCATCACCTGCTGCGGCGGATCGGCGGCGATGGATTTCGCGCTTCAGATCCTGCGCGGGCTGAAGGGCGATGCGCTGGCCAATGCGGCCGCGCGCTATCTTTTTCATCAATCCGTGCGCCCACCCGGCACCGCACAAAACCCCGCCCTTCTTGAGCCGCTGGGCGTGGCCGCCCCGCCCCCCGTGCGCCGGGCCATCGCCTTGATGGAACAGCATCTGGAGGAGCCTTTGAGCATTGCGGAGATCTGCGCGCGCACCGGGCTCTCGCACCGTCAGATGAACCGGCTGTTTGCCACCCATGTCAAAACGCCCCCCGCGCTTTACTATCGCGACATCAGGCTGGACCGCGCGCGCGGCCTCGTGACCCAGACGCTGATGCCGATGTCCCAGGTGGCGCTGGCCTCGGGCTTTGCCAGTCAGGTGCATTTCAGCCGGGCGTATCGCGCGCGCTTTGGCCTGCCGCCCCGCCGTGACCGGATCGAGGGGCGGGTGCCGTTCGAGTTCCGCGCGTGGCCGATGCATCGCAGGACGACGCCGCAAGGTGGCGAATAATGTTAATTGTGCGGCGATCTGCGCATAAATGCCCTCCCGCGCCTGCGGCACCATTCCCGCCAGCCCCCCTCTTGCGAGAGCCCAGATGACCAAGCCCCCCACCGCTCCTGAATTCGCCGCCATCCGCCGCGGCTATGACCGCGATCCCGCACGCAGCCTGTCGCTGCGCTCCGAGGCCTACACGCAAGACCAGTGGTGGGACGCCGATCTGCGCGCAATTTTGGCGCGCACCTGGCAATGGGTCTGCCATGTGGAGAAGCTGCGCGCGCCGGGCAGCTATGTGGCGCTGCAAGTGGCGGGGCACCCCGTGGCCGTGGTGCGCGACCGCGCAGGCGTGTTGCGCGCGTTCTATAATGTATGCAAACACCGCGCCCACGCGCTTCTGAGCGGCGAAGGTGTGACCAGTCGCATCATGTGCCCCTATCACGCATGGGTCTACTCGCTCGACGGACAGCTCATCCGCGCGCCCGAAACCGACCATCTGAAGGAGTTCACACCGTCGGATATCTGTCTCGACGAAGTGCAGGTCGAAGAGTTTTGCGGCTTCATCTACGTGAACCTCGACCCGGAAGCTACCAGCCTGAAAGAGCAATCCGGTGATCTGGAGACCGAGATCCGCCACTGGGCCCCCGATATCGACAGGCTGACCTTCG
This sequence comes from uncultured Shimia sp., assembly GCA_937881735.1. Classification (GTDB taxonomy): domain Bacteria; phylum Pseudomonadota; class Alphaproteobacteria; order Rhodobacterales; family Rhodobacteraceae; genus Roseovarius. Next base: position 2,117 of record CALGEH010000132.1, read on the forward strand.
GGCGGCGGCTGAGCTATGATATCAAGTCCAACTGGAAGAATGTCGTCGATAACTTTCTGGAGTGCTACCACTGCCCCACCGCGCACAAGGATTTCTGCGATCTGGTGGATATGGACAC
>CALGEH010000133.1 GCA_937881735.1 uncultured Shimia sp.
GGCGAGGGGGATCAGTTCGAGCCCAACCAGCGCGTCACCACGACCGAGCTTTATGACGGCCTCAAAGCCTCGAGCCAGAATCACTGGCCGAGCCTCGAGTTCGACGTGGGCGTCGTCAATTCTAAGCTCTCGCGCTTCCTGCCCGCGGGCTTCTACTACAAAATGTTCATCCACCCGCGCCCCTTCTGGAAGCATGTGTATGAGCCAATCATCCGCAAATCAGCAGGCTTGGGCAAAGCGCCCGAAAGCCGCGACAACGACAGCTATGAGCATTTCTACGCCTTCACCGATGTTCTGGTCATCGGTGGGGGTATCGCGGGCTTGCAAGCGGCAAAATCCGCCGCTCAAACTGGTGCGAAGGTTCTCTTGCTGGAGCAGACCGCCCATCTCGGCGGGCGCACCCCCGTGGACGGCGGCGAAGTGGGCGGCCAACCGGCAGCGGCCTATATCGACGCCCTCACGGCCGAGCTGCACGCGATGGAGAACGTCACGATCCGCACCCGCACCCAAGGCTCGGGCGTCTACGATCACGGCTACGTTCTGGGGTATGAGCGCGCCGCCGATCATCAGCCCGGCGCTGCTGGCCCGCGTCACCGCCTCTGGCGCATCCGCGCGGGCCACGTGATCACCGCCACCGGCGCGATCGAGCGCCCCTTGAGCTTTGCAGGCAACGACATTCCCGGTGTCATGCTGGCCTCGGCGATTCGCGACTATGTGGTCGAGTATGGCGTGTCCTGCGGTGACCGGACCGTGGTGGTCACCAACAATGACGACGCCTACCGCACCGCGATCACTCTGGTGCAGATGGGCCTCTCGGTCCCCGTCATCCTTGATGCGCGCGTTCTGCCCGCCGACAGCCCGCTCATGGCCGAGGCCAAGGCGCTGGGCATCCGCGTCATGATGGGTCACGCCGTGGCGTCCGTCAAAGGTGGCAAGCGCGTGACCGGTGTCAGCATCTGCTCACAGGCGGGCGAGGGTGCCGCGCTGGAAGAGGTGGCCTGCGATGCGGTCGCCATGTCCGGTGGCTGGTCTCCCGTGGTGCACCTCTGGTCCCATTGCGGTGGCAAGCTCACCTGGGACGCGGCGGGCGCGTTCTTCCGCCCAGATTCCGCACGCCCGCCCCTTGGCGCGGATGGCACGGGCTTCGTCACGCCCGCAGGCGCCGCCAATGGCGCGCTGCACCTTTCTGAGACGGTGGCGGATGCGCATGACGCTGGCCACAACGCCGCCACAGCGGCAGGTCATGCAGCGAGCACAAGCGCAGCGCCAAAGGCCATGGCACACAAGGAGGCGCCCCTCGCGCCCGTCTGGATGATGCCGCAAGGCGCGGGCTATGCCAAACGCTCCAAAGCGTGGCTGGACTACCAAAACGACGTGAAAGTCTCCGACGTGCAACTCGCGGCCCAGGAGGGGTTCGAGAGCGTCGAGCACGCCAAGCGCTACACGACGCTCGGCATGGCCACGGATCAAGGCAAGCTCAGCAATATCAACGGGCTGGCCATCCTGTCTGATGCGCTGAACCAGCCGATCCCGCAAACCGGCACTACCACGTTCCGCCCGCCCTACACGCCCATCTCCATGGCTTCCATCGCGGGCGAGGCGCGCGACGAACGGTTCCAGCCCCTGCGCCGCACCCCCATGCACGCATGGCACCAAGAAAACGGAGCGCATTGGGAGCCCGTGGGCCACTGGCGTCGCCCCTACAGCTATCCGCGGGACGGCGAGAGCCTGCACGATGCGGTCAGCCGCGAGGTTCTGGCCACACGAAACAGCCTCGGGATGCTCGACGCTTCCACTCTGGGCAAGCTGATCGTGAAGGGCGCGGATGCCGGCAAGTTCCTCGACATGCTCTACACCAACATGATGAGCAGTCTGAAGCCGGGCCGCTGCCGCTATGGCCTGATGTGTTCGGAGAACGGGTTTCTCACCGATGATGGTGTCGTGGCGCGGCTCGATGAGACTACGTTCCTCTGTCACACCACGTCCGGCGGGGCCGATACGGTCCATGGTCATATGGAAGAGTGGCTGCAAACCGAATGGTGGGATTGGGACGTCTATGTCGCCAATGTGACCGAGCAATTTGCCCAGATCGCCGTGGTCGGCCCCAAGGCACGCGAAACGCTGCAGGCGCTTACGAAGGATGATCTCTCCGCCGAGGCGCTCAGCTTCATGGGGTGGGCCGACGCCACGCTTGCGGGCATCCCGGTGCGCATCTTCCGCATCTCGTTTTCGGGCGAGCTGAGCTATGAGATCGCCGTGCGCGCAGGCCAAGGCCGCGCGCTCTGGGACGCGCTTCTGGCCGCAGGCGCGCCGCATGACGTGACCGTCTATGGCACTGAGGCGCTCCATATCATGCGCGCTGAAAAGGGCTTCATCATGATTGGCGACGAGACTGACGGGACGGTGATCCCGCAGGACCTTGGCCTTGACTGGGCAATCCCCAAGAAGAAAGAGGACTACTTGGGCAAGCGCGCGCAGGCCCGCAGCCATATGACCGATCCCACAAGGTGGAAGCTCGTCGGGCTGGAAACTGTGGATGGCTCGGTCCTGCCCGATGGGGCCTATGCGGTTGCCGAGGGGCGCAATGCGAACAACCAGCGCAACGTGCAGGGGCGTGTCACCTCGACCTACCATTCGCCCACGCTTGAGCGTGGGATTGCCATGGGCCTCGTGCTGCACGGGCCGGACCGGATGGGCGAGGTGCTGACCTTCCCCAAAACGGACGGGACCAGCGTGAAGGCCAAGATCGTCGATCCGGTATTCTTCGACAAAGATGGGGAGAAGCGAAATGTCTAACGCAATCAGCGCACTGGACGGCGCCAATTACGACGGCTTCGCCCAGGTTCAGGAGATGGGCGTGCAAGGCATGATCACCCTGCGCGGCGATCTGGCCGAGGCCAAGCTGCGAAAGGCCGCTGAGAAGGCCACGGGCTGCAAAATGCCCGAGCAGAACCGCATCAACGCCAAGGGGCGCAGCGGAATTGCCTGGATGTCGCCTGATGAGTTGTTGCTGCTGTTGCCCTACAGTGAGGTCGACACCCATCTCGCGGCCATCGAGAAATCGCTGACGGGCGAGCCTGCGCTGGCGGTCAACGTTTCCGATGCGCGTGCTTTGTTTGAGGTGTCGGGCGGTGCGCAGGTGCGTGAGGTGATCGCGAAACTTGCCCCGGTGGATATGTCCACCTTCGCCCCCGGCATGTTCCGCCGCACCCGCATGGCGCAGGTGCCCGCCGCCCTCTGGATGCCCGACGACAGCGCGGTGCGCATCGTCTGCTTTCGCTCGGTCGCGCAATATATGTTCGACATTCTCAAAGGTGCGGCCGTGCCGGGTAGCGAGGTCGGCTATCTCTGAGCGTCAGAGCCGCTCTGCGCGGTCGGAACAAACCGAACACCCTTGACGTTTACCCCGCAGGCCCTCCATTTAGGGCCACACATATCTGAATCCTGACGAAGGGGGCTGACCCATGAGCTTTGAACTTCCCGATCTTCCATATGCGCACGACGCGCTGGCCGGCAATGGCATGAGCCAGGAGACGCTGGAATACCACCACGACATCCACCACAAGGCCTATGTCGACAACGGCAACAAGTTGATTGCCGGGACCGAGTGGGAGGGCAAGTCTCTCGAAGAGATCATCACAGGCACCTATGACGCGTCCGCCGTGGCGCAATCCGGCATCTTCAACAACATCAGCCAGCTCTGGAACCACAACCAGTTCTGGGAAATGATGAGCCCGGGCAAATCCGACATGCCGTCCGAGCTGGAAGCGGCCATCAAGGACAGCTTCGGCAGCTATGATGAGTTCAAGAACCAGTTCGCCGCAGCAGGCGCGGGCCAGTTCGGCTCGGGCTGGGCGTGGCTTGTGAAAGACACTGACGGCAGCCTCAAGGTCACCAAGACCGAGAATGGCGTGAACCCCGTCTGCTTCGGCCAGACCACGCTTCTGGGCTGCGACGTGTGGGAGCATTCCTACTACATCGATTTCCGCAACAAGCGTCCCGCCTATATCGACAACTTCCTCGGCAACCTTGTGAACTGGGAAAACGTCGCCAGCCGCATGTAAACTGCACTGCATGAATTACCAACGCCCCCGCCCGGATCGGTGGGGGCGTTTTGCGTTTCGCAGCCCTTGCCAAACGCAGGCAAAAGGCCCAAGGCTCAGGCTATGACGACGGCGCGCCCCACAACTCCTCAAAGTTCCGATGTGACGGGAAGCCCCGGCAGCCCGCTCAGTGGCGTCCTCCTTATGGGGCTCTCCTGCACGGTCTGGGGCCTATCGGGTATGTATTACAAACTGCTCGATCACATCCCTCCCATTGAGGTTCTGTGCCACCGCACGCTCTGGTCCGCGATTCTGTTCACTGCGGTTCTGGCCCTTCAGGGCCGCCTCCGCGCGCTGCCCGCCGCGATGCGTGCGCCTCGGCAGGCCGTGATCATCGCGCTGGGCGCTTTGATGATTTCCATCAACTGGTTCGTGTTCATCTGGTCGATCCATAACGACCGCGCGATGGAAGCCTCAATGGGCTATTTTCTCTTCCCGCTCGTGGCCGTGATCTTTGGTGCATTCTTTTTTGCCGAGCGTCTGGCGACGGGCCAGAAACTGGCCGTGGGCCTCGCGGCGCTGGCCATCGTGGTGCTCACAGTGGGGCTCGGTGTGGCGCCGTGGATCGCGCTCGTTCTGGCGGGGTCGTTCGGGCTTTACAGCGTCATCAAGAAATCGCTTGGCGTGGGGCCTGTCGTCTCGGTCACGCTGGAGGTGCTGCTGCTCGCACCGATTGCATTGATCGTGCTGTGGTCCGTCGGCGGGGGCAGTTTTGGCTCAAACCTGCAAGACAGCTTTCTGCTGGTCCTGTCGGGCGTGCTCACAGCGATCCCCTTGATCTTGTTCAGTGCGGCCACAAAACGCGTGTCTCTCGCGGCCATCGGTCTGGTGCAATACCTGAACCCCACGCTGCAATTCGGCGTGGCCACTTTGGTGTTTCTGGAGCCGTTTACGATCTGGCACGCCATTGCCTTCCCGATGATCTGGGCGGCGCTTGCGATCTACAGCGCCGTGTCGTTGGGTCAGGGGAGGGCGGCGCGCAAGGCCGCGAAGGCGGCGGGCACGTCTGGCACCACGCTGTAGAAATCCCGCACTGATCCGTCGGCGAAACCTTCGTCGATCACATGGTTGAGCAAATGGATGAGCGGTTGCCAATAGCCGTCTATATCCAACAGCAAAATCGGCTTTGCGTGCAGGTCAAGCTGACGCCATGTCAGCACCTCGAAAAACTCGTCCAGAGATCCCGCGCCACCGGGCAGAACCACGATGGCGTCGCAATTCATGAACATGACCTTCTTGCGCTCATGCATCGTCTCGGTGACGACATAGCGGGTGAGGTCCGTCTTGCCGACTTCCCAGCGCACCAGATGCTGGGGGATCACGCCGAATGTCGACCCGCCCGCTGCCTGTGCGGCCCGCGCCGTGCGCCCCATCAGCCCCACATCGCCCGCCCCATAGACAAGCCGCCAGCCCGCCTCGGCCAGCGCCGTGCCCATCTCATCCGCCGCCGCGCCAAAAGCTGCGCGCGCACCCTCGCGTGAGCCGCAAAAGACACAGACTGATTTCTCCTGCATGGGGACATGCCTCGCTGAAAGGGTTGTTTTGACCGGTGATAGCCTTATTGTTAGAGTGCATCAACCGTGCGCTGGGTGCCGGTGTGGTGATAGGATTGGGGCGGATGAGCAAAGCGGCAGGCATGACAGGCGGGCAGATCGCAGCGGGCGGTGCGGCGTTGATCGCAGTGGTCTCCGGCGTGCTGTATGCGGCTGGCGTCTGGACGCCAACAGCGGTGCAGGCCCCCGATGAGGTCGCTCAGATTGCAGCACCTGAAGCCGCACCAGAAGCCACGAGCCCAGATGCGTCTCAGCCGGCTCCGCCCAGCGTGGATGTGTTCCGCCTTGAGCCGGGCGGCAGCGCCCTGATTGCGGGCAGCGCGGCCCCGGGTTGGTCCACTGTAATCCTGATCGACGGCGCGGAAATCGCCGCCGCAGCCACCGATACAGCCGGACAGTTTGTGCAGTTTCTCACGTTGGAGCCAAGTGCCACGCCGCGTGTGCTGACCCTCGCCATGCGGGCACCGGAGACAGGGCGCGAAATCCAGTCGGCCGCGCAAATCATAATTGCACCGACGCCACCCACAGCCGAGACGGGAGAGGAGGCAGGCGGCACCGCTCAAACGGTGCTCCGCTCCGCGCCCGAGGGCATCAGCGTGCTGCAAACCCCGACCCCTGTCGCGGGTCCGGGGCCCGAGGTTATGTCGTCGGTGGCTTTGGATGCGATCACCTATTCGGATGTGGGCGAGGTGCAGCTTTCAGGCCGTGCGGCGGGCACGGGCGAGATCCGCGTCTATCTCGACAACCGCCCGGTGATTACGTCGCGCATCTCGGATACGGGCGCGTGGCGCACCGATCTGCCACAGGTCGACACCGGCGTCTATACCCTGCGCATCGACGAGATCGCCGCCGACGGCACCGTTACCAGCCGGGTCGAGACCCCGTTCCAGCGCGAGGACGAGGCCGTCCTCGCCGCCGCGCAAAGCGCTCAGGTAGAGGGGGTAAACGGTCAGACCGTTCGCGCTGTGACCGTGCAGCCGGGCAGCACACTCTGGGCCATCTCACGCGATATCTACGGTGAGGGCCTTGATTTTGTGCGCGTGTTCGAGGCCAATCGTGACCGTATCCGCGACCCCGATCTGATCTATCCCGGACAGGTTTTTAATCTGCCGGAATAACGGTTCGAGCCGGTTTCGCATGTCTCAAACTTCCGCATCGTAACCTGCGTGCTGCGCTGGATATCCCGCGCGCACCGGGCTATGTAGAAGCCCTTGTAATGCAAAGACCAAACCATGCGCCCCGCACCCGATCCCACAGATGTTGAAATGCCCGCCAATGGCTGGCGGACCATTGCCCGAGTCGCGCCCTATCTCTGGCCGCCGGAGGCGCCATGGGTCAAACGGCGCGTGGTCATGTCGCTGGTGGTGCTGTTCATCGCCAAGCTGATCGCGGTGGGCACCCCGTTTTTCTACAAAGCCGCCGTTGATGCGCTGGCTGGCGAGGGGCAGGACGCGGCATGGATGCTGGGTGCGGGCGCTGTGGGGTTGACCGTGGCCTATGGCGTGGCGCGCCTGATGAATGTGGGCTTTCAGCAATTGCGCGATGTGATCTTTGCGCGCGTTGGACAACGCGCCCTGCGCGCACTTGCCTTGCGTACGTTCGGACATATCCATGCCATGTCGATGCGGTACCAAATCACCCGCAAGACGGGCGGGCTCAGCCGGATCATCGAGCGTGGGGTGAAGGGCGTCGACTTCCTTTTGCGGTTTTTGATCTTCTCCATCGGGCCACTGCTTTTGGAATTGATGATGATCGGCGCGGTGCTCGCCGTGCTGTTCGACGTCTGGTATCTCGTGGTCGTAACCGGGGTCATCGCGCTCTACATCGCGTTCACCTTCCGGGTGACCGAATGGCGCGTGAAGCTGCGCAAGGAGATGAACGACCAAGACACGGACGCCAACCAAAAGGCGATCGACAGCCTGCTGAATTATGAGACGGTCAAATATTTCGGCGCGGAAGAGCGTGAAGCGGCCCGCTATGACAGCGCGATGCAGCAATATGAGCGCGCAGCGCTTTCCACGTCCTATTCGCTGGCTTTCCTGAATTTCGGCCAGAGTTTCATTATCACCGGTGGGCTGATCGCTGTGATGGTCATGGCGGCCATAGGCGTGCAGAATGGGGCGATGACAGTGGGCGATTTCGTCATGGTCAACGCTTACATGATTCAGATCACCATGCCGCTCAATTTCCTTGGAACGGTCTACCGCGAGATCCGTCAGTCGCTGGTGGATATGGGCGAGATGTTCGGCCTTTTGGACCGGCCCCCCGATGTGACGGACGCACCGGGCGCGAAGGAATTGCAGATCAAGGGTGGCGAGGTGGAACTGCGCGATGTGTATTTCGGATATGATCCGGAGCGCGTGATCCTGAAGGGCGTGTCCATCACCGCCAAACCGGGTGAGACGGTCGCCATTGTCGGGTCCACGGGCTCGGGCAAATCCACCATCGGGCGGCTGCTTTTCCGGTTTTACGATGTCCAGAAAGGCGCACTTTTGATCGATGGGCAGGATGTGCGCAGCGTGAGCCAAACAAGCCTGCATGCGGCCATCGGGGTGGTCCCGCAGGACACGGTGCTCTTCAACGATACTGTGGGCTATAATATCGCCTATGGGCGTGAGGGTGCAACCCATGACGAGGTGGTCAAAGCCGCCCGCGCGGCGCAAATCCACGATTTCATTGAGAGCCTGCCCGATGGCTATGAGACCACCGTCGGCGAGCGTGGCCTGAAATTGTCGGGTGGAGAGAAGCAGCGCGTGGGCATCGCCCGCACCTTGCTGAAAGACCCCGCGATCCTGCTGCTGGATGAGGCGACATCGGCCCTCGATACCGAGACGGAGGGCGAGATTCAGGGTGCACTTTCTGCGGCGGGGCAGGGGCGCACCGTGTTGATGATCGCGCACCGCCTGAGCACTGTGGCGGAGGCGGACCGGATTGTTGTTTTGGAAGACGGCCGCATCGTCGAAACGGGCACGCATGCAGAGCTTCTGGCGCGCGAGGGGCGCTATGCGAGCCTGTGGCAGCGGCAGCAGGCGGACGAGGCGGCCTGAGCCCTATTCTGCCGCCCGCAACGGCCCGCCGGGCGTCTTACCATCGCTTTCATCTTCGCCCGCATCCTTGTCCACCGCTTGCGCGCTGTCTTCGGTCCGTGCCTGCCGTTCGGCCAGAACGCGGGCGAAGTCGTCAAAGCCAAGCTCGTCTTCCTCGGCCTCCATATAAGTCTCTTGAGGCGCCGCAACCGCCGCCCCCATCTCCCACAGGATCTCCGGCGCGCGCGCGGCCCGTGCGGAGCGTGCCAGCGCCCAGTCCTGCGCGGCCCGGCTGGAGCGGCCCATGGACAGCGCCGAGAGCGCACGGGCCAGCCACGCTACATAGGTCGTGGCCCAGACGCGCAGCGCCAGCATAGAGGGTGTGAAAACAAGTGTCAGAACCGTCGCGATCCCGAGGCCAAACACGACCGCCGTGGCCAGCTGTTTCCACCAAAGCGCCGTGGGGCTGTTGAAGCTGTAGCCGCCATTCACGAAATCGAGGCTGAGGCCGAACATCATCGGTGCCAGCCCCGCCATCGTGGTGATCGTCGTCAGCAGCACGGGGCGGATGCGCGCCTCGGCGGTGCGGGTGATCGCCTCGGTCTTGGGCATGTAGCGGCTATATTCCTGATAGGTGTCGATCAGCACGATGTTGTTGTTCACGACGATCCCGGCCAGCGCCACGATCCCCGTTCCGGTCATGATGATCGAGAAGGTTTGCCCCATCACCAGCATCCCGATGAGAACGCCTGTCGTGCTCAGCACCACGGCAACCAGCACGAGTGCCGCGTTATAGACACTGTTGAACTGCGCCAGCAGGATGATGAACATCAGCCCCAATGCGCCGATAAAGGCCTGTTGCAGGAAGGCGCCGGATTCCTCCTGATCCTCTGCATCGCCGGTCCATTCGGTATCGACGCCCGCAGGCAACACGCCACTGTCGAGCCAGTCTGTGAGATAGGCGATCCGCTCGTTCGGGGTGAGAGGCTGGGTGGTGATCTCGCCCGTCACCGGATCGGTACGGGTGGCGGTCAGACCATCCATCACGCCCGCTTTCACGTCGAAATACCGCTGCTGGTTTACCCGGTCGATCTGGGCGAGCTTGGGCGTGGGCTGTCGGGTGATGAAATTGCTCAAGGGGACCAGCCCGTCACTGGTGCGCACCTTCAGCGTGTCGAGGGTTGACAGCACGCGATACTCTTCCGGCAGGCGCACGCGGATGTCGATCTCCTCATCCGACGAGGGCACCCGCATCGTGTCGAGCATAATGCCGCGCGTGACCAGCTGCACCATCGCGCCCACGGTGGCCACATCCGCGCCGAAACGGCCCGCGCGCTGCACGTCCACGTCTATCTGCCAATCAATGCCGGGTAGGGGCAGCGTATCCTCGATCAGTTCCAGCCCCTCGGTCTCTTCAAACTTGGCGCGCGCAAGGCGGGTGGCCTCCTGAAGGGCCTCCCAATTGTCGCTCTTGAGACGCAGATGCACGGGTTTGGCCGAAGCGGGCCCGCCGGTCTGCCCGAGGATCTCGGTCTTTATGCCGGGAATATCCGCGAGCTTGGCCGACAATTCGGCAATGATCGTGTCGCCATCGACGGAGGCGTCCTTCACTTGTCGCTCGATAAGGCCGAAGAGCCACGGTTCGCTCACATTTGGGCGCTCGTCCCAAGGCGTGGTCTCGAACTGCACCTGCCCGATCGTGTCGAGCGGGGGCTGCACGCCGCCGGTATTATTGTTGAGCCCGCCATCGCCCGCAAAGGCAAAGGCCGTCTGCACACCGCGCTGGGCCAGCACGACCCGCTCCACTTGGGCGACCAGATCGTCTTTTTGCTCAATCGAGAGGTTGCCGCGCGCGCGGACATAGACGATGGCCTGCTCCGGCTCGGATTCCACGAAGAACTCGGTGCCGTTATTGTTGTTCATGTAGTAAACCAGCGTGCTGCCGACGATCACGAACACCGTGCAGCATGCCACCAGCGGCATCACCGGATTGCCAGCGATGGCGTGGATCACCCAGCCAAAGGCGCTGCGCCGATAGCCGCCCTTCACGACGGGCGTCGCGCGGGGCCGAAGTCTGCCGCGCGCCCAAGACGCGCCATTGGAGAGCCGCCGGAAGATAGCCATGAGGCCCAAAAGGCCGGTGATCACCCCGGCAAGGCCTAGCCCCGCCAAGATGGCCACGCCCAAAAGCAGCACGAAGGCCGTGACCAGCGCCGGGATCACCGAGCCGAGGATAGCACCCATATCCATCGCGCCAAAAACTGCCATGACCGCTTCCAGAAGGCGCGGTGCAAAGGACGAGGCGGCCATGACCACGCCAATAGCCACGGGGAACAAGATCACATGCCAGAGCCAATACCCGCCCGCGATCTGCGCAATGCGTTTCTCGAACCATTGCTCCAACCGCCCGGTCACGCCGCCCATCACAGGCAGATAGACCAGCGCCACCAGAAGCGAGGCCGAGAGCACGAAAATGAGCGTGACGGGCAGCATCCCCATGAACTGCCCCGGCACGCCTGGCCAGAAGAGCATGGGCAGGAAGGCGCACAGCGTGGTGGCGGTCGAACTGACCACCGGCCAGAACATCCGCTTGGCCGCGTCCACATAGGCGGTCATCGGGCCCGCGCCCTCGTCTATGCGCCGGTCGGCATATTCGACCACCACGATGGCCCCGTCCACCAGCATCCCCACGGCAAGGATCAGACCGAACATAACGATGTTGGAAATGGTAATGCCCATCACGGCCAGCAGCGCGAAGCACAAAAGGAACGATGTGGGGATCGCAAAGCCCACCAGAAGGGCGGGCCGGATGCCAAGCGTGGCCAGCACCACGATCATAACCAGTGCAATCGCCGTGAGGACCGAGCCTTCTAGCTGGCTCACCATGGAGCCCACGATGCGGGATTGATCGTTCGACGTGCCCACCTCGACCGAGGCCTGAAGCCGCTCTGGCCAGCGCGCAGCCTCGTCGGCCACAGTGGCACGCACCAGATCGGCCATGTCGATGATGTTGAAGCCTTTGCGTTTGACCACCTGCAGCGCGACGGTGGTCTCGCCGTTGAACCGTGCTGTGCCGATAAGATCCTCGAACGTCAGATTGATCTCGGCCAGATCGCCCAGCGTGACCTGACGGTCGCCATTGGTCTTGATCGGCAGGGCGTAGATATCGCGCGTCTCGTCAAAGGACGAGGGGATCTTGACCGAGAAGGTGCCGCTTTCGTTGCGCACTTCGCCTGCGGCGATCAGAAGGTTGTTGTTCTGCACCACATTGATCAGCTCGGTCGCCGTCACATTGTAGGCTTCAAGCCGCAGGGGGTCGATCACCACCTCCACCATCTCGTCGCGGCTGCCCGCGATCCCGGCCTCAAGCACCGGCTCCAGCCCTTCAAGACGGTCCTGCAATTGCTTGGCATAGCGCGTCATCGTGCGCTCGGGCACATCGCCGGTGAGGTTGACGATGATGATGGGAAACTCGCTGAAATTGATCTCGTTGATCGTGTATTTCTCGGCCCCATCGGGAAAGTCCGCCTCGGCCTTGTCCATCGCATCGCGCACATCTGCGAGGATCTTCGTCTTGTCCCAGCCAAACTCGAACTCAAGCGCCACGCCCGCGAAATTCTCCGCCGCCGTGCCGCCCATTTCCTTCAGCCCGTCCAGGTCTGAAAGCTCGGTCTCCATGACCTTGACCAGCAGTTTCTCGGAATCCTCGGCGGAAATGCCGGGGAAGGGGACGGTGACGAAAAGGGCTGGAATCTCGATATCCGGCTCGCCCTCTTTGGGCAGGGAGATATAAGCGATTGTGCCCGCCAAGATTGACAGGATGATGAAAGCCACCACCATGCGCGCCCGGCTGGCGGCCCAGTCGACGATACCGGTCATTGCGGGGCGCCCTCGAAGCTTGGTGCGATGGCCACACCGTCGGTCACGTATTCCTGCCCGATAATGATCACATCAAGCGTGTCCGGCAGATCGGCAAGCCAGACGCCGTTCACCGTGTCGCGCAGCAACCTAACGGGCATGAATTCAGCGACGTGTTCCGCTCGGTCGCCATCTGCCACGACCCTCAGACCCAGCGTCCCCTCGTCATTCAGAGTCAGCGCCGATTGCGGCAGAAGATGCGCGGGCGTGCCATCGGAGGCGATGAGGATTTCGGCGGTTTGTCCGTCACGCAGGCTCAGATCGGCATTGGACACTTCGATTTCCACGCGAAACGTACGGGTCTCGGGATCGGCGGAGCGCGACAGGAACGTCACGCGGCCCTCGACCTGTCGTCCGGATACGGTGGTGGCCCCTGCGCGCGCGCCGGGTGCAATCCGGTCCACTTCGGTCTCGGGCACAAATCCCACCAGCTTTATCGGATCAAGCTGAAGCACCGTGGCGCAAAGCGCACCGTCTTGAAGCAGGCTGCCCAGTTCCGCCGTATCCGTTTCCAACGCGCCTGCGAAGGGCGCGCGGATATCCAACCGGGTGATGTCTTCGCGGGCCATAGCGATGGCTGCATCTGCTGAGGATATCCCCGTGCGCGCGCCGTCGAGGCCGGATTTTGCGGCCTGCACTGCGGCCTCAGCCGCGCTCAGCGCGGCGTTGGTTGCGGCCACGCGGGTGGTGGAGGCAAAGCCATCCTCGCTCAGTTGCACGGCGGCGTTGTTGTTGATGCGGGCCTCTTCCAGCCGCGCCTCGGCCTCGGCCAGCCGCGCCGCTGCCTCGGGCACGCGGGCGGTGGCTTCGGCGCGGCGCGCCTCGGCTTCGGCCAATGTCGCGGCGCGAGAGGCGGGATTGAGGCTGCACAAAAGCTCGCCCTCTTCCACGAATGCGCCTTTGCGCAGGGGCTCGGACACAATCTTGCCTGCGGTCTCGGCGCGCACATCCACTTGCCTCAGGGCCTCTGTCTGGCCGCGCACGATCACCGCACTGTCGATGGTTTGCGCGACCGAATGTATGGCCACCACGCCAATGGGGCCTTGTGGTGTCATGCCAGAGCTTGCCTGAGTGGGCTCTTGTGCTGCCTCCGGCGTCTCGTCCGTAGCGCCGAGTAGGTTGGTCACGCTGTCGCGCTCGAACACGAAGGCGTAGATCGCCACGGAGACGGCGGCTGCTGTCAGGATTGGTAGAATTCGCATCAAGCACCTTTCGCGCTGCACCGGGCATAGCGATATCAGAAACCCGACATTCGATACAGCGACATACGCTAAACTATACGGTTCAGATTAAACTTTTTGCGACCACACTTCAAGATGCGCATTGCGTGAGGTGCAGCACAGCCCTTGGCACCAGAGCCCCGGCGCGTTATGACGGTGAAAATTGGCCCAACGCGAGGCGAGGCAGGCGTGTGAGCGATAGCGACAGTTTCATAGATGAGGTGGCCGAAGAGGTTCGCCGAGATCGTCTTTTCTCCTACGCAAAACGCTATGGCTGGATCGCTGTCCTGGCGGTTTTGGTTATCGTTGGCGGCGCATCTTATAATGAATGGACCAAGGCACGCGAGCGGGCAGCTGCCGAAGATCTGGGCGATGCGATCCTGGCCGCCATCACCCTTGAAGATCGCGTGGTGCGTGGTGCTGCTCTGACCGAGATAGAAGCGCAGAGGCCAGCCAGCCGTGCGATTATCGACATGATGGCGTCCTCAGAACTTTTGGAAAGCGACCCGCCGGCTGCGGCCGCCCTGCTTTTGTCTGTGGCCGATGATCCGGACGTGCAGAGCATTTACCGCCAGATCGCGACGCTGAAGGCCGCAATGATCGACGGCAGCGGCCTGAGCGACGCAGAGCGGCGCGAGCGGCTGGATGGGTTGACGCTTGGTACCGGGGTTGTGCGGCTGATGGCCGAGGAGCAGATTGCGTATATCGAAATTGGGGCAGGCGACATGGCTGGCGCGATTGCGCGTTTGCAGCAGGTCTCTGCCGATGCGGAATCAACGCCGGGCTTGCGCCGCCGGGCGACACAAGTGATTGTGGCACTGGGCGGGGAATTAGTCTTGCCCGAGGGGCTGAATGCTACGGATTTGAACGGCGCAGACACGCAGAGTGGTCAATAAACCGCCATGCCTCGCGCAATGCGGCGGCAATTTGGGAAAAGTGAGGATCGACCGGTGAAACTGAACACGATGATCTGGGGCCTTGTGGCTGTGACGGTTCTCTCTGGATGCGCGGCGGATGAACCCCTGCTGCCTGGCGAGCGTGAAGGTATCCGCGAAGTGTTGAGTTCCGACCTCGCGGCCGCAGAAGTCAGCCAAGTGCCCGGCTCGGGCGCGCCCAACGTGGCCGAAGAATTGCGCCTGCCCGCGGTTGCGACCAACGCAGACTGGCAGCAGCGCATCGGTTCACCGGGCACACGTCCCGCACATCCTGCCCTGTCCACGGCACCCGGCCTGATCTGGTCCGCCTCCATTGGCGCAGGCGACGGCGCACGCAGCCGTATCACGGCAGATCCGGTCGTGGCGGGAGGCCGCGTTTTTGCCATGGGGGCGGATGCGCAGGTCACGGCGCTGAGCACCTCCGGGGCGACACTTTGGACACGGAGCCTCGTTCCGGCCAACGATTCCGCGAAAGATGGCAGCGGCGGCGGCATTGCCTTCGGTGACGGTAAGCTCTTCGTGTCGTCGGGCTTTGGCCGTATCCACGCGCTTGATCCCGCCACCGGCGCCGAGATCTGGACGCAAGAGCTGCGCGCCACCGGCACGGCCAGCCCTGCGGTCAATGGCAAGCTGGTCTACATCGTGGCAGGCGCGGAAGCCGCCTGGGCGCTCGACACTGATACCGGACGCATCGCATGGCGGCTGACGGCGACGCCGGATGTGAACAACATCCACGGTGGCCCGGCCCCTGCCGTGTCCGACAAATACGCAGTCTTCGCCTTTGGGTCGGGGGAGGTGCAGGGCGCGTTCCGTCAGGGCGGCTTGCGCCTTTGGGATGCCCAGATTGCCGGACGCCGTGATGGGCTTGCGCAATCGACCATTGCGGATATCACGGGCGATCCTGTGATCCGGGGCGACAGGCTCTATGTCGGCAACCACTCGGGCCGGATGGTTGCCCTGCGTCTTGCAAATGGCGCGCGGATCTGGACCGCCAATGAGGGACCTTTGAGTCCGGTCTGGGCCACGGATGAGGCTGTTTTCCTCGTGTCGGACCGCAACGAGCTTGTGCGCCTGCGCGCCGAAGATGGCAGCCGCGTGTGGGGCACCAAGCTGCCTTTCTTCACCAAGGACCGTCCGCGTCGTCAGGCCGAAGTCTTCGCCCATCACGGTCCCATTCTTGCGGGAGTGCAGCTTGTCGTGGCCTCCAATGACGGCTTTTTGCGCTTCTTCGATCCGGTCTCGGGAGCTCTGCGCCGTCAGGTTGAAGTGCCCGGCGGTGCGACGACCAACCCGATCGTGGCAGGCGGCACGCTCTATGTGGTGTCGACCAAAGGCACGCTTCACGCTTTCCGTTAGGCGCTGCTTGCTGTATCAGGCGGCTTGATCTGTCCGCCTGACCCCGTCCCGGAGCCAATACATGAGTTTCTCCCTCGCCATCGTGGGCCGCCCGAATGTGGGTAAATCCACGCTGTTCAACCGCCTTGTCGGTAAACGCCTTGCTCTGGTTGATGACCAACCGGGTGTCACGCGCGATTTGCGCGAGGGGGCGGCGCGTCTGGGTGATTTGCGCTTTACCGTGATTGACACGGCGGGGCTGGAGGAAGCCACAGACGAGAGCCTTCAGGGCCGGATGCGCAAGCTGACCGAGCGGGCGGTGGATATGGCCGATATCTGCCTTTTCATGATCGACGCGCGGGCCGGTGTGACGCCCACGGATGAGATTTTCGCCGAGATTCTGCGAAAACGCGCCAAACATGTGATTCTTGCGGCCAACAAGGGCGAGGGCAGTGCGGCGGATGCGGGTGTGATCGAGGCCTACGCGCTGGGACTTGGGGAGCCAATTCGCTTGTCGGCGGAGCATGGCGAGGGGCTCAATGACCTCTACAGCCACCTCATGCCGCTGTCAGATGCCTTTGCCGAGCGGGCCAAGTCCGAGGCCCCTGATGTGGATGTGGCCATCGACGAGGATGATCCCGAAGGGCCGCGCGTGCCGACGAAATCACGGCCCCTTCAGGTGGCTGTCGTCGGTCGACCCAATGCGGGAAAATCCACACTGATCAACAAGATACTGGGTGAAGATCGCCTGCTGACGGGCCCGGAGCCGGGGATCACGCGCGATGCGATCTCGCTCCAGATCGATTGGGACGGGCTGCCGATGCGTGTCTTTGACACGGCTGGGATGCGCAAGAAAGCGCGGGTGCAGGAAAAACTGGAGAAGCTGAGCGTTGGTGACGGCCTGCGGGCGGTGAAATTCGCGGAAGTCGTGATTGTTCTCTTGGACGCCGATATCCCGTTCGAGCAACAGGATCTGCGCATCGCTGACCTTGCCGAACGTGAGGGCCGTGCGGTGGTCGTGGCGGTCAACAAATGGGATCTTGAGCAAGAGAAACAAGCTAAGCTGCGCGACCTGCGCGAAAGCTTCGAGCGCCTTCTGCCACAACTGCGCGGTGCGCCTCTGGTTACTGTCTCGGCTAAGACGGGCAAGGGGCTGGATCGGCTGCGCGAGGCAGTGGAGAAGGCCTATGACGTCTGGAACCGCCGCATCACCACGGCGCATCTGAACCGCTGGCTCACCGGCATGTTGGAAGCGCACCCACCCCCCGCACCGGGCGGACGGCGGATCAAGATGCGGTACATGACGCAGGCCAAAACGCGGCCTCCGGGGTTTGTCGTGATGTGCTCGCATCCTGATAAACTGCCCGAGAGCTATTCGCGCTATCTTGTGAATGGGTTGCGTGTGGATTTCGACATGCCCGGCACGCCGATCCGTCTCTACATGCGCAGCCAGGCGGATAAGAACCCCTATAAGGCGAAAAAGAAAACCACGCCCTCGCGGTTGCGCAAACACTTGGGCAAGCCGCCCCGCGACTGAGGTGCGGCAGGTTGAGTATTTGCGCTAAGAAGAAAGGCCTTAGCAGCCGTTCTTGATGTTTTGCACCATGGTAAATGTGAGCGCTGTGGCCCCGGTCCCGGCCAGAGCCAGAACGGCGAAAGAGCCGCCTATGTTGGCCACGCAGACGCCGATCAGGGCCCAAATCACCGCCGCCGGAAAAGTGGGCGCATCGGGACGCTGGCGCTGGATCAAAAGGGCGAGGATCAGCGCAATCGTGATAGACAGAAGTGCTGCGGGGACTTGTGGCAGGAGGCCGTAGCCTGCTGTCATCAACCCGATCGAGACGCAGGACGCCGCCGTCAGCCAACCTGCATAGAGACCGACCGGCCCGCGTGCCCACATCCGGTCCTGCACTGGTGTGCGCAAAAGCGCCATGGCGGCGCCAGCCCACATGAGCCAGATCAGCGCCGTGGCCCAGACCGGGCTCATCACCGCCACGGGCAGCCATGCAGCACCAATGCCCACGGAGACCAGAAGCGGCGCGCGGAAGGAGGTCCATTCGAGCGCGTCACGGCGGCGCAATGCGCCAAAGGCAGCCCCCGCGATCAGCCATAGATAAATGACACCCCAGATCGCAAAGGCATAGCCTGCGGGCTGCACGGGTGGATTGTCTTGGGGAATTGGAAACTGATCGGCATCGAATCCGCCGAAATCGGGGACGAACCACGGCGAAGCGGCAAAGATAAGCGTAATCGCGAGCAAAATGTAAGGCATGGTTTTCCACCGTTTACTGAAGGGGAGTCTTGGGCGTAGCCTTACTCTAGCGCTTTGAGCGCCCCGTCAAGACGGGTTGTCACGATGGGCTGGCAAGGAGGATTGCGTGATGACGCGTATTGCCGTGTTTTGTGATGGCACCTGGAATGCGCCTGATAATGTCGAGCCGACCCATGTGGTGGAGTTGAGCCGCGCCTTGGTGAATGACCCGGGCCTGGGGCAGGTGTCAGCCTATTTCGCGGGGATCGGCACGGATCGGCGGTTCGATGGCGCCTTTGCGCGTTTCGTAAACCGCTGGGGCGGGGGCGCATTTGGCTGGGGCCTCGATACCAAGGTGAAGCAGGCCTATCAATTCTTGTGCCTCGCCTGTCAGCCGGGCGATGAGATTTACCTTTTTGGATTTTCGCGTGGGGCGTTTACCGCGCGCTCAGTCGCGGGGATGATCCGCAAATGTGGGCTGATTGACGACCCCACCGAGTCGCGGGTGAATGAGGCGTTCGAGCTTTACCGGCTGCGCGGGCAGAAAAATCGCCCGGATGCGCCCCATATTCAGGCGCGCCGCGCCGCGATGTCGCCGCGCTTTGCCACGTCGGATGCCGATTTAGCGGCCCGGGCTGGAGGCGCGTCCTTGGTGCAGTTGGCCTATGTGGGCGTGTGGGACACGGTGGGCGCGCGGGGCATTCCGCCGAGCTTTCTGGGGCCTGTCGCCTCACTTTGGAACCGGCAATACAGGTTTCATGACATGGCCCTGTCGAGCCTTGTGCGGCGCGCGCGCCATGCGGTTGGTCTGGATGAGCGGCGGGTGCTTTATCAGCCGGCGCTGTGGTCCAATCTCGGTATTCTGAACGGGGGTGCGCGGGGAAATGCGCAGCCCTATCAGCAGCTTTGGTTTGTCGGTAATCACGGGATAATCGGTGGTAGTGCGGGGGCCGCGGCGCTCAGCGCCTTCACGTTGGAGTGGATATTCGAGGGCGCGGGGGAATTGACACTGAAGCCCGGCATACGTGTGCCAAGCGTGTCTGGGGATGCGGCGGCTGAGAGCCATGCGCTGACCACCAAGGGCGGGCTTTTCGCGCGTTGGCGCAAGGGGCCGGGGGAGGACGCAGATGTCCACCCATCAGTGCACGCGCGGATCGAGGCGCGGCGCGATTACCGCCCCGGTAGCCTGTTCACAGGGGCCACGCTGCCGCGCCCGGGGCCGCAAGGGTCAGATCGTTAAGCCAGCACACCGTCCGCCGTCAGCATAGTCTTGCCACCCAGATAGCGGTGCAGCACATCGGGAAGCCGCACGCCGCCATCGGCGCTTTGCCCGTTCTCCAGCACCGCGATCAGGCAGCGCCCCACCGCCAGCCCCGAGCCGTTCAGCGTGTGCATGAATTGCGGCTTGCCGCCGGCTTCGGGCTTGAAGCGGGCATTCATCCGGCGCGCTTGAAAGTCGCCGCAGACGGAGACCGAGCTGATCTCGCGGAAGGCGTTTTGCCCGGGCAGCCAGACTTCGATGTCATGTGTGCGACGCGCGCCAAAACCCATGTCGCCGGTGCAGAGCGCGATGGTGCGGTAGGGCAGGCCGAGCTTTTCCAAAATACCTTCCGCACAGGTGGTCATGCGGTCCAACTCGTCACGGCTTGCCTCGGGGGTGGTAAGGCTCACCATCTCCACCTTCTCGAACTGGTGCTGGCGCAGCATTCCAGCGGTGTCGCGCCCGGCGCTTCCCGCCTCGGAGCGGAAGCATTGCGTATGGGCCACATAACGGCGGGGCAGGGTGGCCTGCTCCCATGTCTCGCCATTGGCGATGTTGGTCAGCGTCACCTCTGCCGTGGGCACGAGCCACCAGCCATTGGTGGTGCGGTAGCTGTCCTCGCCGAATTTTGGCAACTGCCCGGTGCCCAGCATCATCTCGTCACGCACCAGAACGGGCGTCCATGTCTCCTCCAACCCGTTCTCGTCGACATGCGTGTCGATCATGAACTGCGCCAGCGCCCGGTGGATGCGCGCCACGGCCCCTTGCAGGACCACGAACCGCGTGCCGCTCAGCTTCGCGGCCAGCTCAAAATTCATCCCCGGCACCACACCTGGCAGATCATAATGCTCCTTGGGGGTGAAATCGAAGGTCGCGGGCGTGCCCCAGCGGCGCAGCTCTACATTATCGGCCTCATCCGCGCCCTCGGGCGTGTCGTCAAAGGGCAGGTTGGGCAGGCTGAGCAGCATCTCGTCAAGCTGCGTATCCAGCGCCTTGGCCTCGGCCTGCATCTCGGCCACTTCGGCCTTTTTCGCGCCCACGAGCGCGCGCAGACGCTGGAATTCCGCCTCGTCGCCCTTGGCTTTGGCTGCGCCCACCTCTTTTGAGGCCTTGTTCTGCTCCGCCTGAGCGGCCTCGGCGGCGGCGATTTTGCCGCGCCGGGCGCTGTCCAGTGCGAGGATGTCGCCCGAGACGGGTGCCACACCGGGGCGGCGCGTGAGGGCTGCGTCAAAGGCTGCGGGGTTTTCGCGGATCGCACGGATATCATGCATGGGATGGGTCCTTGGGTTGGTCACGTCGGGGGCTGAGGCGAGTCGGGAGTGTTCGGGCCGGGTTATGCACCAGATTGCGCGCGCAGGGTAGACCGCGCGCCCTAAGGCGGGATTAACCGTGTTTCGGTATACCGCATTCGGCCCAGCACATCGCGCCGAATGCCGCGATCCCCATCGCGGCAAACCCCACCACCAAAGGCGTGGCACTGCCGCTGAATTGCTGCCCGAGCAGCCACGCGATGGGAAGGGAGATGATGTTCGACAGGCTGCCAATTATCGCAGCGCCCATTCCCGCGATATGGCCCAAAGGCTCAAGCGCTATGGCATTGAGATTGCCAAAGAGGATGCCGATGCAGAAAAACGACGCCAGCAGCCAAGTCATGAAGAGCCAGAAATCCGGCATCCCGCTTGCCACGCTGACGGGCACCAGAAATGCCAGCGACAGCGCGCTCAGCCCCAGCACCGCCAGAACCGACAGCCGCCGCATCCCCAAGCGCATCACCAAGAGCGAGTTGACGAGGGACGCGGCCCCGATCGCCAGCGCCGCAATGGCGAAATAGAGTGCAAAAAGCGTGCCGCGATCAAAGGTGATCGAGAAGATCTGCTGCGCTGTGCTGAGATAGGCCAGAAACGCGCCGAAGATCAGCCCGGTGGCCAGCGTGTAGCCCATGGCGATGCGCGAGCGCAGCACCTCGCGCAGGCCCGCGGCGAGGGTTGTGGCGCGAAACGGGCGGCGCAGGCTGGGCAACAGCGTCTCGGGCTGTCGCTGCGCAAACCACACCGCCGCGATGACCGCCAGCGCGAT
>CALGEH010000134.1 GCA_937881735.1 uncultured Shimia sp.
CCGGAAGGAAGCAGCCGTAACGAGCCCCGCTTGGGTCGTTGTCCAGCCTCTCACCTTATCGCCAGTGATGCGCCACGCCTGCTGGCAAACGCTCGCAACATATCACCGAGGCCGCTCAGGCTAGGTGCCAAGGCCCATAACCCGCTCGCCAATCTCCAGCGCAGAAGCCTCACATACATCATTGCACGATTCGTTCCGATCACGGGTTTTCCGAGCTTTTGATCCATCAGATCCCGCGTCTCGACACCGCGCAATTTCGTGCATCACAGCACTATGGCCTCCACCCCAGACCCATCTGCCCAAAGCCCCACAGCAGAGACCCCACCCGGGTCCGGCGCACGCGTGAGGGCATCTGCCAAAGTGTCACGCAAGACGGATGTCATACTGCATGTCTCGATCATATAGGCCTGATGGGCAACGCCAGAATTTGAAGGGCGCTTTTGCGCGCGTCTTGGTTTTTCCTTTGTGCTGCAAGCGGCGCGGCCAAGACCCGAGCCCGAGCCTCGCAAAAGCCGCGCGAAGATGACCCTACCCCGCAGATCACCCGCCAAACCGCTCTTTTGCTGATTGATGTGGGTTTCCTGAAGGCGATATTCGTCTTCGTCATACCACTCATAGTCATATGAGCGTTTGCTGCCGCCACCGAAGGCTATTTCATAGCCAAGTGCCGCCAAAGCGAGATTGTCGTGATTCTCTTCGCGGTTTTCACCCCCTTCAGGTCCGGCTTCTGGCGGGGCCGGTGCGGGACCGCTACACGTTCTACACCGGCCCCGCCGCGATCGAGGCGCTGGCCACGCTGCGCACATTGCCCACGGGCAAGGATGCACGCTTGTGTGTCTCCGCGCGAGATTTCAACACCGCCAAGCTCAGCGGGCTGACCGTGAGGCGCAGACCCATGCGCTGAGTGTCACGACATATGACCAGGTGATTTCGCTGTCACGCTTGCTTGATGTGGATCTCATTTTGATCGGCGCGCATCGGCCCGGCTTCACCGATTACCTGCCCGGCTCCAACGCCGCGCGGGTCGTGCGCCACGCCACGACGTCCGTGCTGGTTCTGCGCGACGAGGGTTGCGTCAAGAATCAAAGCCCACACCGAACCGGTCAAGGACACGCAGCATGAGGGGCCGCTGTCCGGTGCGATCCTCATGGGCGAGGCCCTTCTGCGCCATTCGCACAGCAATGCTGCGCAAGGGTTCTGGCGGAAAAGGCACAGGGAAACGGCGGTGCATGGAAAGCTCCGACGCCTCGGTCTTCTTGCCCTCCAGTTGATCGAGCATCGCACCCGCCGCGAAACGTGTGGCCGACACGCCCTGCCCGGTAAAGCCCAGTGCATAGGCCAGCCGCCCACCCAGCGCCGTGCCCGTGAAAAACGTGATCCGCGCAGATGTGTCGATGATCCCGCCCCACGCATAATCAAACCGGACATCCGCAAGGCTCGGGAAGGCTTGCGCGAATTGCGCGGCGAGGCGATCAAAGCTCTCCTCCCGGTGATACATCTCCGCGTCGCGCCCGCTGCCCTTGTGATAGATCGCGTCATAACCCGCCCAGAGAATACGGTTGTCGGCGGTCTTGCGCAGATAGTGAAACTGGTTCCCGCTATCGGCAATGCCATGCGGGCCGGTCCAGCCAATGCTGGCCAGCTGCGCTGCACTCAGCGGTTGAGTGACCAGTGAATAATCGAAGATCGGGATGATGGCGGTTCGAAACCGCTTCAGAAGTGGCTCGGCGGCGTTGGTCGCCATGATTGCGCGGGCGGTGGTGACCATACCGCCGGGTGTGGTGAGGCGCAGCACAGTTTTGGTCTTTTTCAGAGCCGTCACGCGCGTGCCTTCATGAATCTCGACGCCGCGTGCAAGGCAGGCGGCGCGCAGCCCCTCAACCAGCTTCGAGGGATTGACCAGCGCATAGGTCGGATCGAACACACCCGCCGAATAAACCGGGCTGTCGAGCTTTGCGCGCAGCGCATCTCCCTCAAGAAACGCACTTGGCAAGCCATGCGCGGCAAAACCCTCGGCCATGCTGCGCAGCCCTTGGACCTGCCACGGGGTGGCCGCCACATTGAGCTTGCCCGCACGCTGGAACTCCGCGTCGATCTCGTAACGCTCCAGATCGGCCTCCAATGCTTCCACATTCTCCACGCCCAACCGGATCAGACGATCCGCCTCGCGCGGATACCGTTCCATCGCATTGGAAATCCCGTGGCTGATCGACGGCGCGCAAAATCCGCCATTGCGCCCTGACGCCTCACCGCCGCAGCGCCCCCCCTCAAGGACCACGATCCGCGCATCAGGCATCCGCTCGCGCGCTTTCAAAGCGCTCCAAAGCCCCGTGAAGCCACCGCCGATGATCGCCAGATCACATGTGATATCCGTCGCCAATGCCGCATCTGCCGCGCGGGGCGCAATGGTGCTGAACCAATAGGGATCGGGGCTGGCGCCCTCATAGGGCTTGCCGGGGATCGCAATGGAAAATGGCGCAGTCATGGCAGTCTCCTTCAACTCAGCTTGCGGCCCCCCGAGCCGAGGAACCAATCGTCGGGATATGGATACCACCAATCCTGCCGAACGGGTTTGTGATCAAGTATCACCATTTTCGAGCGGCGAAAGGCATCGAGCCCCTGCCGCCCCAATTCTCGGCCCAAACCGGAGGCTTTCCAGCCTCCAAAGGGCAGCGCGTCATTGTCGATGAGGGGATTGTTGATCCACACCATACCCGCCTCAAGGCGCGCGTGGGCCTCATGCGCCTCCTCCAGCGACGTCGTGAAGACGCACGCACCGAGACCGAACCTAGACGCATTGGCCTCCAAGATGGCCGTGTCAAAGTCGCGCACCTTCATGATGGCCACAACGGGCCCGAAACATTCCTCCTGCATCAAAGCCATATCAGGGGTGCAGTCAGTGAGAATTGTGGGCGTGTAGAACCAGCCTACGGGCTGATCCTCGGGAATGCACCCGCCGCACACCACGGTAGCCCCCTTGGCCACCGCGTCAGCCACAAGGCGCTCGACCTTCTGGCGGCCCGCCTCGCTCACCAAAGGCCCGATCTCTGATCGCTCCAACCCATTGCCGATGCGCAGGCGCCTCGTCTCGGCAGCAAAAGCTTCGACGAAGGCGTCGTGCACCTCTTCGACCACAAACATCCGCTCGGTTGAGGTGCAGACCTGCCCGCTCATGTGAAACGCGCCCGTCACGGCCCCGGCGGCGGCCACGTCGATAGGCGCATGGGCGGAGATAATCATCGGGTCCGATCCACCCGCCTCGATCACGGCGGGCTTCATCCGGCGCGCGGCCTCAGCAGCCACATTCTGCGCCGCATTGACAGAGCCGGTGAAGGCGACAGCATGGGTCGCCTCGCTCGCGACCAAAGCGGCTCCCAGATCTGCGCCACCCGGCAGGCAGGCCACGAGTCCCTCAGGCAACCCGTCGAAGACCTTCATGAACTCCAGCGTCGAAAGCGTCGTTGCCTCGGCAGGTTTTACCACGCATCCATTGCCCGCCGCCAGCGCCGCAGCCACGGTCCAGCACATCAGCAAGATCGGAAAGTTGAACGGCATGATATGCACGGAGACGCCCAGCGGCTCATATTTGGCGAATTGCAGCGATCCGGCTTGCGTGGTCCCGGCAAGTTTGCCGGCCTCGTCACGGGCCATTTCGGCATAATACCGAAAGATCGGCGCGCAATTGGCCAACTCCCCGATGGCCTCGGGGTAGGGTTTGCCCATCTCGCGGCTCATCAGGATCGCGCAGTCCGTATGATCCGCCGTCTCGATCCGGCCCGCCAAAGCATGCAGCATGGCCGCACGGCTTTTCGCATCCACCTGCGCCCATGCCTTTTGCGCGCGGCCCACCGCCCCGAGAGCCGTGGCGAGTTCTGGCTCCGTCACATCTGCGCGCTGGCCGACCACCTCTAGAGTGGCGGGATCAATCACATCGCGGCCCGCGCCCGCACTTGGGTGAAAGCCGGGTGTGACGTAAAAGCGGGGGGTCAGGGGGGCGGCCATGGCAGGCTCCTTTCGCACCGCGTCAGCGGATCATGTAAACCTTCTTGATCGTGGCGTGCACGGTGCACACGCCCTTCCAGTCTTTCGGGAAAAACGCAGCCGTGTCGGGCGTGATCTCGATCACATCGCCGCTCTCGTGGACATAGGTGCAGCGGCCTTCGAGGAAATGGCAAAACTCATCACTGGTGACATGGCAGTCCCATTTGCCCGGCGTGCAGATCCACAGACCACATTCCGATTGCCCATCAGGGCCCTTGTGCAGGACGCGGCCAGACACATGGCTGGTGCCTTCGATCATTGTCGGGATCGTGCCCCAATCGACCACATCTGTGATCTCAAGCGGGCTTTTCATAACGGGGGTTTTCATAAAATGTCCTCAGCTCAGCATATAAATGTTGCGGATGGTCTCATGAACTTCGGCCTCGCCGGACCATCCTTCGGGGAAGAGAACGCAGGTCCCGGGGGTGACCTCAATCACCTCTCCGTCGTCCGAGCGGTAAGTGGCCCGCCCGCTCACGAAATGGCAAAACTCGTCGCGCGGCAGGCTGAGCCGCCAGCGACCGGGCGTGCAATCCCAGATGCCTGTTTCGGGGATATTGCCCGGGCCCTTGTGCAGAAGCCGCCCGGTCGAGTGTGACGCTCCCGCCAAGGCATCCGGCTGCACGCCCCAATCCACAAGGTCATCATAGGTGGTCGCGCCATGGATGTGCGGCGCGGAGGAAGTGAGATCGGTCATTCCACCAGCCCCGCCAAGAGACGCGCGGCCTTACCCGGACCATCGCTGCCCTGCATGTGAAGCGAGATTTTATCCAGCCGCGCCTGCATCCGGTCATCCGTGAGGCACGTCTCGATCTTCGCAATCAGCTCCTCCGGCGTCCATTCATACCGGTCCGAGCGAAAGCCATAGCCCGTCTCCTGCACGCGCATCGCGTTGTCATGCCCGTCCCAGACATACGGCATGATGATCGCGGGCTTGCCGAAATAGAGACACTCGGTAAACGAGTTGTTGCCACCGTGATGGATCACCGCATCAACCTGCGGAATGACAGAAGGCTGGGGATACCAGCTCTGAATGATCACGTTGTCAGGGATGTCGTCATAGGCGTCCATGTAATCGCCCACATTCACCAGCGCGCGGTAGCGCGATTTGCCCATAAGGGCGATCAGCCGCTTGAGCAGATCCGTGTCACCCGCCCCAAGGCTGCCGAAGGAGATATAGAGCAGCGGGCCGTCGTTATTGGCCTTGAACTCGGGCACCTCATAGGGCTCATCCGTGCGCACACAACCTTCCAGATATTGGAACTGATCGGGGTCCAGAGGATGCTCGCGGGTATAGGTCAGCGGCTCGGGGTAGAGCATCAGATTGAGATGCGGGGAGGCCTCGAAGAACTCGCCCAGTTTGTGGGGGGCCTCGTTGTTTTCCCCGAGGAAGGTGTTGAAATCAGCGTGGATGGGCGCGATCACCTCCTCGAACCTGGCGCGGAAGGCCGCGTGGCCCTCGGTATCCGTCTCGCTCATCCCCGAGAGGTGCGGAGGGATCGCGGGGTCCTCGATCTCATTCTCGGAACAGCTGATGATGCGCACCCATGGCACGCCATATTGCTTGATCGCCGGAAAGAGGATCACGTTATCCACGGCGATCACGTCGGGTTTGATCTTGTCCAAAACGGCCGGCAAATCCTTCTGCGCCCATTTGGCGCTGTCCACGATCGCCTCCCAGCACT
Organism: uncultured Shimia sp.; assembly: GCA_937881735.1. Taxonomy (GTDB): domain Bacteria; phylum Pseudomonadota; class Alphaproteobacteria; order Rhodobacterales; family Rhodobacteraceae; genus Roseovarius. The sequence continues at coordinate 5,727 of CALGEH010000134.1, forward strand.
CCTTGACGTAGTTATCGATCTGATCGATGGGGGCCTTTGCGAAATTGGGGATATGGCCGTTGATGAAATCCTCCCAGAACTTCGCCATTTCCTCGGGCGGCATTGGTTCCGACAGGGCCACGGGATGCGCCTCAAACCCGTAGCCTTCGTAGATCTCGACAAAGCCCGGATCCGACAGGAAAACGGCCCTATGCCCCATCTTGGTGATCGCCTGCGCGATGCCGACAGAGTTGAGCGCCGGGCCAAAAGCGGCCTCGGGGAAGAACGCGAATGTTTTGGGGGTCATGAGGTCTCTCCTTTTCAGGTCGGGTTAATCGGGGAAAATCCGCGTATGCTTCGCGGCCCAGGTGAGGGTTATGTCGGCGCCTTTTTGCGGGCGCAGTGTCTCTGCCTGATCGGCAGTCATGCGCGCGATCACGGGCGCATCGCTCAGGCCCGTCTGGACATGCAGCAGCAGGTCCAGCCCATGATACGCGATCTCGGCAATCTCGCCGCTCAAGGCATTCTCGCCCGACCCGTTCACATGCAACCGCTCGGGGCGTATCGCGGCCATGGCAGAACCATCCGCTGCCGTATGTTTGGCGGCGATCCTGGTGCCCCGCGCCATCACCGCGCCTTTCTCGATCACCACGGGCAGGAAGTTCATCACACCAATGAACCCGGCGGCAAAGCGGCTGGCGGGGTGCTCATAGATTTCCTCAGGCGTGCCGACCTGCAAGAGGCCACCGTCCTGCATGATCGCCACGCGATCGGCCATGACAAGCGCCTCCTCCTGGTCATGCGTGACCATGATGAAAGTGATACCAAACTCCGCTTGCAGCCGCTTCAATTCCAACTGCATCTCGCTCCGCAGCTTTTTATCCAGCGCGCCAAGCGGCTCATCCAACAAGAGAACCTTGGGCCGTTTCACCAGCGCACGAGCCAGCGCCACGCGCTGCTGCTGCCCGCCCGAGAGCTGTGCAGGCTTGCGCGCTGCAAGATGGCTGAGCTGGATCACCTCCAGGATTTCCGCCACCCGCGCCTTCACCTGCGCCTTGGGCAGACCGTCCATCTCAAGCCCGTAAGCGATATTCTGCACAACACTCATATGCGGGAAAAGCGCGTAGGATTGGAACATGAGGTTCACCGGGCGCTTGTCCGGCGGCATGGCGGCAATCGAGCGGCCCTCCAGCAGGATATCACCCGCGCTCAACCCCTCGAACCCGGCGAGCATCCGCAAAAGCGTGGTCTTGCCAGAGCCAGAAGCGCCGAGCAGAGCGAAGAACTCATTCTCATAAATATCAAGGCTCACGTCCTCAACGGCACGCACATCACCAAAGCGCTTGGCCACATTGTGCATGGACAAAAGCACATTCATTGCCCCGGAAGCCCCCCTTTGTTGAGCCGCTGCGACAGCGCCAGTGCCACGACCGACACAGCCATAACAAGCGTGGCCAGCGCGTTGATCTCGGGCGTTACACCAAAGCGGATCATCGCGAAAATCTGCATCGGCAGCGTGATGGATGCGCGCCCTGCGCCGGCGGTGAAGAAGGCAATGATGAACTCATCCACAGACAGGGTGAAGGCCAAAAGAGCGCCCGCCATGATTGCAGGCGCCAGCACCGGCAGAATCACCCGGCGCAGGGTCGTGGCCATGCTCGCCCCCAGATCGACAGAGGCCTCCACAATGGACCAATCAAACCCTTTAAGCCGCGCACGCACAACGGCGCAGACAAAAGCGAGGTTGAAGACCACATGCGCCATGATGATCGTGTGCAGCCCCATCTGGACACCCAGAAGCGAGAAAAAGCTGAGCAATGCAATCGCCAGCACGATGTCGGGAATAATCATCGGCGCGAAGATCACCGTCTCCAGCCACTTGCCGTTGCGGCGGCGCAGCTCCACCCCCACAGCCAGAAGCGTGCCGAGGATCGTGGCCAGAACCGTTGAGATGAGCGCGACGAAAAGCGTGTTGCCCGCCGCCCGCAGGATATCGCTGTTCTCCCAAAGCGCGCCATACCATTTGGTGGAAAACCCCGTCCAGGCTGTGGGCAGGCCCCCCTCATTGAACGACAACCCGACCAACACCGAAATCGGCACGTAGAGAAAGGCAAAGACCACGCCAAGAATGAGCAGCATCAACCGGAAGGTGCCCCGCTCAACCACGGCCCATGCCCCCGCCCGAAGCGCGCTCGGCCACCATGGCCTGCACCATCAAGAGACCAAGCATGATTGCAATGAGCACCATCGAGAGAGCCGCGCCAAAGGGCCAGTCATTGGCCGTCAGGAACTGAGCATAGACAAGGTTGCCGATCATCTGAAACTGCCCGCCACCCAGTAGCGCGGGCGTCACGAAATTCCCGATCGACAGAACGAACACGAAGACAAAGCCCACGGCGATCCCCGGCACGGTCATGGGCAAGGTCACACGCCGGAACGTGGTCCAGCCGGACGCGCCAAGATCGCGGGACGCTTCCCGGACCTCGGGGTTCAGGCGCGAGAGGGGCGCATAACAACTGAGGATCACGAAGGGCAGGTAATTGTAGACGAGACCAACCACCACAGCGCTCTCGGTATAGAGAATCTGGGGCAACTCGCCTTCATACCCCACCCAACGGGCGAGGTTCACGATAAGCCCCTCACGGTTCAAAAGCACAATCCACGCATAGGTTCGCACCAGATAGTTGGACCAGAACGGCAGCACCGCAAAGAAGAGAAGCATCGGCTGGTGCCGCCGCGGCATAGCGGCAATCGCATAGGCGGCGGCGTAGCCCAGCACCACGGCGATGCCCGCCGCAAGCCCGGCAATGCCCGCGGATTTGAGAAAGATCTGCGCGTAGAGCGGATCGAACACCAGCGCGATATTCTCAAGCGTCCATGTATACTCGATGCCGCCGTAAATCCCGCGCCGGAAGAAGGCGAGCACAAGGATCAAGCCGCAAGGAATGACCATCAGCCCGGTCAACCACAAGAGCGCCGGGGTCATCAACAAAAGCGGTTTACGATCAGGGGTCATGCGCGCGGAGGGACCAGTGCATTTGGATATTTAGACCAAGAAAAAGCCCCCGGCAGGGAGAGCGCCAGGGGCAAGTCACTAAGGGTCGTTTCAGTTGGCCGCTTTGATCTCGGAGACGAGGCGGGAATAATCCCGCTGCGCCGCGCCGACATCGCGAAGCTGCTCAAATTTCAACATGTCCGCAGGGGCCATGCCCATGTTGGGGAAAGAGGCGATCAGATCTTCTCCAATCCCGGCCATCGCGGCCTCGTTGGGCACTTTGTAAAGGATGTTCTCCGCCGCCCAGCGATGGTTTTCAGCGTCCAGCACATAGTTCACGAAAGCATAGGCCGCATCTTTGTTCTCCGACGCGTTCAGGATCACCATCGTATCCACCCAAAGGTCAGACCCCTCGGGCGGGATCATGTATTTGATGTCTGCGTTCTCGGCGATGCCGTAGTTGCACCAGCCGTCCCAGGCTTGGACAAGCTCGGCCTCACCAGACACCAACTTGGCATAGAACGTGGTATCATCATAAGCCAGAAGTGTGCCCTTGGCGTCGATCAGCAGGTCACGCACCTCGGCCATCTTATCCGCATCCGTCTCATTCACCGAATATCCCAAGGCAAGTTGCCCAGCCGCCAGAAGCCAGCGGTCGGTGGCAAGCATCGTGGTCTTCCCGGCCACATCCTCGGACGGCTTCAGAAGGTCATTCCATGAAGACGGGCTGTCAACGAGATCAGAGCGATAGCAGAGCCCCGTTGTGCCCCAAGCGTAGGGGACAGAGAAGCTGTTGCCGGGGTCATGCGGAAGCTGCATCGCCTCGGCATAGAGATTGGCCATATTGGGCAGCTTGGCCGGGTCGAGCGTTTCGGCGAGGCCAAGATTGTTCAGCACTTCGGCGAAGGGCGAGGAGACGAAGACAACGTCATAGCCCACACCATTGGACGCGATCAGCTTGCCCATGATCTCCTCGTTGGTGCCGTGCAGAACCAGCTCAGCCGAGGCGCCGGATTGGGCGTTGAAATTATCGATGGCGTCGGGTGCCATGTAGCCATCCCAGTTTGAGATGACGAGATCCTGCGCGAGCGCGGGTGTCCCGGTGAGAACGAGCGCTGCGCCAAGGGCGCGGGCAGCTGCACTGTGTGACGTCATAAGGATGGTCTCCCGTGTTGTGCGATGCGGCACCCCGCATCAGGGTCCGCTTGCTTTGATCTTGCGCGACTCTTTCGTCGCTGTAAGATCAGTATTGTTGATGCAAAAAAAACTTCAATTTGTTTTTGATGTTCTTTTTGGCCGCACTTTTGGACGCGGCATATTCCGGAGGCATTTGCATGGCGCGGCTGCGCGGAAATACACGGCAGAATCACGTGACGCTGGCACGCCGGATTGTCGAGGTCGCGCTGGAGCGCGGGTTACGTAACGGCGACCATCTGCCCGAACAGGTGCTGTCACAGGCCTGTGGCGTATCGCGCACGCCGATTCGATCCGCCCTCAAGATACTCGAAGAGAACGATATTGCGACACGCCAGGAGGAGCGCGGGTTCTTTCTGCGGGTGGATCCCAGCGAAGGCCTCCCGGGCGGCGGCGCCGCATTGGAAGAGGTGGAAGACACGCTTGCCGCGCGCATCCTCAAGGACCGCGCTGAGCGCCGGATTTCAGATGTGCAGTCGGTCAGCGCCCTGGTCCGGCGCTATGACGCCCCACGGTCGGCAGTATTAATAGCGTTAAAAATACTCTCATCAGACGGAATCGTCACCCAGCTCCCCGGCCGCGCATGGGCGTTTCAACCAATGCTCGACACGCCCAACGCCCAAAGTGAAGGCATCGCCTTTCGTCTGGCGCTGGAGCCGCAGGCGATCCTGGCTCCCGGTTTTGCCCTCGACGGGCAGCGGGCAAGGCTGATGCGGGACCAGATGGCGGAGCTTGGCACACGGCCAGAGGGGCGCATTGGGCCAACGGCGTTTCACAGGCTTGATTGCGATTTTCACACCATGATCGCCGATAGCGCAGGCAACCGGTTTTTGCGCGCAGCACTGCTGGCGCATCAAAAGCTGCGCAGCGCCACCCAAACCGATCAGGCGCTGCCCGATTTCCGGATGCGTCAGGCACTGGATGATCATCTCGGCATCCTCGACAGCCTTGAACGCAGCGAACTTGATCTGGCCGCCGATCAGATGGTCCTACACCTGCGCCGCGCCCAAATTCGGCGTCCCAAAGCGGCCAATCGCGGGCTGCCACCACAACGCGGTGGAGGTATGGCATGAGCCCAGCCCCCGTCATCGCCTTCTTTCCCGAAGCGAGCTTTGGTGCCGCTCTCAACTGCGTCGGCATCGCGCAGGAGCTGCGCCGCAAGGGCGCCGTGCCAGTCTTCATCTGCCACGCGGGGTTCACCGGGGTCTTCGCGGAATATGGCTTCAAGGAGTATCACCTGCCGACCGCCGCCACCGAAGTGCAGGCCGCAGAGTACTGGCAGTCCTTTCTGCGCAATCACCTTGACGATTTCAACCTCTCCCCACTGGAGAAATTGCCGCGCTATGTGGCCCCCACATGGGAAGCGATCGTCGACACGGCGATTGATGCCGAGGCGGGGCTGACCACACTGCTGGCGCGGATCAGGCCCAACGTTATTGTGCTCGACAATGTCATCATGTTCCCGGCCATCGCATCCACGGGCGTGCCATGGGTGCGCGTCATCTCTTGTGCCGAGACGGAGCTGCCAGACGCGAATGTGCCTCCTTATCTCTCCGGGCTGGCCGCAGATGATCCGGAAAGGGCCGCCTTCGAGGCGGCAGCGCTTCAAACCTGCGCGGCTCCCCATGCGCGCTACAACCACTTTCGCACAGCGCGGGGCCTCCCGCCCCTCCCCCAAGGGCAGTTTCTGGAGCCGTCCCCAAATTTGAACCTGCTGCTTGCGCCCAGCGCTATTCGGCATGATCGTACCGCACAGCTGCCCAAGGACCGCTTCGTCTTTCTGGAGGGCTGCGTGCGCGACGAGGCGCATTTCGACGTGCCTTCCCTGCCACGCAACGAAGGCCCACTCATCTATCTCAGCTTCGGCAGCCTCGGGGCCATCGATACAGGCCTCATCTCGCGCATGATCGCGGCCTTCTCCGATCTGCCCGCGCGGTTTTTCGTCAATGTCGGCGATCATCTGGAGGCTTATGCTGCCGTGCCCGACAATGTTTATCTGGGCAGTTGGTTTCCACAGCCGTCCATCGTCGCCCAAGCCGCCCTTTTCATCCATCACGGTGGCAATAACAGCTATTGTGAGGCGCTCTATCATGGCATCCCGTCGTTGGTGATGCCCTATTGCTGGGACGGTCACGACAACGCACGCCGCGCGGTGCAAACGGGCACAGGCGAGCACATGCACCGCGCAGATTGGCGCGACGAAGATTTGTGCAGGACGGTAATGAATTTGGTGCAAGACAGGGGCCTACGCGAACGTCTGGAACCCATATCACGCACCATGAAAGCCGATCCCGGCACCGCCCGCGCCGCTGACGCGATCTTGAATATAGCCGCTCACGCTTTACCCGTGGAGCCCGCAAAGGCATAGAGCCTCAGAGGAACACGAAATCAGCCTCCGTCAGATCCACAAGCTGCACCCCACTCAGCGCAATCTGATCGCCGGGCGCGCCGTAAGTGATTACAGCGTCCAAGCCGCTCTGAACCATGCCAAGATCACCCCATTCAAGACCCGTTTGGGCCAACAGCACCGTATCAACGCCACTGTGAAAATCGGCGATCACATCAGCACCGCCACCGGGCAGGAACACAAACGTATCGGCACCGAGCCCCCCGATCAGCAAATCATCGCCGGCACCGCCCGCCAGAGTATTATCAGCCCCATCCCCCTTCAGCCGGTCATTGAACATGGTGCCAAGAAGGTTCTCTACCTGCTCCACCTCGGCGATGGCACGCCATGTGCCAAAGGTTAAATCCGCTTGATCGCGCGTCCAGACCTCAAAACCCGCCCCGCTCAGATCAACCCAGACCGCCGCCTCAAAACCACTGTAATCTACCGTATCCGACCCGGTGCCCCCGCTCAACAGATCGAGATTCCCCTCACCGATCAGCCGGTCATCGCCCGCGCCGCCAAAGAGACTGTCCCGCCCGCCACCGCCGCGCAGGATGTCGTTGCCCAGCCCACCGAAAAAGTGTTATCCGCACCATCGCCTATAAACTGATCATCAAAATTCGTGCCCACAACCGTCTCGATAGACACCAAGTCTACGATATCTGCCCAAGTCCCTGACCCCAGCGTGGGGCCAAGCCGCGTCCAGACCTCGGCATCGGTCAGCTCAAAACTGACCCAAATCGCTGCGCCAAAGAGCGAAAAATCAGCCGTATCCATGCCAGCGTGCCCATCCATAATCTCAAGCGGAGTCTGCGCTGGCATGGGGGTTAGGTCGCCCACGTAACTGAAGCTGTTATCCGACGCATTGCCGTAGAACTGATCAATACTGGACGTGCCGATTACATTTTCGACCTCTTGCAGGTTCGCAAGTGCGCGCCACGCCCCGCTCAGCACATCGTCGCCGTCGCGTGTCCAAACCGCAGAGCCCGAAAAGGCCATATCGACCCAGATCGCCGCATCAAACCGAGAGAAATCCGCAGTATCCGTGCCGCCGCGTCCGTTGATGATATCAACCGTGCCAGGGGCCACTGCCCCCCCCACATAGCCGAACGTGTTGTTCTGCGCATCTCCGGCGAAGTAATCCGCACCCGCGGTGCCGAAAACGTTTTCGACACCCACGACATCCATGATTTCGCGCCACGCGCCGCTTGAAACGGTGGGACCATCGCGGGTCCAAACCTCCTTTGCGCTCAGGGTGAGGTCGACCCAAATCGCACTATCGAACAGTGAGAAATCGGCCCAATCCTCACCACCACGCCCGTCGAAAAAGTCCATGCCATGCGCGGCACCATCCGGGGCCATCATGAAATAATCGGTGTCCACATCGCCATAGATCTGATCGGCGAAATTCGTGCCGATGATCGCCTCAACACCGTCCATCTCGGCGATACGCTGCCATTGACCTGCATTGGGACCTGCGATCATGCGCGACCATACATTCTGCGTGGCACCACCAGCGGCCAGATCAGCCCAGAGCGCCGCACCAAACCCCGAGAAATCCACCCGGTCAAACCCCTCTCCGCCGCTGAGCAGATCACCATCCCCATCCGCCATCAGAAGATCATCACCTGCGCCGCCTATGAGCATATCCCGCCCCGCGCCACCAGAAATCGTGTCATTGCCCTCCCCGGCCCACACCGTGTCATTGCCGTCAAGCCCACTGATATCATCCGCGCCACGACCGCCAAAAAGCGTGTCCGCAGCCGCCGTCCCGGTCACACTGCCGCCGCGCGGATCAAGGATTTGCACCACCACATCGCCCGCAGCTTGCTCCCACGCGACCACGATACGGCCGTCGCTCAGCGCCTCAGCCGAAGCGAGAAACGCGCCGGGTGCAGCCCCGCCAACCAACGTGTAGGTGGCTCCCTGAGGGCTCGCGAGCGCATCGAAAACCTGGCCCATATAGGCGCCAAGCGCTGCGTCATAATGGAACCCAACAAACCCACCACCCGACAGGGCCACGGCAAAAGCGTTGCTCTGCTCGCCCGCGACCTGCGTGTTCAGCAGCACCTCTGCCGTCACAAAGCTTCCATCCGGCGCAATAATCCGGCCATAGATATCCATCCCATCCGACGGCGGCCCCCCCGCCTCCTTGGTATAGGTCACAAGGTAGTTACCATTGTTCAGCGTGATCACCTGTGCGCCAGGCTCGGCCACCCATGTGTTGGAAATCACCTGATCCACGCCAATGGGATCACCCAGCGCGTCAATGCGGCGAAACTCCAGATCGCTGCCCTGCTGAAACACCACGATACCGTCACCACCCGGACCTAAGGCGATGCTGGGATTCGTCTGATTGAGGGTGGAGGCGCTATTGAGGGTGCGGGTGGCGTCCCCCGATATGCCAAAGCCGTTCCACTCATACGTGCTGAGTGTGATGTCGCGGTCCCCGCCCGCAATGGCGGTGAAGGCATGCTGGACCGTATTACCCTGCACCGCCAGACCCAGCTGCGCGCCTGCCGGGATCGGCGACATAACCGACGAGATGATGCTCTGCTGCGTCGCGCCGGATGCATCGACAAAGCTCAGCCAGGCCTCGGTGAGCGTCGCATTGGGCGCGCTCAGCGCATAAGAGACGACGAACTGCCCGGGGAAACCTGTCAGAACGGCCACATCGGGCATGGCCAAAGTGACTCCGCCAGTGCCCTCGGCCACGGTGACGGCCGCACCCACCATATCGCCAAGCGCATCGAAACGCTGCGCGATGATCCGCTGCGTGCCTGCCCCGTCATCCGATTGGAACACGACGACGAAACTCCCATCGTCGAACACGGCCACATTCGGGTCTCCGCGATCGCCTCCGCCCGACGCATGGGCAGGGCTTGGTGCGCTCCAGCTTTGCAAACTCATATCCCATCCCCAAACGCGTGTGGTTTGCTGACAGGTATTTGCCAGAACCTCAAAAGGTCTGGTTAAGACGCACTGGAAACTGCGTAAAACTTGAGGGGTGGTGATGAGGGATATCCCCGCGCCAAGACGTCTTCAGCGCAGGGATATGTGCGGTCTCACATGTGGATCAGCCCGCGATAAGGCCCATCTGCTCCAGCTTCAGGATCACCTGATGCGCGCAGTTATCCACCTCGACATTCTCGGTCTCAACGCTCAGCTCTGGGTTTTTCGGCACATCATAAGGATCTGAAATACCGGTAAATTCCTTGATCTTGCCCGCACGGGCCAGTTTGTAGAGACCTTTGCGATCGCGCCGTTCACATTCCTCGATCGTGGTGGCGACATGCACCTCCACGAAAGCGCCAAACGCCTCCACATCCTCGCGCACGGCGCGACGCGTGGTGGCGTAGGGGGCGATCGGCGCGCAGATCGCAATACCACCGTTTTTAGTGATCTCAGAGGCCACATAACCGATGCGGCGAATGTTGAGATCACGGTGCTCCTTGGAAAACCCAAGCTCGGAGCTGAGGTTCTTGCGCACAATGTCGCCGTCCAGAAGCGTCACAGGACGCCCGCCCATCTCCATCAGCTTGACCATAAGCGCGTTGGCGATGGTCGATTTGCCCGAGCCGGAGAAGCCCGTGAAGAACACAGTAAAACCCTGCTGAGCGCGCGGGGGCCGCGTCTTACGCAGCTCGGTCACCACCTCCGGAAACGAGAACCACTCAGGGATCTCAAGTCCCTCTTGCAAACGGCGGCGCAGCTCGGTCCCGGAGATGTTCAGGATCGTCACGTCATCCTTGTCAGCAATCTCGTCCATCGGCTCGTATTGCGCGCGCTCCTGCACATAGACCATGTGTTTGAAATCCAGCATCTCGACGCCGATCTCGTCTTTGTATTTGCGGAACATCTCCTGCGCATCATAAGGCCCATAGAAATCCTCCCCAGCGGAGTTCTTGCCGGGGCCTGCATGGTCACGCCCCACAATGAAATGCGTGCAGCCGTGATTGGCGCGGATCAGGCCATGCCAGACCGCCTCACGCGGTCCCGCCATGCGCATCGCGAGATTCAGAAGCGACATCGCCGTGGTCGAGCCGGGGTATTTGTCCAGCACTGCCTCGTAGCAGCGCACGCGCGTGAAATGGTCCACATCGCCAGGCTTCGTCATGCCAACGACCGGATGGATCAGCAGGTTGGCTTGCGCCTCCTTGGCCGCACGGAAGGTCAGTTCCTGATGCGCGCGGTGCAGCGGGTTGCGGGTCTGAAACGCCACGACTTTGCGCCAGCCCAGCTTGCGGAAATAGGCCCGCAGCTCGTTTGGAGTGTCGCGGCGGGCGCGGAAATCGTAATGCACCGGCTGTTGGATGCCGGTCACCGGACCGCCAAGATAGACCTCTCCGGCAGTGTTATGCAGATAATTCACCGCCGGATGCGCGCTATCGTCTGCGCCAAACACCTTCTCGGCCTCGCGCGCCTTATCGGGCGTCCAGCGGTCGGTGACTGTCATTGTGCCCAGGATCACACCTTCTTGATCGCGCAGCGCGATGTCCTGCCCAAGTTCCAGCCCGGCGGCGAATTCCGCAGTCACATCCAGCGTGATGGGCATCGGCCAAAGCGTGCCATCGGCGAGCCGCATATCCTCAACCACGGCGTCATAATCCGCTTCGCTCAGGAACCCTTTGAGAGGGTTGAAACCACCATTCATCAAAAGCTCAAGATCGCAGATCTGACGCGGCGTTAGGTCATGGCTGACCAGCTCAGCCGCCTCCAGCTTCATCTTCTGCGCGCTGTCATAGCTGACGTAAAGTTCTGGAATCGGGGTGAGGTTGCTCGACATCTTCATAGGATTCACTCTCAAAAATTGCCTCAGTTCGGGGTTTTGGCACCCGTTTGGGCGCGGGATAGCCGCTAATTGTGGCAAAAGTCTAGCAGCCGCTCAGGTTTTTCGAGATTTCGCATAATTTTGCCAATCACCCGCGTGTTTCCTGCATCGAAACGCTCTGTATGAAGCCGCGAAACAATTCAATCATCACACCGGATCGCAGATGCACGCAAATTGGGAATGAACCCGTTTCGCTGGCTGTCCTTTTTCCAAGCCGTACCGTGTCTTTTCTCGCACAAAGTGGCGCGGCCCTGTCGCCTTCTTGGCTCAGGCCGAGAATCACGGGGGCTTTGATTTATCCTATCTTGCCCGTTTCGGTGTGTTCGGCCTGCGTCTGGCGCTCAGACGAATCCGTGTAACGCATCCGGCCCGGTGATCAGCGTGTTGAGCGCGCTGACGCGCCGCTCATGCGGACCATTGGCCATATCGGGCGGTGTGGCGCGGATATCCTCAAGACAGGTGATCAGCGCCGCCAGATGGGCCGTGTCCAACTGCGGCGGCTGCGCGGCCTCGGGGCTATGCGCGTCCCCGTGGGCACCAAAAATAACCGCGCGGGGCGGTAATTGCGCCTCCAGATCTCGCGCCGTGCCAAGATAGGCGCTGAGCGATGCACCGGGCACCTGCGCAAACAGTGAACCGTGATAGAGATAGTCGGCTGCGAAAAGCACCCCCGCCTCCGCCCACCACAACGATACGCTGTCGGGCGAGTGGCCGGGCGTATGCAAAAGCTCTAGCCGCCGCCCACCCAGATCAATCTGCGCTCCTATTTCAAGCCATTCGGCCACACGAAAGGCGGGCGGCACCCGCCCCTCACTCTGCGGAAGAAAAAGATCATCGCTGGGCGTGACGATATCACCCGCGGCACAGGCCCGCAAAATGGCAAGATCCGGCAGCACAACACGTTCAAATGCCTGAACATTTCCCAGATGATCGTAATGCATATGCGATGGCATCACGGTCAGCGGCAAATCGGTCAAACCTGCAACCACCGGCGACATCTCGCCAAAATATGAACCCGTATCAAACAGGAGTGCCTGCTCGCGCCCACAAATCAAATAGGACCAATTCTGCTGCTCGTAGCGCGGCTCACCGATCGCGAAGACGCCCGGTGCAAGAGAGACAACTTTATACCAGTCCTGCATGCCCAAGCCCCCCCGGGCTTCTTCTTAGCAAAAATACTCGAAAACCAACCTCGCAGAGCGCTCTATTCCGCCGCTTGGGCCACATCTGCGTCCTGCTCAGCAAGCCAACGTTCCGCTTCCAAAGCCGCCATGCAGCCCATGCCCGCCGACGTCACCGCCTGACGATATTTGTGATCGGTGAGGTCACCGGCCGCGAACACGCCAGGGATCGAGGTTTCGGTGCTGTCCGGCTTCGTCACGACATAGCCGCCCATATGCGTCTCCAGCACGTCCTTTACCAACTCATTGGCCGGCGCATGGCCGATGGCGATGAACACGCCCTTAGCGGGGATATCCGTGATCTCGCCCGTCTTCACATGCTTCACTTTTACGCCCTCGACGCCCAGAGGGCTCTCGCCTCCATACACCTCATCAAGCTGGTGGAACCACAAAGGTTCGATCTTGGGGTTCTTCATCAAACGGTCGATCAGGATCGCCTCCGCACGAAGCTCATCCCGGCGGTGCACAAGCGTGACCTTGGACGCGAAATTAGTGAGGAACAAAGCCTCCTCCACCGCCGTGTTCCCGCCGCCCACGACGACAATCTCCTGACCGCGGTAGAAAAACCCGTCACACGTGGCACAGGCCGAAACCCCGAAGCCTTTGAACTTCTCTTCCGATGGCAGGCCAAGCCATTTGGCCCGCGCACCGGTACACAGGATGATCGCATCGGCCACGTAAACGGTGCCGCTGTCGGATTGGCACACGAAGGGGCGTGCGCTGAAATCCACCGAGGAAATGATATCGCCGATCACTTCGCATCCCATCGCCTTGGCATGGGCCTCCATCCGCACCATCAGGTCCGGGCCCTGCACTTCCGTGTCACCGGGCCAGTTTTCCACCTCTGTGGTCGTGGTCAACTGCCCGCCCGGCTCGATCCCCTGCACCAGAATTGGGTCCAGCATTGCCCGGCTGGCATAGACGGCGGCGGTATATCCCGCAGGGCCAGAGCCGATGATCAGAACTTTGGTTTTGCGGGTCTCGGCCATGGCGCGCCTCTTTTGGTTGGGATGGATCGAATGCCTTATACAGCGATATAAACCCGCCCGCGCCACAGTGAAACCCCCCGTCGAGCGCCCCCCCTGCCACGCGCTGACAGGAGCCAATGCACGAAAGTATATTGCGCCACGGCGAAACAATGTTGCGCAGCTGCACGCGCGCCTGTAAGAAACGCCAAAGCCGAAACGCGATATGCAAACCACAGGTGCGAAATGCCAGCCACCCGACTCGATCCAATCGACAGAAAGATTCTAGCCGAACTTCAGGCCGATGGCCGCATGACCAATGTGGAGCTGGCCAAACGCGTTGGAATTTCCGCGCCGCCCTGCCTGCGCCGGGTGCGCACGCTTGAGGAAAACGGGCTGATCCGCGGCTATCACGCCGAGGTGGACGCGCGCGAATTGGGGTTTGAGGTGCAGGTTTTTGCATCCGTCGGGCTGCAAAGCCAAGCCGAAGCGGATCTGAGCGCCTTCGAGGCGCGCTGCCGGGCCTGGCCGTTGGTGCGCGAGTGCCACATGCTCAACGGTGAGGTGGATTTCATCCTCAAATGCGTGGCACCTGACCTGAGCACATTCCAACGCTTTCTGACCGAGGAATTGACAGCCGCCGACAATGTAGCAAGCGTCAAGACATCGCTGGTCATTCGCGGCGCCAAGGACGAACCCGGTGTGCCCTTTGAGGTGCTCGAAGCGCGGCTGGCGCGCGAAGCTTAATCCCGATCGCGCAGCAAAGGCTGTCTTGGATGGGCCAGCGCACCAAAATCGGCAGGGCGCGCCACATGCGGGAAGAGCGCCATAAACTGGTCAAAATGCTGATACGGTAAGGTGTTCTCAAACCCCGGCCCGGGGTGGAACGTCTCCATCGCAAGCCCTGCCGCAGTGACGGTGGCATGGCGGCGCAGCGCGATATGATAAAGCTGCACGGCACTTGGCGGGCGCAATTCAATCACCTGCATCCCGTCCAGCATATCGCGCACTGGGCGCAAAACCTCCTCGGCCATACCCGGCAGACGCTGCAAAATCCGCGCACCGGGGCCGGTCATCAAATCCGACAAGGGCCTGCCTAAACCCAACGCAGCGGATGTGATCCGCGTCAGGCTTGGCCCGTCCCGCTCTGACGGGTGCATCGTAATGCTGCCCACCCACATCAGCGGTGAGGGGCCGCGCTCATTGGTAATGATTTTGTCTCCGGGCAAAAGATCCTCGACTGCCGTCGGGCCGGAGGCAGTGGCGATCAATGTGCCGCGCGCAAAAGCGGTAAACGCCGCCTGAAAGAGCGGCAGATCAGGGGCCATCTGCCGGAGTCGGCAAATCTCGCCCGTGCGGCTCAGATAGGAAATATCATAGGCTTGTGTGGGGTGGTCGCCAGCGCCTCGCCGGCCTGGACGCGCGTCCAGGCGCGGGTCGGAAAAGCCGGCTTCAGACTGCATTGAATTCAAAAGGTTCAACGCCGAGGGGGTATAGACCATTGCAACACGCCACTTATTTTACAGGCTGTCACAATCGCGCCGGCCCCCACCGACAACGACAATTGGACATCTATCGTCTTCAATTGAATGGCGGCATAACACTCCGCCATCGATTACGTCGTACCACTTCCCATGGGGTCTCGGTCGCAATAGCACCGATCCCCGTTTGCGCCATCACCTTGGCGTCTTTCTCAGTCTCTTATGCCGCCCGCTGCATTTAACAACGGACCTGCATCCCAATATCGTCTGATCGGCCACGGCCCGCCCCAAACATTGCAGGCCACATGCGGATCAGGCTGTTTTCAACGCCAACGAATGCGCCGCTGGCCCGGACCGGCGCAGCATCAAGGCGCGGCGCTTGCCACGTTGAAATGGCAGGGCAACCATATCGCCTTGCGCTGTTTTCAAAGCGGATGCCATCCAGCGAGGTTGTTTTTTGATCGTTGCGTTCATTGTCTCATATCCTCTTTTGCGGCCCGGTTGATCCGGTGCTGCGTTATCTGCTGAGGATTATTTTGCCCCTGCTTTCGGGCAGGAATGGGCCGGGGATGGGACAATTTATGCGCAAAACGCGAAAATCAGGGCGATACCTGCCCTATTGTTTCGGAGCCATACAATAAGGGGTTTGGCAGCCTATGCACCGGTGTCTTGGTGCCAAAACGGTCGCAATCAGGGCAAAGCTGTGGCCATGTCCGGACAAAAAGGCCCATGTTTGAGCAGATGCCTCAGAGCGTGATCGAAGCAATCAACCGCCCGTAATCCGCCTCACCGAGATGTGTCGCCCGGCGGTAGGAGTAAAACCGGTCCTCAGCAGCATAGGTGCAATGGCGGGTCCATTCGGCACGGCCAACCCCAGCGGTTCGAAGACGAGACAGACCAAACCCCGCGAGATCAAAGAGCATCCTATCTCCCTCACCATTCGCGAAAAACTGCGTATAGCTTGGGTCCTCGGCGGTGAAACTATCGAGAAACTCAGGCCCGACCTCGTAATTCGCTTGCGAGATGCAGGGGCCGATAATGGCGGTGATCCGCTCGCGCTCTGCACCCAACCCTACCATAGCCTCCACCACCGCTTCCAAAACACCATCAAGCGCACCGCGCCAGCCCGCATGGGCCGCACCGATCACACCTGCTCGACTGTCAGCGAAAAGCACAGGCTGACAATCCGCCGTGAGGATACCCAAAGCCACGCCCGGCGTAGCGGTCACCATCGCATCGGCCTTTGGCCGCGTGTCCAAGGGTCCGTCCACCACAACGGCTTTGGCCGAATGGACCTGATGCAACGTCAGCAGATGATCTGGGTCCACCTGCATGGCGTTGGCCACGCGGGCGCGGTTGATCGCCACGATCTCTGCCTGATCCGAGCTGCCCACGCCGCAATTGAGACCCTTGAATATGCCCGAGGACGCGCCGCCCTTGCGGGTGAAAAACCCGTGGCGCACGGGGGCCAGCGCGTCGGCGGTGAGAATTTCCAGCGTCATGGCTCAAGCCCCGGTGGCGGTGTGGTGCCTTCAGGATAAAGGCCCATCACCTTGAAGAGGGTTCCCATTTCTGATGGGTGCGTCAAGCGCCGATGTGCGGCGATATGTGCCTCAAGCGCCGCACCGCTGAGCGTGGCCGCCAAAGCCTCGGCCCGCGCGGTGATGCCGAGCCGCTCCAAAAACACGCCTTGCGGGGTGAGGCGGGTGTGGCGCGCGGGTGCGGCGGCAAGGGCCAGCGCCTCAAAATCCACATGCGTGGTCAGATCCGCCTGCCCCGGCGCGGCAAAGGGATCGACGGCCTCGTGACCGCGCAGCGCCTGAAACGTATCGCCCAAGGAACGCCAGTCGCCGTAATCTATCAGCAGCGCAGCGCCCCCATGGGCCGCAATGCGCTTGCCAAGCGGGCCCGCCACATCCGCAGCGATCGTAGCCAACTCCACCACATCGCCGTCCCGTGTATCTTGCAAACGATGATCCAGCGCCGCCACCGGGCCGGGCGCGCCGAGGCCAAACCCAAGGACGCCTCCGGTCAGCCCAACGCGCCGCTCACACCAGCCTGCACCGCGCCGCTCAAACTGGCGGATGGGCAACGCGTCGAAAAACTCGTTGGCGATGGCAAAGATCGGCAAGTCTGGCACCGATACGAGACCCGTGTGATGCGTAGATTTGACAACCCGGCTTTGCTGCAGCATTCGCAGCGCCGGGGACGCCTCAATCAGATGCACCTGCGCCGCCTCGGCAAAGCCCGGCACGCCGCGCGTGGCCCTCACCACATCGGCCATCAACGTGCCCCGTCCGGGCCCAAGCTCCACCAGCGCGAACCGTTCCGGCGCGCCTTGGTCAAGCCACGCCTGCGCCAACGAGAGCCCGACAAGTTCTCCAAACATCTGACTGATCTCAGGTGCCGTGATGAAATCCCCCGCCGCACCGAACGGATCACGCGTGGCGTAATACCCGTGCTCGGGGTGCATCAGGCAAAGGGACATATACTCGGCCAGCGTGATTGGTCCGCCTGCCTCAATCTGGGCCGCGATTTGCGTGCCCAGAGGGGTCATGCGGGGCGCGACCGTGCGAAGAGGATCACGATGAGCCCCACGCCGATCATTGGAAGCGACAAGATTTGCCCCATGCTGAGGCCCACACCACCAAACTCAAGCGCATAGCCCAGCGGATTGTCCGGCGTGATGAACTGCGCATCGGCCTGCCGGTAGAACTCTACAAAGAAACGTGATGCCCCATAACCGAGGAAAAACAGCCCCGAGATGAGCCCCGGCCAGCGCAGCGCGCCCCGCATATAGACAAGGAAGATAAGCAATGCCCCGAGCAAAAGCCCCTCAAGCCCGGCCTCATAAAGCTGCGACGGGTGGCGCGCACATAGCCCCGGTGCGATGCCTTCACAGTCCTGCGCCGCCACGCCGGGAAATATCACCCCCCAAGGCGCATCGGTTGGACGGCCCCAAAGCTCTGCGTTGATGAAATTGGCAAGCCGCCCGAGCAGAAGCCCGATCGGCGCCACCATACACATCATATCGGCCACCCAGAGCGGGCGCAGACCATGCCGCCATGCAAACAGGAAATTGACCACCACGACACCTAACAGCCCGCCATGGAACGACATACCCCCCTGCCAAACCATCAAGATCTCGGACGGGTTGGCGAGGTAATATCCCGGCTGGTAAAACAGCACGAAACCAAGCCGCCCTCCCAGGATCACGCCCAGAACAACCCAAGTCAGCAGGTCCTCGACTTGGGCCGGTGTCATCACCGGATCATGGGGCCAGAGCCGCTCCCGCTGCACGGTCCTCACAATCAGCCGCCAACCCAGAACGATGCCGACGATATAGGCCATCGCATACCACCGCAGCGCAAACTCCGTCCCGAAAAGGGTGACAGAGAAAATCTCGGGCGAGAGCGGGGGAAAAGGAATAGCGGCCAGCATGTCCGCATCTGTCACCGCCCCCCGATGGGAAGTCAACCTTGAGATGCCGAGGCCCATGCCCCATATAAAGGCAAAGCAAAACGCCAAAGGATGCCCCATGCAAAGCCGGAACAAAGTGCTCGACGATATCTCCCAACTGATGACCAACGCGATGGGCGTGGCGCAAGGCGCCAAGCAGGAGGCCGAGACGGCGATGTCGTCGATGATGGACCGCTGGCTTGCCGATCGTGATTTCGTCACCCGCGAGGAGTTTGATGCCGTGCGCGCCATGGCCCAGAAAGCGCGCGAAGAGAACGCCGCGTTGATGGCGCGGATCGAGGCGCTGGAAGGCTCCAAGAAATCCTGAAACGAGTTAACCCATAACCCATTGGGGGATGGCAAACCGGCTCTTGCACGATTAAGGCTTCGTTAACTTTAGTTAATGGCGCATTTGTTTGGCAGGGTTTGTCCTACTGCGCGCCGCGTTTGGTACGAGTGACTGACCAATGGCCCCAGAGAGCGCCCATAGGCTTAGCGACATGCGCAAGCGCCTCGCCAAGGCGCGCGCGCTGCGGGTCATTATCCGCGACGCGCCCGACCAGCTTCGCCGCGACGCCGCCATCATCACCTTCACCCGGACCCTCGATGCGATCCTTGAGGATCTCATCGTGCTGGAGGACACGGGCGCGCTGAGCGCCTTGGACGATGGGGGCTGAGTCCGCTCCCGCGTTAACCATTGGGCGCATATAGACGACCAAGGCAGAGCATCCACAACTTATTGCGGTTATCCACAACAAATTGCTTTACAGAGCGAATCGGGTAGCGCACCATGGTATCCAAGGGACGGAAGATCAGCTTCCGCCCATCGAGCAGGCACATGGCAGCAGCATTTGAAAAGGTGCAACGCGGCCATCGAAACCCGAGGTGGCACCATGGCACTCTCCGAGCAGTATCTCACGGAAGACATTCACCCAATTGATATCGTTGAGCATCTTGCACAACATAATGAATGGGATTTCGACCGGATTGGCGATGATCAGATCGCCATGGCGGTCGAAGGGCAATGGCGGACCTATTCCATCACCCTCGCGTGGTCCGGCTTTGACGAAACACTGCGGATGATCTGCACCTTCGACATGGACCCTCCGGCGGACAAGATGCCCGCGCTCTACAACATGCTCAACGATGTGAACGACCGCTGCTGGGCGGGCGCGTTCACCTATTGGGGCGAGCAAAAGCTGATGATCTATCGCTATGGCCTTGTCCTCGCCGGCGGTCAGGATGCCAGCGCCGAGCAGATCGACACGATGATTGGCGCGGCCGTGGTCAGTGCCGAACGTTACTACCCGGCGTTTCAACTTGTCGTCTGGGGTGATCAGGAACCTGCCGAGGCACTTCAGGTCGCCATTGCAGAGGCCTACGGGCGGGCGTAAACCTCGCTCCCGTGGGACAATCGCGGGGGACTTTCATGAATATGGATTTTGTAGCCGAACGTGGCCTCGTGCTCTTGGGTTGCGGCAAAATGGGCTCTGCCATGCTGGCCGGATGGCTGGAGGGCGGGCTGCCTGCAAGCAGCGTATGGGTGATTGATCCAAACCCCTCGGAGTGGTTGCGCGGCACGGGTGTGCATATCGGCGGCGATCTGCCCGAGGCACCTGCGATCGTTCTCATCGCTGTGAAGCCTCAGATGATGGGCGCTGCGCTGCCCGCGATAGCGGCCATGGGCGGGGCTGACACGCTCTTTGTCTCCGTGGCCGCAGGCACATCCATCGCCGCGTTCGAGACCGCTCTGGGCGCGGAAAGCCCCATCATCCGCGCCATGCCCAACACCCCCGCCGCCGTGGGGCGCGGGATCACCGCCATCATCGGCAATACCAAAACCACCGCCGCGCAAATGGATCTGGCCGAGGCGCTTCTGAGTGCTGTGGGTCAGGTCGTGCGGCTTGAGGCCGAGGCGCAGATGGATGCGGTCACGGGCGTCTCGGGCTCCGGCCCGGCATATGTGTTTCACATGATCGAATGTCTGGCACGCGCGGGTGAAGCCGAAGGGCTGGCGCCGGAATTGGCGATGCAACTGGCCAAGGCGACCGTTGCAGGCGCGGGCGCTCTGGCGGAGGCCGCGACCGAGACCCCCGCCCAGCTTCGCGTCAACGTCACCTCACCAAACGGCACCACGCAAGCCGGGCTTGAGGTCCTAATGAACGGCGCACATGGCCTGCCGCCACTGATGCAGAACACCGTAGCGGCAGCCGCAAAACGATCACGGGAGCTTTCCAATGGCTGAAATTACCTTTGACGCGTTTCTGGCCGTGGATATCCGCGCGGGCCGCATCACGCGGGCCGAAGACTTCCCCGAAGCGCGCAAGCCCGCCCTGAAGCTCTGGATTGATTTTGGCCCGGAGATTGGCGAGCGCAAAAGCTCGGCCCAGATCACCAAACACTACACACCCGAGGGGCTGATCGGCACGCAAGTCATGGCCGTGGTCAACTTCCCGCCGCGCCAGATCGGGCCGGTGCGCTCAGAGGTTCTGGTGCTGGGCCTTGCCGACGAAAACGGGGATATCGTCCTCATCCGCCCCGATACGGATGTGCCTCCAGGCGAGCGGATGCAGTGACCCGCGTCTTTCTCACCCGCCCCCTGCCAGATAATGTGATCGCCGCCGCCGAGGCCGCGTTCGAGGTGGAAATCCGCGACAGCACCGCCGCAATGAAACCGGCAGAGATGCGCGCGGCGTTGGCGCTTTATGATGGCGTGCTGGCCACGCTGGGCGATAATTTTGACGCGGAGATTTTTGGCGACGGCCATCACCGTTGCAAGGTCATCTCCAACTTTGGTGTGGGCTACAACCATATCGACGCCGCCGCCGCCCGCGCCTGCGGGATCGCCGTTACCAACACGCCCGGCGCCGTGACCGATGCGACGGCCGATATCGGCATGACCCTGATGCTGATGACGGCCCGGCGCGCCGGTGAAGGCGAGCGTATCTTGCGCGCCGGCCGCTGGGACGGCTGGCACCCCACGCAGCTTCTGGGGACCCACATCACCGGCAAGACAGCCGGAATCATTGGCATGGGGCGTATCGGCTCGGCCATCGCCCACCGCTGTCACTATGGCTTCGGGATGAACGTGCTCTACACCGCACGCTCGGACAAGGACGTGCCATTCCCTGCTACGCGGATGGATCTACAAGAGGTGCTGAGCCGCGCCGATATCACCTTCATCTGTGTGCCGGGCGGGGCAGAGACCTACCACATGATCGACGCCGCCGCCCTGAAACAAATGCCAAGCCATGCCCACCTCATCAACATCGCGCGCGGCGATATCATTGACGAAGGCGCGCTGATCGACGCGCTGCGCGAAGGCCGGATCGCGGGCGCGGGGCTTGATGTTTACGAGCATGAGCCAAACGTGCCCGAGGCCCTGATCGCGATGGAGAACGTGACGCTCTTGCCCCACATGGGCACCGGCGCGCTGGAGGTGCGGGCCCGAATCGGGATGCTGGCCGTTGAGAACCTCAAAACCTTCTTTGAGACCGGCACCGGCCCGCACTTGGTCAACTGACGCTCGGTTACGCTTGACGCTGCGGCAGCGGGCGGCGACACCTGTCGGGTATTTGGGAGCACCACTATGACACCCCCCGCCATCACCGGAACTGGCGTTTTCACCCCGCCGCAAGTCATTACCAATGACGAATTGGTCATGGCGTTCAACGCCTATGCGGACCTTTTCAACGCTCAGAACGCCACCGCTATCGACGCAGGTGATGTGGAGGCCAAAGCCCATTCCAGCACGGATTTCATCATCAGCGCCTCGGGCATTCACCAGCGCCATGTGATGGACAAGTCCGGGATTCTCGATCCCGAAATCATGCATCCCACCTTTGCGCCACGCGCCGATGATATGCCCTCGATGATGGCCGAAATGGCGCTGAGCGCATGCCGCGATGCGCTGAAACAGGCCGGGCGGCGTGCCGATGAGGTTGATCTGATCATCTGCGCCGCATCCAACCACGAGCGCGCCTATCCCGCCATTGCCGTGGAAATTCAGGAGCTTCTGGGCGCAGGCGGGTTTGCGTTCGACATGAATGTCGCCTGTTCCTCAGCCACGTTCGGGATACAGGCAGCAGCAGATATGGTGCGCGCAGGCTCCGCGCGATGCGCCATTGTGGTCAGCCCCGAGATCTGTTCGGCCCATCTGGAATGGCGCGACCGCGATTGCCACTTCATCTTCGGCGATGTCTGCACCGCCGTCGTGGTCGAGCCGTCGGAGGCCGCGAAGGGGGCGAAGTTCGACATTCTCAGCACGCGCTGTGCCACGCAATTCTCCAACAACATCCGCAACAATAACGGATATCTGCGGCGCAGCCGGGGCCAGATGGAGGACCGACGCGACATGCAGTTCATGCAAGAGGGACGCAAGGTTTTCAAAGAGGTGCTGCCCATGGTCAGCGATCATATCCACGACCATCTGGAGGACGAACGCATCACGGCGGATGCGCTCAAACGGCTCTGGCTGCATCAGGCGAACAAATCGATGAA
The DNA here is from genome assembly GCA_937881735.1 of uncultured Shimia sp. Taxonomy (GTDB): domain Bacteria; phylum Pseudomonadota; class Alphaproteobacteria; order Rhodobacterales; family Rhodobacteraceae; genus Roseovarius. The sequence goes on from CALGEH010000134.1 coordinate 28,701, forward strand.
CGACTTTATTGGCCGCAAAGTGCTTGGCCGCGCGCCAAGCGCCGAGGAGCAGCCCAATATCCTGCAAGACTATGCCAACACCTCCTCGGCAGGGTCTATCATCGCTTTCTCGAAATACTCTGATGATATGGGCGCGGGTGATATTGGGCTGATCTGCTCCTTTGGGGCGGGATACTCCGTGGGCTCGGTCATCTTGCGGCGGGAGGTGTGAGGGACCCGCAGATCGGCATCGGGCAGAGGCGCCGCCTTGTGCGCGTGCGCACCGGATGCCAAGATTTAGAAATGACATTTCCCACGTAAGTCGATAGGTGGAAAGAGCGCAAGCGGCGCTACGTCATGAAGCGTTCAGGTTTTTTTTGAGGATAAGTGTATGTCGGCCATGGGCAGTTATTTGAAAAAACACACCGAGGCGTTGGTGAAAGATGTGGGCATTGAACCTGCCTGCCAACTGACGGGCAAGTCAAAGGCGACGTTGGGCCGCTATTACTCGGACCACGACGAACATGCAGACCGTTTCATCCCCGTCGATGCCGTGGCAGCACTCGAAGAGGCCGCCTCCTACCCCCATGTGACCGCGGCCTTGGCCGAGTTGAAGGGCATATCGCTTGAGTTCAGCGCGGAGAGACGCAACGCCAAGGAAGAGGGCGGGGTGAACAAAGACGTCATCGCCCTGAGCCAGCGGTTTGCGATGCTCATGGCCGAGTATCAGCAATCTATCGAGGATGGTGTGATCACGGTGAACGAGGCCAAGCGCCTGCTGCGTGAAACGACCCAGCTTCAGAAGGTGCTGATCGACATGAAGATGCACCTTGAAGAAGAAAGCAGCTAAAACGCGCTGCGCAAATTTGACGGCGCGCGGCCATAGCGGCGGCGCATCGCGCGCGCGAGCGCGGCGGGTGATTCGTAACCACAGCGCACGGCAATCTCCGACACGCTGAGCCGCGTGCTCTCCAACAGCTTCAACGCCTCTGACAGGCGCAAATGCCTATACACCGTGCCCGGCGGTGCGCCCAAAGCGGCGCGGAACCGACGGTCCAGCGTGCGCGGCTGCACCGACAAGGCCGCGGCCAAAGCGCCCAGTGCCAGAGGCTGCTCCACATGCGCACGCATCAGCGCCAGCGCTCGGCGGATCATCGGCGCACGCCCTTGAGGGTCCGGCGCATGCATCCGGCTTCCATGCATCACATGATCCTCCACATCGAGCCGCCCCGCCGTCCCAAGGTGATCCCCGATGAGCTCCAGCATCAGATCCAGCGCCGACATCGCGCCGGCGCAGGTAATGACGGGCCCGTCGCGCACCATGCGGGCGCGCTGCACATCCACCTGCAAAAACGCCTCGCCAAACGGCTCGATCAGGTCCCAATGCAAAGTCGCGCGGCGCCCTTCCAGCATTCCCGCCGCCGCAAGAAGCCATGGCCCCGCATCGAGCCCGACAACCACATCCGCCTGCCGCGCCGCACGGGTGATCGCCCGGCGCATAGGGGCCGTGTTCAGGGCTTCATGGCCGTAGCTTGCATGCACGAAAAGGTAATCGCACGGTGCCATATCACCCAACGCCGCATGGGGCAAAACCTGCATCCCCGAAGATGAGGTGACGGGCGCACCATCAGGGGTGAGGATGGACCAGTCAAACGCCGCGCTGCGCGTCACGGTGTTGGCGGCGCGCATTGGCTCAAGACAATTGGCAAGGCAGAGGTTGGAAAATTGATCGAAAATCAGCACGCTCACCCGAATGGGCCGTGGGAGTGGTTTTGTCCATTTCTGCATCATAGCTGTCCATTACGGCAAATGCGGCTATACGTCTAGCGAAGTAGGCTCAACCGCGAACCTGCCACCCAAAAGGAGTCGCCGATATGCCGCTGACCATGAACAAGGATGTCTTCATCACCTGTGCCGTCACAGGTGGCGGCGGCACGCAGGATCGCAGCCCACATGTCCCGCGCAGCCCCGAGCAGATCGCCGACAGCGCCATCGCCGCCGCAAAGGCCGGCGCAGCCGTGGTTCATTGCCATGTGCGCGACCCCGAGACCGGCGCGCCCAGCCGCGATCCGAAACTCTACCGCGAGCTGACCGACCGCATCCGCGCCTCGGACACGGATGTAGTGCTGAACCTCACCGCCGGGATGGGCGGCGATATGATTTTTGGCGATCCCGAAAACCCCCTGCCCGTGCAAGACAGCTCAGACATGGTCGGCGCAACCGAGCGTATGGTCCATGTGGCCGAATGCCTGCCCGAGATATGCACGCTCGATTGCGGCACGATGAATTTCGCCGAGGCTGATTACGTCATGACCAACACGCCCGGCATGCTGACTGCGATGGGCGGCATGATGACCGATCTGGGCGTGCGCGCCGAGATCGAGGCGTTCGACACGGGCCATCTTTGGTATGCCAAACAACTGGTCGCAGATGGCGTGCTTGAAAAAGATGCGTTGGTGCAGCTTTGCATGGGGGTGCCATGGGGGGCGCCCAATGACCTCAACACCTTCATGGCGATGGTCAACAACGTGCCGTCCGACTGGACATGGTCCGCATTCTCGCTGGGCCGGGACCAGATGCCCTACGTCGCCGCCGCCGTTCTGGCGGGCGGCAACGTGCGCGTGGGGCTTGAGGATAACCTGATGCTGGACCGCGGCGTTCTGGCCGAAAACCATCAGCTCGTGACGCGGTCCGTCGAGATCATCGAGCGCTTGGGCGCGCGGATCATGACACCCGGCGAGGTGCGCGAGAAGCTGCGCCTGACCAAGCGGATGCCACGCGGGTGAGCATGCGTGTCCTGATCACCGGTGGCGGCTCGGGCATCGGTCTGACCCTCGCCCGCAGGTTCTCTGCGGAAGGCGCGCAAGTGGCGCTTTGCGATGCGGACCCCAAGGCGGTTGAGAGCGCCGCCGCGGCCCTGCCGGGTGCCATCGCGCGCACCTGCGATGTGACGGACGCGGCACAGATGGATGCGTTCCTTGCCGAAGTTGAAACCGCATGGGGCGGCATCGACGTGGTTTGCGCCAACGCGGGCACCGGCGGGCCTGCAGGCCGAATTGAGGATCTCGATTACCAGGCGTGGCAGGACTGTGTCGCCGTCAATCTGCACGGCGCGTTCCTGACATGCCGCTGGGCCGCGCGCCTGATGCGGGCCCAAGGGTCGGGCTGCATCATCATCACCTCATCCACCTCGGGCCAATGGGGTCACCCGCTCCGCTCGCCCTACTGTGCATCAAAATGGGCGCTGGTTGGCCTCACGAAAACGCTGGCGATGGAGCTTGGCCCCGCAGGCGTGCGCGTCAACGCGATCTGCCCCGGCGCGGTCGAGGGCGACCGGATGGACCGCGTCGTGGCGATGGAAGCCGCCGCCGCGGGGCGCGATGAAGCAGACGTGCGCGCGCAATATGTGAGCGGCGTGTCGATGCGCACATGGGTCACGGCAGATGATCTGGCCGACACAGTGCTTTTCCTCGCCTCACCCGCCGCATCCAAGATATCGGGCCAGATCCTCGCCATCGACGGCCATACGGAAACCAACGCGCCCTGACCGGGCCAGACCGAAACGGACAATGATATGAAACAGATAGCATCCATCATCGGCGGCGGCGTGATCGGCGGCGGCTGGGCCGCGCGCTTCGCGCTCAACGGCTGGGACGTGCAAGTGTTTGACCCCGACCCGGAAGCCGAGCGCAAGATCGGCGAGGTTATGGGCAACGCGCGCCAGGCCTTGCCGATGCTCTATGATTACGCCTTGCCCCAAGAAGGCCAGATCACCTTTCACGGCTCCATCGCCGACGCGGTCGCGGGCGCATCATGGGTGCAGGAAAGCGTGTCCGAGCGGCTTGCCCTCAAGCACAAGGTCTACGCAGATATCCAGGCCGCCCACCCGGCTGCACTGATCGGCTCCTCCACCAGCGGGTTCAAACCGTCCGAGCTTCAGGAGGGCGCGGCGGACCCCTCGCGCATCATGGTCGCGCATCCGTTCAACCCAGTCTACCTCATGCCACTTATCGAGCTTGTCGCTTCGCCTCAGACGGACGCAGGGGCAGTGGACTCAGCCGCCGACATGCTTACCTCGCTCGGCCTCTACCCCCTGCGCGTGCGCAAGGAGATCGACGCCCATATCGCCGACCGCTTCCTTGAGGCCGTCTGGCGCGAGGCGCTTTGGCTGATCAAGGACGGCATCGCCACCACGGAAGAAATCGACAACGCCATCCGCTACGGCTTCGGCATCCGCTGGGGTCAGATGGGCCTCTTTGAGACTTACCGCGTGGCGGGCGGCGAGGCCGGTATGAAGCATTTCATCGAGCAATTCGGCCCCTGCCTGGCCTGGCCCTGGACCAAGCTGATGGATGTGCCGGAACTGACTGATGAGTTGGTCCAGATGATCGCGGACCAATCCGACGCGCAATCCGGGCACCTGACCATCCGCGAGCTTGAGCGCAAGCGCGACGGCAATCTGATCGCGATGATGCGCGCGCTCAAGCAACAGGGCAACGCATCAGGGCGGTTGATCAACACGCACCAAAAGACCATGCGCCCACGTATGGAAGATGCGGTCCCCTTGATCAGCCAGCGCCGCATGATCCCGATCGATTGGACCGATGTGAACGGCCATATGAACGAGGGCCGCTACGGCCAGCTTTTCTCCGATGCCGCGGAAGAGATCATGGCACATATCGGCGCGGATGACGACTATATCGCGGGGGGACTGAGCTATTTCACCGTGGAGAGCACCGTGAAATATCTGGCCGAAACCCATGCGGGCGAAAGGGTCAAGGTCCACACGACCATCACCGAGGGCCAAGGCAAAAAGCTCCGCTGCTTCCACGAAATGATCCGCGAGGCGGATGGTGAACTGCTCGCCACCTGCGATCAATTCATGCTGCATGTGAGCCTTGAGACCCGCCGCACCTGCGATCCCGCGCCCACCGTGCGCGCCAATGTCGAGCGCCTTGCCGCGCTGCATGCGAAGGAGACGTGACATGAATTTTGGCCTGACCGACGAACAGGAGATGATCGTCTCCACCGTCCGCAGCTTCGTGGAAAAGGAAATCTATCCGCATGAGGCCGAGGTCGAACGCACCGGCGAAGTGCCCGCCGCCGTGGCCGAGGCAATCAAACAAAAGACCCTCGATCTGGGCTTTTACGCCTGTAACTTCCCCGAAGAGGTAGGCGGCGCAGGCCTCAACCATCTGGAATTCGCACTGGTCGAACGCGAGCTGGGGCGCGGCTCCATGGCGCTCAACCACTTTTTCGGACGGCCGCAGAATATCCTGATGGCTTGCGAAGGCGAGCAGCGCGAGAAATACCTCCTTCCCGCGGTGCGCGGCGAGCGGATGGACGCGCTGGCCATGACCGAACCGGGGGCCGGCTCGGACGTGCGGGGCATGAAATGCGCGGCCCGCCGGGATGGTGGCGACTGGGTGCTCAACGGCACGAAGCACTTCATATCCGGCGCGGATCATGCAGATTTCCTGATCGTCTTTGTGGCCACGGGCGAGGATGACACGCCAAAAGGTCCCAAAAAACGCATCACGACCTTCCTCGTCGATCGCGGCACCCCCGGCTTTACCATCCGCGACGGCTACAAATCCGTCAGCCACCGGGGATACAAGAACATGATCCTCGAATTCGATGAATGCCGCCTTCCAGATGCTCAAGTGCTGGGCGAGGTCGATGGCGGCTTTGCCGTGATGAACGAATGGCTCTACGCCACGCGCATCACAGTGGCCACAATGAGCGTTGGCCGCGCGCGCCGATGCTTCGACATGGCGCTGGCCTACGCGGCAGAGCGTGAGCAGTTTGGCCAAGCCATCGGCAAGTTCCAAGGCGTGAGCTTCCAGATCGCCGATATGATCACGGAGATCGACGCCGCCGACTGGCTCACCCTCGCCTCCGCATGGCGGCTGGATCAAGGCCTGCCCGCCAACCGCGAGATCGCTTCGGCCAAGCTCTACGCCTCCGAAATGCTGGCGCGCGTGACGGATGCCACGCTCCAGATCTATGGCGGCATGGGCCTGATGGACGACTTCCCGATCGAGCGGTTTTGGCGCGATGCCCGCGTTGAGCGCATCTGGGACGGCACCTCTGAGATCCAGCGCCACATCATCAGCCGTGATCTCCTGCGGCCCTTGGGCGCGTAAGAGATTTTATGCCTTCGGCGAGGATATTTACGGCAAGAAGAAGAGGGGGTGCCCAACAAGCAGCCCCCTCACGAAAAGACACAAGATCTTCTCCTTGCACGGCCATCGGCGTCCCCGCCTGTCCCGCTCTCAGAAAGTCACCGATTTTGGTTAACAAAATGTATATTCTTCTTGCCGCAAATATCCTCGCCGAAGGCTCTTTTCTTTTTGGAGCGACATCACAATGACGCGCGACCTCGGCCGCCTCTTCCGGCCCGAATCTATCGCTGTGGTCGGCGGTGGCGCATGGTGCGCATCGGTGATCGAGCAATGCGCCAAGATGGGCTATGCAGGCCCCGTCTGGCCCGTCCACCCAACCCGTACCGAGGTCGCAGGCACGCCCGCCTATCCCTCGCTTGACGACTTGCCCAGCCCGCCCGACGCCGTCTTTCTTGGTATCAACCGCCACGCCACCATCGACGCCGTGCGCAGTCTCAGCGCCATGGGCGCAGGCGGTGTGGTTTGCTTTGCCAGTGGTTTTGCCGAAGCACAGGCAGAAACAGGTGATGGGACCGATCTGCAAGCAGCCCTGTTGGAAGCGGCGGGCGACATGCCCGTGCTCGGCCCAAACTGCTACGGGTTCATCAACTATCTCGATGGCGCACTTTTGTGGCCGGACCAGCATGGCGGTCAGCGCGTCGAGCGGGGGGCAGCCATCCTCGTGCAAAGCTCCAACATGGCGATTAATTTGACCATGCAGGCACGCGGACTGCCACTGGCCTATGTGCTCACAGCAGGCAATCAGGCGCAAACCGGCCTTGCAGAAATGGGCCTCGCCGCGCTCCGCGATGACCGGGTCACAGCCCTTGGTATGCATATCGAAGGCATCGGGGACATTCCTGCGTTCGAGGCTCTGGCCGCCGAGGCGCGGGCCTTGGGCAAGCCTATCGTGGCGCTGAAAGCAGGGCGCTCGGACCAAGCGCAGGCCGCGACCGTGTCGCACACCGCCTCCCTTGCCGGAAGCGATGCCGGGTCCCGCGCGCTTCTGCGCCGCCTCGGGATCGCGCAGGTAAATGGGCTGACCGCGCTTCTCGAAACGCTTAAGCTGCTGCATTTCGCGGGTCCCCTCAGCTCCAACCGCATCGTCTCCATGTCCTGTTCGGGCGGTGAGGCAAGCCTGATCGCGGATGTAGCACTTGATCATGATGTGATGTTCCCACCGCTCAACGAGGCCCAGAGGCGGGGGCTGCGCGATGCGCTCGGGTCAATGATAGCCCTTGCCAACCCTCTGGATTATCACACTTTTATCTGGAACGACGCCGCAAAGATGACCGCCTGCTTCACCGCCATGCTGCAAGGCGATGTGGCCGCGGGCATTCTCATCGCCGATTTCCCCCGGCCCGACCGTTGTGACACGGCCGCGTGGGAGTGCCTCTTTGAGGCGGGCGGTGCTGCGCAGAAGGCAACGGGCAAACCTCTCCTTCTGACCGCCACATTACCCGAAGCCCTGCCCGAGGCCTTCGCCGCCCGTGCCGCCACCGCCGGGATGGTGCCGATGATGGGGCTGGAGGACACGCTCACCGCCATCGCCGCGGCCCAAATGCCTGCACCGCAAGCGGACCAGGTCGCCCTGCCCGGTACCCCGCTCAACCCGGTCACGCTGAGTGAGGCAAGCGCGAAGTCCGCCCTCGCGGCGCACGGTCTTCAAGTGCCGCAGGCACGTCAATGCCAGCGCAGCGAATTGCCCCTGGGCGCAGCCGAGGCCCCGTACCCAGTTGTTTTGAAATCCGAAGGGCTGGCGCATAAGACCGAAGCGGGCGGCGTCGCGCTGAACATCGCCAACCCCGAGGCGCTGATGATGGCCGCAGACACCATGCCCGGCGACAGCTTCCTCATTGAGGAGATGATCACCGGCGCGATCACCGAGTTGCTGGTCGGTGTTGTCCGCGATCCGGCGCATGGGTTTGTCCTGACCTTGGGCGCGGGAGGCACGATGACAGAGCTTATGCGCGATACGGCCTCGCTGCTGTTGCCCACAACGCCCGAGGACATACGCGCCGCCCTCGGCACCTTGCGCATCGCACCGGTTCTGTCAGGCTACCGTGGCAGGCCCGGCGCGGATATGCACAGCATCGTGGACGCCGTGCTGGCGGTGCAAGATTATACATTGGCCCATAAGGACCGTATTGAAGAGGTCGAGATCAATCCGCTCATCGTCACCCCCACCCGCGCGGTGGCCGCCGATGCGCTTATCACTTTGGGAGAAGAGACATGAGCCATCCGATCAAAACCGAAACACGCGGACATGTCCTTGAGGTCACGCTGGACCGACCCAAGGCCAACGCGATCGACCTCACCACAAGCCGTCTGATGGGTGAGGTGTTCCAGGATTTCCGAGACGATCCGAGCTTGCGCGTGGCGATCATCACCGGGGGCGGCGATAAGTTCTTTTGTCCGGGATGGGATCTGAAGGCGGCGGCGGATGGTGACGCGGTGGACGGTGATTACGGCGTTGGCGGTTTCGGCGGCATTCAGGAAATGCGCGATATGAACAAGCCAATCATCGCGGCGATCAACGGCATCTGCTGTGGTGGCGGGCTGGAATTGGCGCTCAGCGCCGATATTCTTCTGGCCGCAGATCATGCAAGTTTTGCGCTGCCTGAAATCCGCTCAGGCACTGTAGCTGATGCCGCATCGGTAAAGCTGCCCAAGCGCATTCCCTATCATATCGCGATGGAGATGCTTCTGACCGGACGCTGGATCGACGCGGAAGAGGCCGCACGCTGGGGCATGATCAACCGCATCTATCCTGCGGCCGACCTGATGAGCGAGGCCCGTGCGATGGCCGATCATCTCGCGAGCGGCCCGCCGCTTGTCTATGCCGCGATCAAGGAGATCATGCGCGACGCCGAAGGCCGCACATTTCAAGACACGATGAACAAGATCGTCCGTCGGCAATATCCAACCGTGGATAAGCTCTATGCCTCAGAGGATCAGATGGAAGG
>CALGEH010000135.1 GCA_937881735.1 uncultured Shimia sp.
GCCCGCAGCCTACCACATCACACGGAAACCGGCAGGTTTTTCAGACTTTCCCTAAGAAGAAAGCCGGACTGGACACAGGTGTAGGCTTTTCTTGGCGAAAATATCCCCGCGCCGGAGGCGGCCCAGTCTCTCAGCTTGCGCTTTTGCGGGCTTTCATGACGCCGCGGCCCAACTCAAGCGTGTAGCGCTCCAGCTCCAGAAGGGCGGTGTCGGCGGCTTTGGCGTCCTGCGCCTCCAGCGCGTCGGCGATGCGGGTGTGGAGCGCCACGATCGCTTCGCGAGAGCGGGCCGTGAAGGTTATCATGTTCATCAAAGGTTGCATGGCTTCCACGGCACCGGCGAGTTGGAAGCTGAGCACTGGGTTGCCTGCGCCGTCGACCAGCGCGCGGTGGAAGGTTACGTCCGAGGCGCAGAAGCTCTCATCCGTAAGGCCCGGCTGGGACTGCCGGTGGATTTCGGCGCGCATCGTGGCGAGCTGATCCGGGGTGCGGCGCTCAGACGAGAGTGGGGCGCAGGCGCGTTCTAGCGCATACCGCGCCTCGCAGGCGACATCGAAGCTTACGGCATTCATGCTTAGCAGCAGCGTGGCGGTGGTGATTTGCTGGCCATAAGCCTCTTCAAAGCTGAGGCGGTTCACAAAGGCGCCGCCGAACGCGCCGCGCTGTGTGCGGATCAAGGATTGCGCGGCCAGCCGTTTCAGCGCTTCACGTACGGTGGAGCGGGAGACCTCGAACTGTTCGGCAAGCTCGGCCTCCGATGGCAGGCGTTCGTCCACGATCATGCGACCCTCGATGATGGCATCGCGAATAGCCTTGGCAATCTGGGCCGAAAGATCGGCTTTTTGGTCTGGATCAATTTTCATTTGTCAGACTTTTAATTGTCTGACATTTTGCGCGCAAGCCTGTTTGGCTCCCGACTCAGGAGATCTCCGCCTTGCGCACCCTTCTTGCCACACCAATGCGCAGCCTTTTGTGGCTGGGCTTCTTCGCGGCCATTCTGGCGGCGTGGTGGGTAATGTATATGATGGCTGTGGATATGGATCTGGATCTGTTGGGCCGTCCGGGGCCTGAGGGCGCCATGATGGCGGCGATGGATCCGCGCATGCCAATGGATATGCCGATGGCGCGATTCGGCCCCTTGTTCGCGATGTGGGCGATTATGATGGCGGCGATGATGCTGCCGACGCTTGTGCCCACATTGCGCAGCTATGAAGACCTTATGACCTCTGCCAATGGCAGCCGGGCGGGCTGGCTTGGTGTTCTGTTGGGATACTTCATCGTTTGGGTGGCGTTTGCCGCGCTGATTACGGGGGTGCAGCTTGGGCTTCTTTTCGGTGGTGTGATCGACATGCTGGGCATTGCGCGCGCGCCTTGGGCGGCGGGGGGGCTTTTACTTCTGGTCGGCGCGTTTCAGTTTACCCGCGCCAAGGAAATCTGCCACGGGGTATGCCATAGCCCGATGAGTTACTTCCTGAGTAAGTGGCGCACCGGGTTTTCGGGGGGCCTCGCTATGGGCCTTGGGCTTGGCGCGTTTTGCGTGGGCTGTTGCTGGGGGTTCATGGCGCTCGGGTTTGTTGGCGGGGTTATGAACCTTGCCTGGATGGGCCTCGCCACGCTTTTCATGGTATTGGAGAAACTGCCGCAGATCGGCCACCGGGTGACGCGCCCGGCGGGGGTCTTGCTGCTGATTGCCGGGGCGTATGTTATCGCCGCACCGGCCTTTATGGGAGAATAGGATATGGCCGTAGCACGCAAAGAGGGGGCAGATAAGCTGCCCGTGAGCCAACGCATTGACAACCGGATGGCGAATCCGAAGCGGCGCACGGCGTCCGCGACGGATTGGTCGATCAAGGGTGAGCTGTTTCTCAACTGCTCCTGCACCGTGTTTTGCCCCTGTGTGGTCAGCCTTGGTGCACACCCCCCCACGGAGGGGCATTGCCACGCGTGGATGGCCATTGCGATTGATGAGGGCCATTATGAAGGCGAGAGCCTTGCCGGGCTGAACGTGGGCCTTCTTGTCGATATTCCGGGCCGCATGGGCGAGGGCAACTGGCGCGTTGCGGCGTATGTGGACGAGCGCGCGAGTGGGAAGGCTTATAACGGCATCTTGCAAATTTTCTCCGGCCAAGCGGGCGGCACCACGGGTCTGTTTACTATGCTGGTGAGCGAGATCATCGGCGCTGAGCGCGCGCCTGTGGAGATCGTCCGCGAGGGCAAGAAACGCTCGATCAATATCGGCCGCAAGATCCAGGGCGAGATCGAGATGGTCGAGGGTGCGAGCCCCGATCATCCGGTCATGGTCAGCAATTCCAAATACTGGATGGGCCCCGATATCATCGCGGCCAAAGGCCTGAAGAGCCGGGTGCGTGACTATGGCCGTATCTGGGATTTTGCCGGCAAATCCGCCGAGATCTGCCCGATTGACTGGAGCGGATCCTCGAAATGATCAGGGGCCTGCGGCCCTGACCGAGACTTTAACATACCTGAGTGTCATGCAAGAGGATGACTGCCTGTGACAGCCTTTATCTCTCCCTCTCGCCGCCTGCGGCGCACCCCTTTCTCCGATGGCGTCGAGGCGCAGGGGGTCAAGGCCTATACGGTCTATAACCGGATGCTTCTGCCCACGATGTTCGAGAGTGTGGAGGCCGATTATCACCACCTGAAGAACCATGTGCAGGTCTGGGACGTGGCTGCTGAGCGCCAAGTTGAGTTGCGCGGCCCCGATGCGGGGCGGCTGATGCAGATGCTGACACCGCGTGATTTGCGCGGGATGACGGCGGGGCAGTGCTACTATGTGCCGATCGTGGATGAGACGGGCGGCATGCTGAACGATCCGGTGGCGGTGAAGCTGGCAGAGGACCGCTGGTGGATATCGATTGCCGATAGTGATCTGCTTTTGTGGGTCAAAGGGATCGCGAGCGGGTTTCGCCTCGATGTGCTGGTCGATGAGCCTGATGTGTCGCCACTGGCCATTCAGGGGCCGAAATCAGATGATCTGATGGCGCGGGTCTTTGGGGAGGGTGTGCGTGACATCCGCTTCTTCCGCTACGGGATTTTTGACTTTCACGGTCGTGATATGGTCATCGCGCGCTCGGGCTATTCCAAGCAAGGCGGGTTCGAGATCTATGTCGAGGGCAGCGATATCGGGATGCCATTGTGGGATGCTCTGTTTGCCGCGGGTGAAGACCTGAACGTGCGTGCGGGATGCCCAAACGGGATCGAGCGTGTCGAGGGCGGTCTTCTGAGCTATGGCAACGACATGACCGACGACAACACCCCCCATGAATGTGGCTTGGGCAAGTTTTGCAACACTCATACGGCCATTGGCTGTATCGGGCGCGACGCGTTGTTGCGGGTGGCCAAGGAAGGCCCCGTCAAGCAGGTGCGCGCGTTTGCCATTGGTGGCGACAAAGTGCCGGGCTGCGATCGGCCCTGGCCGGTTTATTCGGGGGGCAAACAGGTGGGGCAGATCACCTCTGCGGCCTGGTCGCCTGATTTCGAGACGAATGTGGCCATCGGCATGGTGCGGATGACCCACTGGGACGCGGGAACAGAGCTGCGCGTAGATGTGTTGGGCGAGGATCGCCCGGCGCTTGTCCGCGAGGGGTTCTGGGCCTGACGTTGCCCGATGATTTGAGTATTTGGAACTAAGAAGAAGAGGGAGATTGGCGACATGTTCAACGCTTTGGTGGTTGAGAAGGACGCGGAGAGCGGCAAGACGAGCGCGGCTGTAAAGGAGCTGTCGCTGGACGATCTGCCCGAGGGAGAGGTCACGGTTGCGGTCGAGTATTCGACGGTGAACTACAAGGACGGTCTGTGCATTGGGCCCGGCGGGGGCCTCGTGCGGAATTATCCGCATGTGCCAGGTATTGATTTTGCGGGCACCGTCGAGGCGTCGTCAGATGCGCGCTACAAGGCTGGGGACAAGGTTGTCCTGACGGGCTGGCGCGTGGGCGAGGCGCATTGGGGCGGCTACTCGCAGAAAGCGCGCGTGAAAGCCGATTGGCTGGTGCCGCTGCCCGGTGGGCTTGATACCCGCGCGGCGATGGCTGTGGGGACCGCGGGGTTTACCGCGATGCTGGCCGTGATGGCGCTGGAAGATCATGGGATCAAGGACGGTCCGGTTCTGGTCACCGGGGCTGCGGGGGGTGTGGGCTCGGTCGCGACGGCCATTCTGGCGCATCTGGGCCATGAGGTTGCCGCCGTGACGGGGCGGCCCGAGACGGGTGATTACCTCAAGGGTCTCGGGGCCACGCAGATCGTGGCGCGCGAGGAGCTGAACGAGACCGTGAAGCGGCCTTTGGAGGCGGAGATGTGGGGTGGTTGCGTCGATGCTGTGGGCGGTGAGATGCTGGCGCGGCTTCTGGGACAGATGAAATATGGCGCATCGGTATCGGCCGTGGGTCTGGCGGGCGGGGCGGGCTTGCCTGCCACCGTGATCCCGTTTCTGTTACGTGGTGTGAACCTTCTGGGGATCGATAGCGTGATGCAACCTTACGACAACCGCGTCCGCGCTTGGGAGCGGATCGCCAAGGATCTGCCGATGGATAAGTTGGAGGCGATGGTGCAGCCTGCTGTGCTGTCTGATCTGCCGGGTCTTGGGCGTGATATTCTCAAGGGCCAGGTCAAGGGCCGGGTCGTTGTGGATGTGAACGCCTGACGCCAGCGAACAGAGCTTTCGGGTCTTTTGAGCCCCCGGTCCATCATGGGCCGGGGGTTTTTCGTCTGTGCACGGGAAACTATGGGACGAGTGTGCCTCATGGCCACGAATCATATGGGAATCAGGTTTGATTCGGCGTGATGCACGATGTAATTGAACGCTGAGAGGCCTCTATCTTAGACATTTTTGAAATAATCTGGGAAATCATGGGCATCTTTCTTACGCCGCAGGAAAAGCTACATCTTGTGTTTGGTTTTGTAAAAATTAGCAGGTGATGCGTTTCTGGCAGCAATTCATCCCCCACATCTTGTTTTTCAAGGGTCGCACAAACAACATGGAGTAGCTGCAAGCGTCAGTTTTTTCTTGCGTGGTGCGATTTCCCATGAAATACCAATAAGTGCGATGAGGACGGCAACAAGGGGCACCAAACGACCCCGAATAAAAATAACCCAAGTCAGGTTTCATACAGGCAGTCGACTTCATCCGACACGAAGAGATCCGGCGCGCGGGCGAGCAGACATCCCCCCAGGTGGCGCGCGCAGTCGGACATATCCCGCCATGCGGGACGAGTGCGGCGGGTTGATCAGTGGCAGCAGATCAACCCGCCGTTTTCATTTGTAAGGCTGATTTTTTGAAACCGGGGGCAGGACGAGGGCGCCAATTCCGTGGCACGTAGGTTCAGAGGCGAAGGCACCCACAAGGTGGATGCGAAGGGCAGGGTGTCTATCCCGGCCTCGTTTCGCCGTGTGCTGGAGGCGGGTGACCCGAACTGGCGTGAGGGCGACGCGCCCGAGCTTGTCATCGTTTATGGCGATCATCGCCGCAAATTTCTCGAATGTTACACGATTGAGGCCATCAACGAGGTGGACGACAAGATCGATGCCCTGCCGCGCGGCTCGAATGAGCGCAAGATGCTGGAGCGTTTGTTTCACGGGCACAGCCATCCGACCATCGTTGATGACACTGGACGCATCGTGCTGCCCGCCAAGTTGCGCAAGAAGATCGAGCTGGACGCTGAGGCCCTGTTCATGGCCTCGGGCGACACATTCCAGATTTGGAAGCCGGAGACATTCAATAACGTCGAGCTGGCCCGCACTGAGGCGTGGCTCGATGAGCTGCCTGAGGGCACGGATCCCCTCATCTTTTTGGACGGTGTGAAGGGGGACTGAGTGATGCCTGCCGCTGCCGCTGCATCCCCATCGCCGCATATTCCAGTTCTGATTGGGCCATTGATCAAGGCTGTGGCCCCCGTGCGGGGCCGTTGGCTTGATGGCACGTTGGGTGCGGGAGGCTATGCGCGCGCTTTGCTGGACGCAGGCGCGGAGCATGTGATCGGGCTTGACCGTGATCCGGCAGCCCTTGAGATGGCCAAGGATTGGGCTGACGACCGTGTGAGCCTTGTCCGTGATGTCTTTTCCAACATGGACGTGCATGGCGAGGCCCTTGACGGGGTCGTGCTGGATCTGGGCGTCAGCTCCATGCAGCTTGATCAATCTGCGCGCGGGTTTTCCTTCATGCGCGACGGGCCGCTCGATATGCGGATGAGCCAGGATGGGCAGAGTGCAGCTGATCTGGTTAATGGCGCCGAAGAGGCCGTTCTGGCCGATATCCTTTATTTGTATGGCGAGGAGCGCGCGAGCCGTCGCATCGCCCGCGCCATAGTCCGCGCCCGCGACGAGGCCCCGATTGAGAGCACCCTGCGCCTTGCCGGGATCGTCGAGAAATGCCTGCCGCGCTCCAAACCCGGTCAGGCCCATCCCGCCACGCGCAGTTTTCAGGCGATCCGCATCGCGGTGAACGACGAATACGGCGAGCTGAAGCGCGGGTTGGAGGCCGCTGAGCGCGCGCTGGCCCCCGGTGGCGCGCTGGCGGTGGTCACGTTTCATTCCATCGAGGACCGTATGGTCAAACGCTTCTTTCAGGCGCGCAGCGGCGGGGGCGGGGGCGGCAGCCGCCATGCGCCCGAGCTGGCCACGGCGCCTGTGCAATTCACACTTGCATCGCGCAAGGCGATTTCGGCGCATGCGGCGGAGCTGGCGGTGAACCCGCGCGCGCGCTCGGCGCTTTTGCGCGTTGGCCGCCGCACGGATGCCGCCCCCGGATCGAGCGATCCAAAGGCGCTTGGTATGCCGCAACTCAAGGGACAATTCTGATGCGCAGCCTGTTTTACATCGCGAGTTTTCTGGCCGTGATCGGCCTTGCCTATTGGGCCTATTACGAGAATTACCGCACGCAAGCCGCGATTGCGCATGCCGAGACGCTGGAGCGTGAGATCGCCGAAAATCGCCAGCGTCTGCGGGTTCTGAATGCGGAATGGGCCTATCAGAACCGCCCCGACCGTCTGCGCGAATTGGCCGAGATCAACTTTGATCGTCTGGGCCTCGTGCCGCTCAAGGCCAGCCAGTTTGGCCGTATCGATCAGGTGCCTTATCCGCCATCCGAACTGGACGGGCTGATTGATCTGTCGAAATCCGTGGATGTGTCTTCCGGGGAGGAGCCGCTATGATCCGCACCCCTCTGCGCCCCTTGGCGCGTATCCTTGAGGCGCGTGGCAAGGGCGAGAACCCCGATGCGATTGAGCGTGAGAATATCCGCCTGCGCCATGAGGAAATGCGCGACCGTGACCGCCGCCGTGCTGAGGGGCGGCTTTTGGTGTTGGGCGTCATGTTCTTCGCGGCCTTTGCCCTGATCGGCGGGCGCATGGGTGTGTTGGCACATTCCGAGCCCGCCGAGCCGCGCGCGAGCGCGGCTGGAGCCGATATCCTCGCGCAGCGCGCCGATATCGTAGACCGCAACGGGCGCATATTGGCCACGAATTTCGACACCCACAGCCTTTATGCCCAGCCGCAGATGATGATCGAGCCTGAACGCGCCGCAGAAGCGTTGGTGAAAATCTTCCCCGATCTAAAGCACGAGCGGCTTGTCACGGATTTCACGGGCAAGCGTAAGTTCCTTTGGATCAAA
>CALGEH010000136.1 GCA_937881735.1 uncultured Shimia sp.
GGGCGTGGGGCATCTGCCCCTGCGCGATCTGCGCTATTATTATCTGGTGGAGAAAACCGTGCTGAACGCGATGCCAACGCGGCAATGCGGCCTTGCAGTGCGCGAACGGCTGAGGCCCGAACAGCTGTCGGACGCCACAGCGCAGGTGGCGGCACGGCTCAACACCAACGCGCTTGAGAACTACTACCGGATTCAGCTGGAGGCCGCCAAAGCAGGAGCACGGCGCGGCCCAGCCACTATGACAACCGCCCGCGCACAGGCCGCAGAGGATCGGATATTCAGCGCGCTGACCGAACGCCTCGCCACTGATCCGGACGCACCGCGCCTGATCGCGGCCTTCGCTGATCTCGACCGCGCGAGCAACCGCAATGCCTGTGCTGCGGGACGGGTTTTCATCGACACGGTCCTGACCCTTGAGGGGCAGGAATTGCGCGATGCGTTGGTCTATCTGAGCCAGCCCACGTTGCGATAAGCGATTGCGCCCGCCGCCGCGTGCGACCACTCTGGCGGCATGACTGCCCCATTGCGCATCCCCAACCGGCTGGCCCGGCACCTCTGGCTCTGGACCAACGGGCTGAGCACACCGGGCACGGGCGCGCCCGATGTCATGGCCCTGATCCGACAGATCGGGTTCTTGCAGATCGACACGATCCGCAACGTCACCCGCGCGCACAATCATATCCTCTGGTCGCGCAATCCCAATTACCGCGAGGGGATGCTCTGGCCACTTCTGGGCCGGGACCGCGCACTCTTTGAGCATTTCACCCATGATGCCTCGCTCATCCCGATGGAGATCCTACCGCTCTGGCAGCGGCAATTCCGCAGGTTGGGGGATAAGGTGGCGGCGAGCGACTGGTATCGCTCGGGGCTGGGCAGGTCTGAAATCCGCGCCATCCGCGCCCGGATCGAGGCCGAGGGGCCGCTGTCCACCCATGCGTTTGATACCAAGGCCGAAAGCCGGGAGATGTGGGCGCGTCCGCCGCATAAAAAGGCGCTCGATCAGATGTGGTATGCGGGCGATCTCGCCACATGCCACCGCGAGAATTTCGTGAAATTCTACGATCTGGGCGACCGCGTTTTCCCCACGCAATTACCGCGAGATTTGGCTGAGACCGAACAGGCAGATGAGCTCTGCGACCATGCTCTGGACCGCCTCAGCATGGGAACCGTGGGCGAGGTGCAGCGCTTCTGGGCCGCGATGGAGGCGCGCGAGGCGCGCGATTGGCGCGCGCGGCGCAATCTCGTGCCGCTGGAAGTGCAAGCTGCGGACGGGCAATGGGCCGCCGCCCTCGCCCCCGCCGATATCGAAGCGCGGCTCACAAACCTGCCTGCCCCCACATCCCGCCTGCGCCTCCTGAACCCGTTTGATCCCGCAATCCGCGACCGCACCCGGCTGGAGCGGCTCTTCGGGTTCGACTACCGCAACGAGATGTTTGTGCCCAAGGACAAACGCCGCTGGGGCTATTACGTCTATCCCCTGCTCGCAGGGGACCGCTTCGTGGGCCGCATCGAGCTCAAGGCCGACCGCGCCGCAGGATGGCTTCGTGTCACAGGTTTCTGGCCCGAGCCGGGCACGAAATGGAGCGCCGCGCAGCGCGCGAAACTTGACGCGGAACTCGCCCGCTTCGCCCGCATGGTCGGCATCCGAAATATCGAATGGGCCAAGCCCCAGCGCGAGGATCAAACAACCAAAGGAGACAGCCAATGCGCCTGAAAGGGAAAACCGCCATCGTCACGGGCGGCGCCAGCGGCTTTGGTGCCGGGATCGCGCGGGCGTTCGCCGCCCAAGGCGCACAGGTCTGCATCGCCGATCTGAACGGTGCCGGGGCCGAGGCACTGGCAGCCGAGATCGGTGCCACCGGCTGCACCGTCGATGTGAGCGACGGTGCCAGCATCAAAACCATGGCCGCCGCCACCGACGCGGCGTTCGGCACGCCCGATATCATCGTGAACAACGCGGGCATCACACACCTGCCGGGCTTGGCCGAGCACATCACGGAAGAGGATTTCGACCGCGTCTTCGCCGTGAATTGCAAATCGGTCTACCTGATGACCCGACAATTCCTACCCGATATGAAGGCGCGCGGCAGCGGCGCAATCCTCAACATCGCCTCCACCGCCGGGGTCAGCCCCCGCCCCCTTCTCAATTGGTATAACGCCTCCAAGGGCTGGATGATCACGGCGACCAAGGCGCTGGCGGTTGAACTCGCGCCCGCCGGTATCCGCGTCAACGCCCTCAACCCCGTGGCGGGCGAAACACCTCTATTGCCCAGCTTCATGGGCAGCGACACGCCCGAAATCCGCGCCAAATTCCTCGCCACCATCCCCATGGGCCGCTTTTCCACACCCGAGGATATGGGACACGCCGCCACATACCTCTGCTCGGACGAGGCGAGCATGATCACAGGCGTCTGCATGGAAGTGGATGGCGGACGCTGCATCTGAGGTCCACCCAAGTCCGCGGACCGCTAGATGGGTCTCACCCGAAAGGCGGCTCGGGATAGACCACCTCGCTGAGGTAAAGCCCATGCGGCGGCGCCACGGTCCCACAGGCCGCCCGGTCGCGCGCCTCCAACGCACGGGTCACGTCATCCGGACCCCAGCCGCCCCGCCCAACCCGCTCCAGCGTGCCCACGATACTACGCACCTGATTGTGCAAAAAAGAGCGCGCCCGGATATGAAACCGCACCTCGCGCCCGCCCCGCACCGCCAAATCCTCGATCTCAACGGCATCGAGCGTCTTTACTGGGCTCGCCGCCTGACAGATAGTTGATCGGAACGTTGTGAAATCATGATGCCCGATGAGGCGCGCCGCGCCTGCCCGCATCGCGTCTACATCCTGATTTTCTGGCACCTGCCAGACCAGCCCCGCCTCATGGGTCGCAGGCGCGCGCCGCATCAGCATCCGGTAGACATAGCGCCGCTCCAGCGCCGAGAACCGCGCGTGCCAATCACTGGCCACATGCGCGCAATCCACAATCGCGATCGGCGCTGGCTTCAGATGATGGTTAATCGCCCCCATCAGACGAAACGGTGTCCATTCTTTTCGCAAATCGCAATGCGCTACCTGCCCCCAGGCATGCACCCCTGCATCCGTCCGACCTGCGGCCGCAATAAGATGCGGCCCGGGCTCGATCCGGCCCAACGCGGCCTCAATCGCTCCCTGCACCGTCGGCATGTCAGGCTGTCGCTGCCACCCGGAAAAAGGCGCGCCGTGATACTCAATTTTAAGGGCAAATCTCTCCATCCCCCGCACCTAGCGCAATTCGCAGCCCGCGAAAACCGCCCGCGCTTTCTTCTTGGCCCAAATACTCCCGCCGGAGGCGCCCGGCCCACACAGACCGCCCCGCAAGGGGGAAAGCCCCGCCCCTGTGCCCCCTAGAATCCGAGCGCCCGCACAGCTATCTATGGTGTCGGGCCAAGTGTCGGCACGCAAAGAAAAAGGGGCGGCGATGATCGGCGCAGTGGCAGACGGGCTGACCCGCGGGATCGACCGCATATCGGATGCAGTCTCCGGCGCGTTTTTCGAGCCGGTGATCCGCATCGGCGTGACAGGGCTCGCACGCTCGGGCAAGACGGTGTTTATCACCTCACTGATCGCCAACATGCTGGAGCGCGGCCGCATGCCGGGCCTCACCGCCGTCGCCGAAGGGCGCATCACCGCAGCCTTTCTGCAGCCGCAGCCCGATGACACAATCCCACGCTTCGCCTATGAGGCACACCTCGCCGCCCTCACCGCAAACACACCCCATTGGCCCGAAAGCACCAGCGCCGTGTCCGAACTGCGCCTCAGCCTGCGGGTGCGCCCCAATGGGCTTCTGGCAGGGCTCAGCGGGCCCCGCACGGTGCATATCGATATCATTGATTACCCCGGCGAATGGCTTCTTGATCTGGGGCTGATGGACAAAACCTATGCAGATTGGGCCGCCGAGACCCTGAGTGCGATGGGGACCCGCGCGGAAGGCACCAAAGCCTTGACCGCACTTGAGGCCGCAGACCCACAAGGCGCATGGGAGGAGCCGCAAATCGCCACCCTCACTGCGACCTTCACAGCTTATCTGCATGCTGCGCGGGCCGCGGGCTATAGCGGTATCGCGCCGGGTCGCTTCCTTCTGCCGGGCGAGATGGCAGGCTCCCCCGCTCTCACCTTTGCGCCGCTGCCAGCCGGGCAAAGCCCCGGTCGCCGCAGCCTCTGGCGCGAGATGGAGCGGCGCTACAACGCGTATAAATCTCAGGTGGTCACGCCGTTTTTCCGCGATCATTTCGCCCGCATCGACCGGCAAATCGTTCTGATCGACGCTTTGGGCGCGATCCATGCGGGGCCGCGCGCGCTGGCCGATCTGCGCCGCACGATGGCCGATATCCTCGCTGCCTTCCGCCCTGGTCAGAACGCCTTTCTCAGCCGTCTTCTGATGGGTCGCCGGGTGGAGAAAATCCTCTTTGCCGCGACCAAGGCGGATCATCTGCATCACAGTCAGCACGCACGCCTCACCGGCATCATGGAGGCCCTGACCAGCGAGGCGCGGGCCCGCGCAAACTTCCAGGGGGCCGAGACGGCCTCGCTCGCCATGGCCGCGCTGCGCGCCACGGTGGAGGAGACGCGCAAGCACGACGGCACGGATCTCGATTGCGTGCGCGGCACGCTTCTGGATAGCGGCAAACAGGCGGCGTTTTATCCCGGTGATCTGCCCGAAAACCCCTCAGCCCTGATGAGTGTGGCAGAAGATGGCGCAGCAGAGTGGCTCGATGGCGACTACCAGATCATGAAATTCGCCCCTGCACGGCTGACGCTGAAGCCCGGCGAAGGGCCGCCACATATCCGGCTGGACCGTGCCGCACAGTTCCTGATCGGGGACAAGCTGTGAGCGCGCCCAGCCGCGCGCGCATCTGGCATGTGCCGCATATGGCGCGCATCCTTTGGCGCTTCGGACACTCGGCCGCTTGGTTGCCGCGCGTGCGCTCGCGCCGCGCGGATCTCGCGGTGATGACACGGATCACTCGGCGTGGTTGGGTGCAGCTTATCCGCGATGGGCGAAGACCTGCGGCGTTTATCGCCCGCGATGGTGCACTTATCCATGCGCTTTATGTTGATCCACGCGCCCAGCGTCGTGGACTGGGACGTGCCCTTTTGCACGACGCCAAGAGCCGCAGCTCGCGGCTGGAGCTTTACGTGGCCGAGGCGAATGCGCCCGCGCGGGCGTTCTACGTCGCCGAAGGCTTCGCCGAGGCTGCCCGCACTGATGGCACACGCAATGACGAACAGCTGCCGGAAATCCACATGATCTGGCAGCTTGAAACAAAGCCCGCATCAGCGCGCCGGAGCATACCACAATGAGCAAACGCAAAGGCCCTGTCCTGATCGATCTGGAGGCGTCAGGCCCCGCCCCGACCCCTGCCGAGGCCCCCCCGGTGCCCGAGCCCGATCTGCCCGCCCCCCCCGAGGGTCGCGCGATGCAGACCGCCGCAAGCCTTGCAGCGCGGCGCCCCTCGCGTCTGGCGCGGCTCTTCTGGGGTCTGGCGCTGGCCTTTCTAGGCGCTGTGATTTCCATTGCCGCGTGGGATTTCGCCACCGGGTTGATGACGCGGATGCCCGTGCTGGGCTATGCGGTGACCGGGCTGGGGGCGGCGCTTTTACTGGTGCTGTTGCTGATTGCGCTGCGCGAATTGGCGGCCTTCTCGCGGCTCCGGCGGATGGATGATCTGCACCGCGCGGCGGATGCGGCGCTGGCCAACGATGACCTGAGTGCTGCGCGCAAAGTGGTGGGTGGGCTCACCCGGCTCTACGCCGCACGTGAGGATACGGCGTGGGGCCGCGAACGTCTGGCCGAGCGTCAGCCCGAGCAGTTTGACGCCGCAACCCTTCTGACACTGGCTGAGGATACGTTGCTCGCTCCCCTCGATGCCGCCGCTGAACGTGAGGTGGAGGCCGCCGCCCGCCAAGTCGCCACGGTGACAGCCCTTGTCCCGCTGGCGCTGGCCGACGTGGTGGCCGCGCTCACATCGAACCTGCGGATGATCCGGCGCATCGCCGAAATCTATGGCGGGCGTTCTGGCGCATTGGGAAGTTGGCAGCTCACCCGCGCCGTGATGTCCCATCTGGTGGCCACGGGCGCTGTGGCCGTGGGCGATGACCTCATCAGCTCGGTCGCGGGGGGCAGTGTGCTGTCCAAAATCTCGCGCCGCTTTGGCGAAGGGGTGGTGAACGGCGCGCTTACCGCACGGGTGGGCGTGGCCGCGATGGAGGTCTGCCGTCCTCTGCCCTTCTCGCGGGGCAAGCGGCCCTCCGTCACCGGGCTGGTCCGTCGTGCGCTGACCGGGCTTTTCGGAAAATAACGCGCCGCCCTGCCCTCTGGACGCCGCGCAGGCTCGGACCTATAAGGCAGACATGACCCATAATTTGGCGATCATCATTCGAATTACCTGCCCGGCGCTCTGAGACCATGAGCCGCCGGGACAAGGCGTTCGAGACCCTCGCGCCGCCCATAGCTTTCCCCCATCGGGTCCCCTGCCGGATCCAAAGATAAAGGACGCCACTGATGTGCGCCGACACGCCCGAGACACTTGACTACAAATCCACGCTCAACCTGCCCAAGACCGATTTCCCGATGCGCGCGGGCCTGCCCAAGCGCGAGCCGGAATGGCTCGCGCGATGGGAGGAGATCGGCATCTATGACCGGCTACGCGAGAAGGCTGCCCAAACCCCCGGTGCCAGGACCCCGTTCACCCTGCATGACGGCCCTCCTTATGCAAACGGGCATCTGCATATCGGCCACGCGCTGAACAAGATCCTCAAGGATATGGTCGTGCGCTCCCAGCAGATGATGGGTCGCGACGCGCGTTACATCCCCGGCTGGGATTGCCACGGCCTGCCGATCGAGTGGAAGATCGAGGAGCAATACCGCGCCAAGGGCCGCGACAAGGACGACGTGGATATCGTCGATTTCCGCCAGGAATGCCGCAAATTCGCCGAGGGCTGGATTGATATCCAGCGGGACGAATTCAAACGACTCGGCATCACCGGCAAGTGGGAGCGCCCCTACCTCACGATGGATTTCCGCGCCGAGCGGATCATCGCGGAGGAGTTCCAGAAGTTCCTGATGAACGGCACTTTGTATCAAGGCTCCAAGCCCGTGATGTGGTCGCCCGTGGAGCAAACGGCGCTGGCCGAGGCGGAGGTCGAGTATCACAACAAGGACAGCTTTACGGTTTGGGTGAAGTTTAAGGTTGCCGAAGTTGAGCCCAAGAGCTCTGGTTGGACCACTAGAGACGTTGGAGAAGAGGCACTTACCAATGAAAACATCGGTGAGCTATCCCGCAGGCTGGATGCAATCCGCGACGCCTATGTCGTGATCTGGACGACAACGCCCTGGACAATTCCGTCGAACAAGGGGGTCGTGTATGGCAAGAACATCGAATACGGCCTCTATGAGATCACTAGTGCGCCGGAGGAATGCTGGGCATCGGTAGGTGACAAGTTCCTTATCGCCGACAAGCTGGCAGGCGATGTCCTGACCCGCGCGCGTCTGGAAGAGGGCCAATGGACGCGGCTGCGCGATGTGACGGCCGAAGAGCTTTCCGGCCTGTCGCTCTCCCACCCCCTCGCAGGCACCGAAGGCTCAATGGGCGAATGGGACGCCCCACGCGATTTCCGCGCCGCTGATTTCGTCACGGACGAAGAAGGCACGGGCTTTGTCCATTGCGCGCCCAGCCACGGGATGGAGGAATTCGAGCTTTACCGCGATCTCGGGATGCTCGGCGATGTGATCACCTACAATGTCATGGACGATGGCAGCTTCCGCGCCGATCTGCCCTTTTTCGGCGGCAAGCGTATCCTCAAGCCCAACGGCAAGGAGGGCGATGCCAACAAGGCCGTCATCGACAAGCTGACCGAGGTGGGCGGGCTTCTGGCGCGCGGCAAGATCCACCACTCTTATCCTCACTCGTGGCGCTCCAAAGCGCCGATCATCTACCGCAACACGCCGCAATGGTTCGCCGCCGTGGATCGCCCTGTGGGCGATGGGCAGGACACATACGGCAAAACGATCCGCGAACGCGCGCTCACCTCCATTGATCAGCTGGTCACATGGACACCGCAGACTGGGCGCAATCGGCTCTATTCTATGATCGAAGCACGGCCCGACTGGGTCCTGTCGCGTCAGCGCGCATGGGGCGTGCCACTCACCTGCTTCACCCGCAAGGGTGCGCTGCCCACAGACGATGATTTCCTTCTGCGCGACGAGGCCGTCAACGCCCGCATCCTTGAGGCGTTTGAGGCCGAAGGCGCGGATGCGTGGTATAAGGACGGCGCGAAAGAGCGGTTCCTGAGTGGGATCGTGGACCCCGACGCGTGGGACAAGGTCGACGATATCCTCGACGTTTGGTTCGATTCCGGCTCCACCCATGCCTTCGTCCTGCGCGACCGCGAGGATGGCTCCGAGGACGGGCTGGCGGACCTCTACCTTGAGGGCACGGACCAGCATCGCGGCTGGTTCCACTCGTCCATGCTTCAAAGCTGCGGCACCCAAGGGCGCGCACCCTACCGGGGCGTGCTGACCCACGGCTTCACGCTGGACGAGAAGGGCAACAAGATGTCCAAATCGGTCGGCAACACAGTGGCCCCCGAGGACGTAACCAAGCAATACGGCGCCGATATCCTGCGCCTCTGGGTGGCGCAATCCGACTACACGGCGGACCTGCGCATCGGCCCCGAAATCCTCAAAGGCGTGAGCGACAGCTACCGCCGCCTGCGCAACACGATGCGCTATCTCTTGGGCGCCGTCGCCTATTTCGAAGAGTCCGACCGCATGGCCCCCGCCGATATGCCAGAGCTTGAGCAATGGGTGCTGCACCGTGTGGCAGAGCTGGATGTGCGGGTGCGCGAGGGCTACGCCGCCTACGACTTCCAGGGCGTGTTCCAGGCCCTCTTCAACTTCTGCACGCTGGACCTTTCGGCCTTCTACTTCGATATCCGCAAGGACGTGCTATACTGCGATGGTGACAGCGTTGAGCGGCGCGCGGCGCGCACCGTTCTCGACCTGCTGTTCCACCGCCTGACCACATGGCTCGCCCCGGTGCTGGTCTTCACGATGGAAGAGGTCTGGCTGGAACGCTTCCCCGGCACGGATGGCTCGCTGCACCTGCAAGACATCCCGGACACGCCACAAGACTGGCTGAACCCGGAACTTGCCGCCAAATGGGCCGGCATCCGCCAAGCCCGCCGCGTGGTCACGGCAGCACTGGAAGTGGAGCGCACGGGCAAAGTCATCGGCTCCTCGCTGGAGGCGGGTCCCACCGTCTACGTGGCTGATGATGCGGTGCGCACCGCACTCGCCTCAGTGCCGTTTCAGGATGTGTGCATCACGTCCGCCATCACGCTGAGCGACCAGGCGGCCCCCGGCGCCGCCTTCACCCTGCCCGAAACAGATGGGATCGCAGTGACCTTCGCGAAGGCTTCCGGCGACAAATGCAACCGATGCTGGAAAATCCTGCCCGACGTGGGCACACACACCCACCCCGGCACCTGCGCGCGCTGCGACAAAGCCCTCGGCTAAACAAGCGGGGGCGGCACACCAACCCGCCCTCGCTTCTTCTTGCCAAAAATATCCTCGCCGAAGGCAAATCTGCGAAGCCGCGCGCCAGAAGGACCACATCATGAAAAATCGCCTCGCCCCCGCCACCCGCCTCGCACAGGCCTTGCGCTTCATGGACGCGGAGACAGGCGCGCTCATCCCGCCCATTCAACCCTCGGCCACCTATGCGCGCGGCCCGGATTACAACGAGCGCAAATCCTACATCTACCGCCGCGACAGCAACCAGACGACCGAGCACGCGGAAAAGATCATTGCCGATCTGGAGGATGCC